>CACZPS010000053.1 GCA_902783125.1 uncultured bacterium | reverse complement strand
CATAGCTTTTTTTATTGCCTCTGCAATAGGTTCTTGAACCTTATTAAATTTAATATTTTTAGGATAATAAATTGCACCGAAACTTGTTTTATTATTTTGATTATTTATCGTTTGCACTTGCATTATACATACTCCATATCATTTACCACTGACCACTTTACCCCAAGAATAGCATAAAATAAGACAAATTAAATTCTCGTCCTATTTTTTATGATAGAATAAAATCACAAGTTATATAATCAACTTATACAATTTATGGCATTGATAGAAGTAAAAAATTTAATAAAGACATACAGAACTGGGGAAGAAAGTTTTAATGCCCTTGATGATGTATCTTTCAGTATAAATGAAGGGGAATTTGTATCCATTATGGGAACATCAGGTTCAGGAAAATCGACCTGTATGAACACATTAGGAACGCTTGATACCCCGACATCGGGTTCTTATTTTTTAGACGGGGTTGATGTATTGGCACTTTCAACCGATGAATTATCAGAAATCCGAAACTCTAAAATCGGGTTTGTATTCCAAGGGTTTAACCTTATTCCTAGGACTTCGGCACTTGAAAATGTCGAGCTTCCAATGATTTATAAAGGAATCCCTGAAGAAGAACGGCACAAAAGGGCAAGATATGCTTTAGAGATTGTCGGTTTAAAAAACAGAGAAGACCATCTGCCGAACCAAATGTCAGGCGGTCAGCAGCAGCGTGTGGCGATTGCAAGAGCTATTGTTAATGATGCTCCGCTTATTCTGGCTGATGAGCCGACAGGGAACCTTGATACAAAAACAAGTATTGATGTTATGAATTTCTTTGTGGAGCTTAACGAAAAATACAAAAAAACAATTGTGCTTGTAACCCACGAACCGGATATTGCAGAATATACAAAACGGATAATCAGGTTTAAAGACGGGCATATAGTGTCAGACCTGCAAAAAGACGAATGGCAAAAACAAAGGAGCAGAGAAACTTGATAGATTTTAAATCGACTTTAAAAATAGCGATAAATTCTTTAAAAGTTAATAATATGCGAAGTATGCTGACAAGCCTCGGTATAATTATCGGGGTTAGTGCAGTGATTATAATGCTAGCCATAGGCACGGGCGCACAGGAAAAAGTTCAGGCTAACATGGAATCTATGGGTACAAACATTCTGACACTAAGGGGTGCTTCTGCAACCTCTGGCGGGGTTAGAATGGGGATGGGTTCTACCCCGACTCTGACAACAAAAGACGCTCATGCTATAAGGCAACACGCAAGAGGGGTTGATGCACTTTCACCTTGTTCTTCTCAATCTAAACAGGTCACTTATGGTAATCAAAACTGGGCAACCTCGATTTACGGGATTATGCCGGATTATTTTTATGTAAAAAACTTTGAGGTTGACCGAGGCAGAAAATTCTCAATGGAGGATATAAGAAATGCCGCTAATATCGCCATTATCGGAAAAACAATAGAAACAGAATTGTTTGGCGATGTTGATCCAATCGGTAAAACCATAAGAATAGGCGGAGTACCATTTAAAATAATCGGCACATTGACAGCAAAAGGTCAGACAGGACCATTTGATCAGGATGATTTAGTCTTTATTCCGCTTACAACAGGACAAAGAAAAATATTCGGAACAGAGTTCCCTAATACTGTTGATCAGATAGTTGTAAAATGCTATGACGATGAGTCAATTGATACAGCGATAGAAGATATTAATGAAATACTTATGAAACGGCATAACATAGGTGCAAATCAGACCAAAGATTTTGAGATTAGAAATTCTGCCGAATTTCAGGAAAAAATGAAGTCAACCGTAAATACATTTGCAATCCTTTTAGCGTCTATTGCGTCAGTTTCCTTGTTAGTCGGTGGAATTGGAATTATGAATATTATGCTTGTATCCGTAACAGAGCGAACAAAAGAAATCGGGATAAGAATGGCAATCGGGGCAAGAGCCTGGGATATCAGATGGCAATTCTTGATAGAGTCATTTTTACTTTCTATTATAGGCGGACTTATCGGGGTTTTTGTGGGAATAACGGGTTCATTATTGGTCGGATTTTTTGCAACAGATATGTCGGTTAAAATTTCACTTTTTTCTATATTTTTATCTCTTGGTTTTTCAGGGCTTGTCGGGATAGGGTTTGGATATTATCCCGCTTATAAAGCATCTCTTTTAAAACCAATTGATGCTTTGAGGTACGAATAATTTTTCTTGTCTTAATAATTCTTCGATAATGCATATTTGTACTATAATATATGATATAATTTGGTTTATGGAGAACATTGTGAGCAAAAAATATCATTTTATAGCAATAGGCGGAGTCGGAATGAGCGGACTTGCTAAGTATTTGTTACAACAAGGCTTTGAGGTTTCAGGATCGGATATTTCGGATAGCAAATATGTGAAACAATTGAGAGAACTCGGCGGGCAAATTTCCATCGGGCATAGTGCTGAAAATGTTCCTGATGGCGCAATTGTTGTTGTGAGTTCTGCTATAAGAGAAACAAATCCCGAATTAATCAAGGCAAAAGAACTTGGGTTAAAAATTTATCATCGTTCTGATTTGTTAAAAGAAATATCAGAGTCTGATAAATGTTTTATAGGATTTTCAGGTACACACGGAAAAACCACAACAAGCGGGCTTTGTTCTTATTTGTTGGCAAAGTCGGGTAATAAGCCTTCGTTTGTTGTTGGCGGGATTATTCCCGAATACAATACAAATGCTGAATATAATGAAGATGGCAGAAATTTTATTGCAGAGCTTGATGAAAGTGATGGTACGATTGTAAAATACAGACCAAATATAGTGGTTGTGAATAATCTGGAAGCTGACCATCTTGACCATTATAAAAACGGGTTAAAGGATGTTTTGTATACTTTTGATGAGTTGTTCTTATCAGAGCTGGATAAAGATACTAAAATACTCGTTAATATTGATGATAATGGGGCAAAACAGTTAAAAGGGGTAAATGGTTATATAACTTACGGAATAGATAATAATGCTGATTATATGGCTAAAAATATTGATTATAATTTTGGTTATACGACTTTTGATGTTTATTCCAAAGGAGAATTTTTAACCTCGGCAAAAATTATTCTTCCGGGGAAGCACAATGTTTATAATGCGCTTGCTGTTTTATCAGCTTTGAGTGTTGACGGTTATGATATTAAAGAAATCGCTCCGTTTTCAGAAACTTTTACAGGCATGGGCAGAAGGTTTCAAAAGGTTGAGGAGTTTGACGGGATAACCGTTTATGATGATTATGCACATCATCCGACAGAAATAAAATCAACTTTATCTGCGATGAAATCTTTTACGAATAAGCAGGTCGTTGCTGTATTTCAGCCTCACAGATATACAAGATTACAAAGTCTGTGGAACGAATTTATTGATGCTTTACATAATGTTTTGTCAGATAATGACAGAATAATTGTGACTGATGTATATGCAGCATCGGAAGATGAGATAGTTGGGGTAAATTCTGAAAAGTTTACAAAAGAACTTGGTAATGCAGAATATTTATCAGGTGATATAAGCGATGTTGCAAGAAAATTATTGCCGACATTAAAAGAAAATACAATAGTTATTGGGCTTGGAGCCGGAACGATTACTAATTTAGGGAAAGAATTAAAAACTGCAAGAGAGGAAATCGCATGCAAATAAAAGAAATCGAAGTAAGAGAAAATTTTGATATTACCAATTTAACGACTTTTAAGGTCGGCGGGATTGTGAAGCGTGTTTATTTTCCGGCAAATCAACAGGAGTTTGTTGAATTATTAAAAACGGTTAAAAATCCTGTTGTTCTTGGCGGGTGTTCAAATGTGATTTTTTCATCACAAGGCTATGACGGGGACGTTATTTCAACAATTAAAATGGATAATATATCTGTCAGGGGGACAAGAATTATAGCAGAATGCGGAGTTAGAGGCCCAATAGCGTCACAAACGGCGTATCAGTCATCTTTAAGCGGGTTTGAGTTTATGATAGGGTTCCCCGGAACTATTGGCGGGAATGTGTTTATGAATGCGGGGGCGCACGGACAGAATATATCCGATACTTTTGAAAGAGCTTGCCTATATGATTTTAAAACCAAAGAAATTATGTATATTGAAAAAGATAAAATGGATTTTGGATATAGACATTCATTATTGCAAGGCGGAAAGTATATTCTGCTTGGTGCCGAGTTTGAATTAAAGAAAGCGCCTCAGCAAGAGATTAAAGAGTTGATGGACAGAAATCTTGAATTCAGGAAAAATATTCAGCCATCATTAGCTTATCCAAACGCAGGAAGTGTATTTAAGAATCCGGAAAACGATTCAGCAGGCAGGCTTCTTGATAAGGCAGGGGTGAAAGAACTCTGCTGTGATAATGTTAAAGTTTGGGAAAAACATGCAAATTTTATCGTAAACACAGGGAATGCAACATCAGAAAATGTTTTAGAGATGATTTATAAAATGTATAAGACGGTAAAAGAAACTTATACAATAGAACTTGAACCGGAAATAAGGTTCATAGGAAAGAAAAGTAAACGTGAGGAAGAAATATGCAAACAACTTTACAAAAAGACTCAAAAATAGCGGTATTATGCGGTGGCTTTTCATCTGAAGCGGAAGTATCGCGTCGCTCAGGCAAAAACTGTTATGAAGCGCTTTTAAGATTGGGGTATAAAAATACAAAACTGATAGAAGTGACTGAAAATATTGCGTCGGATTTAAAGGGTTTTGATTTTGCATATAACGCTTTGCATGGTAAATATGGTGAAGACGGCTGTATACAAGGGCTGTTAGAAATCTTAAAGATTCCTTATACAGGTTGTGGTGTTATGGCGAGTGCAATTTGTATGAATAAAGAATTTACAAAAAAAGTTTTAAGAGATGCGGGGCTTCCTGTTATAAAGTCTGTATGCTTATCAAAGGGTCATAATCTTTTTGATAAAACGAGGGATTTAACTTATCCTCTTATGGTCAAACCTGTTTGCGAAGGTTCAAGTTTTGGGATGAGTAAAGTTAATAATCAGGATGAGCTTGTAAAAGCAGTTTTTGAAGCATCAAAATTTAAACAGGATATATTGATTGAAGAATACAAAGTCGGTAAAGATGCGACAGTAGGGGTGCTTGAAAAAGATGGGGAGCCGTTTGCAACAGATATTCTTGAAATGCGTCCACATAATGAGTGGTATGATTATGAAGCAAAATATACTAAAGGGATGACTGATTTTATTACTCCTGCTGAGTTTTCAGAGTGTATGACAAAATCTGTAAAAGATTACGCAGTTAAAGCGTTCAAAGCATGCGGCTGTAGAAGTGTCAGCAGAGTTGATTTTGTCGTAACAGAGGATATGCCATATATATTGGAAGTGAACACATCTCCGGGAATGACTGATACGAGTGATTTGCCGGCTCAGACAGCATCTATGGGGATTTCTTATGATGAATTGGTTGAATTAACATTAAAAAGTGCGGGCTTGAACAAATAATGTTTGATAATGATAATAGGTATAATAACTATAATAATAATTTCGAAAATACTTCTCAATCTGATTATATGAATGACGATGATGAAAGTAAAATCAGTCGTTTTCAGCCTGACCACAGATTAAAACAAGCACAACTGAACAGACAAATAAGAAAATCTCAAAATAATGTCAGAATAATGCTTATGTTTGCGAGGTTGTGTTTATTTGTATTTTTGTCGGTTTTAATATATTTAATTCTTAATCTGAAATATTGGAAACTTAACCCGATGGCGTTTTCAAGTCTTGGCAATACATCAATAAAAATAGAAAACAATTATATTGCATCATCAGACAGAATTTTAAAAGCTGTTCAAGAACATCAGGTTGATGATAAACCGATTTTTCTTATGAATACAGATGGAATTAAAGAATCAATTTTAAGAATTCCTCCGATAAAAAATGTGTATATAAGAAGATATTGGCTTCCGGCAAGGATAGAAATTCTTGTTCAGGAAAGAGAACCTGCAATAACAATTGCACCGAACGAAAAGGTTCCGCCAATTGCTTTTTACACAAAAGACGGAACTCCGATAGGACGTGCATATCTTCCGCTCAATCCTATGTTCAAGACTGTTAAGGTTTTGACCTACGGTTCGTATTCGGGAACCGGTAAAATTGATGCGGAAAAAATTAAATTTATAACAAATATTGCAAAGGATATAGAACAATATTCTAAAGAGCCTGTTCAATATATAGACTGGAGGAATCCTGATGATATTTATGTTCAGATTCCGACGGTTAAAATTAAATTAGGTGCAATTTCTCCGCTTACGTATCCGGATACATTAAAGAAAATAAGCGGATTGTCTGCGATTTTACCGAAAGTTAAAGTATTAAATAAAAAAGTTAAATATCTTGATTTAAGATGGCAAAATAACTTGTACTATATAAAACTTGCCGAATAGGTTAGTAATAAATAGTAATCGAATAAAAATGTAAAATATGAATATTAAATAGGGGATATTATGTTTGATTCACTGGCTGATAGATTACAAAATATAATTCAAAATACAACAAGACAAAAAGAACTTACTCAAGAAAATATGAAAGAGGCGCTAAGAGAAATCCGACGTGCGCTTTTAGAGGCTGATGTTAACTTAAGAGTGGTTAAAGCATTTATATCAAATATAAAAGATAAAGCAGAAGGTGAAGAAATAATAAAAGGGGTAAATCCCGCTCAACAGCTTGTTAAAATTGTAAATGATGAATTGGTAAATATTTTAGGGAAATCTGATGTACCCTTGAATCTTGATAATAAACCATCTGTTATTATGATGCTCGGGCTTCAAGGTTCAGGTAAAACAACATCATCGGCAAAACTGGCAGTAAAGCTCAAAAATGAAGGTAAAAATCCATTATTGGTTGCGTGTGATATTTACAGGCCAGCTGCTATAAATCAGTTAAAAACTTTGGCTAATCAGATAGGTGTTGAGTGCTTTTCAATTGACGGTTCAGATAATGTGACAGATATAGTTCGGTCAGCAAAGGAATATGCAAAGGAAAACGGTTATAATGTTGTTATTCTCGATACCGCAGGTAGATTGCAGATAGATACTGATATGATGGCAGAACTTTTGCTGATAGATAGAATGTTTAAGCCGGATGAGAAATTACTTGTTATTGATTCAATGGTTGGGCAAGAAGCTGTAAATGTGGCGGAAAACTTTGATGAACAATTAGGATTAACAGGTATCGTTTTAACAAAACTTGATGGCGATTCAAGAGGGGGGGCTGCACTTAGTGTTTCTTATTGTACAGGAAAGCCTATTAAATTAACAGGGACGGGAGAAAAATTAAATGCTCTGGAAACTTTTTATCCGGAAAGAATTGCGACACGTATTTTAGGAATGGGTGATATTGTAACTTTTGTTGAACGTGCTAAAGAAGTTATTGATGAAGAAGATGCAAAAGAACTCCAAAGAAAAATGGAAAAAGCTGAATTTTCATTTAACGACTTTTTAAAAATGAAAAAACAAATGAGCATGTTTGGGTCGTTAGATCAAATAATGGGTATGATTCCGGGGTTAAATATCCCAAAAGATCAACGAGAGGAATTAACACACGAGGGTGAAAAACAGTTTAAAAAAATAGAGGTATTTATCCAAAGCATGACTGAAGAAGAACGAAACAACCCTCAACTTATTGATTCAAGCAGAAAAAGAAGAATTTCAGCCGGTTCCGGTATTCCATTGCATGATATTAATATTTTTATAAAACAATTTGAGCAAATGCGTGAAATGATGAAAGGGGTAAATGGTATGAAAAAGAATTTATCCAAGTTCGCAAAATTTGGCAATATGGGTAACCTGCTTGGCGGTAAACTTGGCATGCAGCAAATGATGAAAAACATGCGCCGTTTTAAGTAAATACTCAAGGGTTTCTTTAACAAGTATGTATTTTATACATTTACCCCCCCCCCTTGACAAATCTGAAAAAAAGTATAGAATAAATAATAATTGTAATGTGAACACTTAATTAAAATTTAAGGACAATCAAGAACTATCAAGGGATTACTAAATAAAAAGGGGAACAAATGAAGGTAGCAGGCATCAACAATGCCCAATTTTATGGTGCATCAACAACTAAGTCAGATTCCAAAAAGGGGATTAAACAACAGCATAATAATTCAAATAATGTGCTTATGGACAAAAATTATGGGGTATTATTGGCAAAATCCGGTAAGATTGCATTTAAGGGCGGATTACCAATGAAAACTACAAATGAAGTATCAAAAAAGATTAACAATTTGTATAATGTTGTAAGGGCAAATGATTTGATTCTTGTGGGAAAAGAATATAAGTCTGCGATAAATTCCTTAAAAGAAAATGTTGATAATATCAAAACGGTTATAAAACGTGTGTTTTTCATTGAAGAAAAAGGTATGGATAACACAATAGGGTTTAATAAAAATTTAGACAGAAAAGAAGTTATAAACTTATCCGAAACTCCGTTAATTATCAAGGATAAAAAAAATAAAACAGGCTTTCTAAGACAAGGTGAAACAGGATTTATTTTAGACGGTGATACGGTAAATTATGGAAAGCATGATATTTACATAAAAGAGCAAGAAGAAACTATTTTACCTATTAAAGATTCATTCACATTTTTTGTTGATTTAGATAAAGAGGTAGAGCCTAAAATAAAGGAAATTAATGAAAAATCACTTTCTAAAATATCATTAGAAAAGAAAAATGCACAGACTGAGGTTAAGAAAATAATGTTTTCTGACGTTGGCGGAATGGATAATACAATTTTTCAATTACAAAAAAGTATTCTTTATCCAATGAAGTATCCTGAATTAAAGAATGGTAAGAATATGAGGAAGTCTGTCTTACTTTATGGTCCATCAGGAACGGGGAAATCTCTTGTTGCGGAGGCTTGTGCTAATGAAGCGGGCGCTTGGTTTAAGAAGATAAACGCTTCTCAATTAGAAGATAAATATGTTGGAGAATCCGAAAAGAATTGGACGAACCTTTTTGAAGAAGCCAGAAAAAATCAGCCTGCATTGATTTTCATTGACGAGGTTGATGCAATAGGGAAAAAGCGTGGTGGAACGGACACTTTTGGGGATAAAACTTTAAATACACTTCTTGGGCTTATGAGTGATTCTGAAAAAAAGGGTGACCAAATTTACATGATTGCTGCGACAAATAAAAAAGAAGCACTTGATGATGCATTCACTCGTGCCGGTAGATTTGGATTTTCTATTGAAGTTCCTGCTCCTGACAAGAAAGGTACAAAAGATATTTTGAAAATTCATACTGCAGCAGAAAACTTGGATACAGAATTTGATGAAAATTTAGTGGTGGATAAATTGTGCCAAAATAAAGCAACCGGCTCAGATATTGCAGCTGCCGTTGAAGATGCCAGAGAAGCCGCTTTGGAAAGAGAAGGTATATATCAAAAAATTAAACAAGGCACGTATACTCCTGAAGATTCAAAAAATGTAACAATAAAAAATGAAGATTTTGATAAAGCAATTGAAGTCCTTAAGAAAGAAAAGAAATCATCTGACAGAAAGCCAATAGGATTTCTTAGCGGATTAAATAAATAATTAGGTAATGATTTTATATTTTAAGTCTTGAAAAATTTTCAGGACTTTTATTTTTTGTGGGGTAAATGTATAATGGGGTAAATGTGTGATATTTAAGGGTAATTTAGTATGATAAAAGATACAATAAATAATTCGGATAAATATAATAGATTGGACGAAAATATAAAACTTGGACTAAAATATTTGAAAGAAACTGATTTTACAAAGATTGATGATGGAAAACATGTGTTGTCAGACAAACTTTATGTTAATTTGCAAACCTATCGGACGAAGCAAGATGCCGATTATGAAGCGCATAGAGAATACGTTGATATTCAATATATAATCAGTGGAGCCGAAAAGATTGGGGTAGAGGATTATAATAACTGTGATTCAAAAATTCCTTATAACAAAGAAAAAGATATTGAGTTCTTGTCGGGAAAAGGGATATTCTATGAATTAAACGTGGGTGAATTTATGATTTTATACCCTGAAGATGCGCATGAACCCTCAATATCAATTAATCCTGAAATCCCGCAAACAGTCAGAAAAGCCGTGGTCAAAGTTAAAATATAAGATTAATTCAATTATATTTAATATTATATTTTGTTTTTATTTATGATATATTTTTTTGATAAAAATTCATTTTAAAAGCGCGTATTTGTACTAAAGAATGATTTACAAACAAATTGCAAATAGTATTGTGGCATGCTATAATTTTGGTAAAATAAGAGCGAGGGAAATATGAGATTTTTAGCTGTATTATTAGCATTTTTAACTATGACAATAAATATAACCTTTGCTTTGCCATATAAGGCAAATGCGAAAACTGCAAGGATTCCTGCGGGAACAAGACTTTCTCTGGAACTTTTACAAACAGTTGACACTTTAGCTTGTCAAACCGGTGATTCTTTCAACTTGATGTTATTAAATGACCAAAAGATTGATGATAAGGTTGTTCTCCCTGCGGGTTCTGTTATTAGAGGTTGTGTTCAGAAAGTAAATCCGTCAAAAAGGCTTTCAAGGGGTGCTGTTTTATATCTGGAATTTGACCATGTTGTTACTCCGACGGGTAGACAACTTCCTATAAGTCTTAGTGTTTACGGTATGAGAACGGTTACTTATGATGGCGGAATATATAAAACACTCGGTTACGGTCAGGCATTACAAGATAACTGGACAAAGTGTTGTGATATAACAAAGGTGTCAACAAACTTTGGGCGAAAAGCTCAAAATGTTTTACCCGGACTTCAATATCTGACAACTCCTTTTTGTGCGATAGGCGGGGCGATAGGCGGTTTTGGATATCTTGTCGGGGATAGTGTTGCAGATTTGTTTAAAAAAGGTGATGAAGTAACTCTGATAAAAGGTTCAACCCTTGAGGTTATTCTCGCTCAGCCGATAGATGTTCCGATAAGTTAGATTTTATAATGTATAAAAAAAGAGGTTCATCTGAACCTCTTTTTTATTTTATCCTTTTTCTTTCTTTGCTTTTGCTTCTTCTTGAGCCTTTTTGAATTCGGCATTACCGGCTTCTGTTCTAAATTCAGTTACTGTACATTTTGAGCCGTCAGGCTTTTTATAGGTAATTTCACCTTTATCATTTATTTCATAAGTATAGCTGCCTGTTCCGTTTTTCTTTTCTGTATCACCTGCTTTAGCTGCCATTTCTGCTTGGTGTGTCTGTACAAAAGAAGTATCTATTCTGCATCCTTCGAGTCCAAATCCGTTGTTTACAAGTTGGCTTGTCACACTTCCTCTGTTTTCGTCAAAAGATACTATCGGAGCATTAGCACCTGATGAGTTCATGATTGTTTCATAATCAGTTGGCATTGCTCCACTATATGTCAATGGATTTATTTCTCCCCAGTTTGTAGTTCCTGCTCTGTATTGACTACGTACGGTTAAATTTGCAATTTGATTTACGTGATTTAAAAGATTTTCACCATCAGGAGTTATAAATGAGTCAAATGCCATAAAGTCACCTCGTTAATATTTAGTTCTCTCTACATGTATATAAAAATATTTGATTATACTGATTTTCAGCATATATATTTTTTGTTACATAACTAAATAATCCCGAAAAATTTTTCAGCGTTTTGGGTCGTGGTCTCTATAATTTCTTCAATATTAACTTCTCTTAGTTGAGCGATTTCTTCTGCAACATAACGAACATAGGCGGGTCTGTTTTCTTTCCCTCTAAACGGAACTGGGGTAAGATATGGTGAATCTGTTTCCAGTACAAGATGTGATAAGGGTATTGTTTTTGCAACCTCTTTTGCTTTGATGGCATTTTTAAAGGTAACGACTCCGCCTAATGCGATATACCAGCCTTTTTTTACACATTCCATCGCAAACTCGGGACTGCCGGAAAAACAATGAAATAATACTTTATTATTCTTTACTCCTAATTCTTTTATTATATCAAAACAGTCTTTGTGAGCTTCTCGGTCGTGAATCACTATTGGTAAATCCAATTCGTTTGCAAGTTTTATTTGTTTGACAAAAATATCTTTTTGTTTGTCAACAAAAGTTTTATCCCAATAGTAATCCAGTCCGATTTCACCTATTGCCACAATTTTTTTGTTAGAGGCAAGTTCTTTCATTTTATCTAAGATATTATCATCCCAAGTCTTTGCTTCGGTCGGAAAAATACCTAGCATGCCATAAAGGTTATCATTACTGTTTATAATATTAATGATTTTTTGAAAATATTGTTCTTCAACAGACGGGATAACAATTTTTTTTATCCCGTTTTGTTGTGCATCTTCAACTATTTCTTCCCAATTTTCATACATATCAATATGAGCGTGGGTATCAATTAAATAACTCATTTTAGTTCATGCCTGTAGGTGTCAAATTCTTTTTAACATTATAATTCGGGGTCGTGTTATATGTCTTTGTAGGCTGACTTTGAGCAGGGATATTTATTTTGACTTGCTGAGGCTGAGCGACAGTAACAGGTTTAGGAGCTGAATGACTTACAGGATTGTTTTGAGTATTATTATAAGTCTGGCTCAATGGTCTTGTTTCCTGTGTGTGTTCATAACCGTAGGAGTTTTGAAGGTTTCCGTTGTAACCTGTTTTAGCTTCTTCCTGAATAGTTTGGTTATATTGTTCAATATTTGCAGGTTTTTCTTTTTTTGTTACGGTTGCGCTTTCATCTTCCATTTTTATAAATCTCAGTCGGCTGTCGATAAGGTGTTTTACTCCTAATCCGGATTCTTTTATATCGCCTTCGTCATTTTCTCCGATAGATGTATCAACACTTGATGTTAAATGTGTTGCAACAATTACAAAGAAAACTATCATAAGAAGAAACGCCCCCACAAAAAGTTTTGCATAGCTCGGTTTTTCTTCTTCACGTTTTTTCATATATTTTTTATAATATTGGCTCATTTTTTTAAACTCCACGCACTTTTGTACTAGCTAAGATAATATCTTCTATCTCATCAGAATATTTTTGCATAATTGTAGCCCCAAATTCTTTTATATCATCAATTCCCAGTTCGCTTGTCAGACCGCAGGCTTTTACCGGAGCCCCTTCTGATAATATATTTACCCCTGTATGAATAAGAATTGAATTATGTGATTTTGTTGCAATTGAAACAGTTAGTTTCCCGCCATTTATCATTAAATCATCACCGTTTCTTTCTGCAAAAATCCCTCGTTTTTCGAGTTCCTCTTTTATTATGCAAATCAATAATCTTTGTCTGAATACTCCCTCAACTAAATCCACATTAAACTGTTCTGTGATAAAGCTGAGCATATATTTGCTGTAAATAGGTTCATTATTGATAACATCTTCTATATCAACCATTTCGGTAAGTTTTACTTCACATTCCCCGCAAAAAGCAACGATAGCATCACCTTGGAGCTTGTGATTTTTGTAAATCCAATGCGGTGCAAGTTGTGAACCTATGTATTTGATTTCTTCGTTAATATACTTTATTTTCATTAGAATAACCGTTCTATGTAATTGTACGCTTTATTTGCTTCAAGAGCTTTTTTTAAGTGTCTGCACGATTCACATCTTCCGCAGTTTTTTTCTCTGTCAGCATAACAACTGTATGCAAGCTCCAGAGGAATTTTATGCTCTAATGCAACCTTTACTATATCAATTTTATCATAATTTATTAGTGGTGCAACAACTTTAACACCTTTCATTGTTGAATAATTGAAACTTCCGTTTATTGCGTTAACAAAATCTTTTGAGTTATCGGGAAAAGTTTTCCCTTCTGATTTGTTTGCTCCAAATAAAATATGAGTGTAATTCCCTGCTTCCGCAAATGAACACGCTATATTCAGGAATAATCCGTTTCTGTTTGGAACCCAGACTGCTTGAGCGCTTTCTTTTGTTCCAAGATTTGTTGTGGGTAATTCTTTTCCCCCAACAAAAGAGTTATTGGTAACCTCTTTTAAAAACGGAAGTTCTATAACCTTGTGTTTTATTCCATAATAATCAGCAATTTTTTCGGAGCTTTTAATTTCCTGTTTAACCGGATTTTGCCCGTAATCAAAAGTTAGAGCAAGTTTTATATTATACTCCTCTTTTGCTATTCCTAAAGACACCAGAGAATCAAGCCCACCTGACAATAATATTATTGATTTATTTTCCATAACCTAATTTTATCACAAATTAGTTAATCTTTTTGATTTTTTTACCGACAAGAACACTGTTTACCGGAAGTTCTGTTCCATTAGTTTTTATGACCTTATTAGTATTTAAATCAACAATAGTGTATCTGCCGACCTTTGTGTCAGTTACAATAACCATTGATGTGTCAGGGATAGGGCATAGTTTTGTCGCAAAACCGTCGCCTTCAATATTTATTATCCCTGCAGGTTCTCTATCCGTTGTATTAATAATTTGGATTTGGTTATAATTTGCACCAAGCACATATAATAACCCTTTGTAAATCATCATATCAACGGGTTTTTCTACTGTTGGAAATTCTGAAACTAATTGTTTTGTGTTGTAGTTTATGATTGCGATTCTGCTTTTTGTCCGGCTTGATAAGTATACTAAACCGTTGTTGAGAATTATTTTTGAAACGTTAGGGAAGTTGCCTAAGTTTTTTAGACTGTAATTGTTTTTCAATTCGATTGCCCAAATGTTATCACTTAGTTTGTCAACATATAAAAGATAATCTTCGGATAGTGCCAATTTTTCGCATCTTCCGTTTACTTTTATTCTTTGGGTTAAAGTCATTGTTTTTGTATCAAGTACATAAATTGTAGATGCGTTAGGAGCTGAGATATAAGCCTTTTTGTTTGCATTATCCATAATTATTTCGCCGCCTTGGGTCGTTAAATCAAGCTGTTTGATTATTTTATCGTCAGCGATAGATATAATGTTTAACATAGTGCTGTCGTAAGATGTAACCAATAAGAATTTGCTGTCTGATGTAATCTGTGCATCAATAGGGGTTGCTATTTGGGATAATGCGTATTCAGCCTTGAACTTTTCTCCGTTTACTACCGAAATATTCTTTGAATACGAAGAAACCATATACAAGTTTTTATCCTGAATGGCTTTAACAGTTGATTTATTGTCGTACTTGTTAACTGTTTTTGATTCATTGTTATACACTTTAGCGCTTAATGATGTATCTGCCGCAACTTTAATATCTTTTTCCGGTGCAAGTTCAATATCTAAATTCCCAATTATACCTTTTACATTTTCAGGAATAATTAAACCTGTCGGGACAAGCATATCTTGCGGCAATATCCCTGTCTTTACAGGAATAGGCGGCTTTTCGAAGTGTAAGATAGTGTTTCTGCCGTTAGAATCTTTTATTACCTTTAACAATACAAAATCATTATTAAAAATAACAACATCAGGTTTATTTATTAATGTCGCTCCAATTGGATATACTTCGGAAATTTCAATTTTCTCGGGTTTCTTCATAGATGCGGGATACAAAGGAAGATAAACCGTTCCGTCAGGGTGTATAATTACTCCGTCAAATCTTATATCAATTCCTGATATGTTCTTTTTTAAGTAGTTTTGAACGTCATCGGGTAATTTTGCCCCAAATGCAGTCGTAATAGTCAGCATACAAACCATTAACAACCCTAATATCTTCTTCCCCATTTATTATATCCTTAATATTGATTACAACTGTTCAATAATATTCTATAAGCAATATACCTTAATGGCAAGTTTGTAAATTATAGTTTATCAGCCGAAGGCTGATAAACTATAATTTACAAACTTGCCATTATCAAAACCTGTGATATCGTATTAACAGGGGAGATAGTATGAAGATTTTACTTATAAACGGACCAAATCTAAATATGTTGGGAACAAGAGAGCCTGAAAAATACGGTTCTTTTACATTACAGGATATTGAAACCGAATTAAAAACAATTGCTCAAAACAATGGAGCAGAGTTAGATTGTTTTCAGTCAAACCATGAAGGCGAGATTATTGATAAAATACAAAATGCTTTGGAAAAATATAATGGTATTATTATTAATGCAGGCGGTTTAACACATACAAGCGTATCCTTGCGTGATGCGATAGCTTCTGTTGATATTCCAACAGTTGAAGTCCACATGACAAATATTCATTCCCGAGAAGAATTTAGGCACACTTCTCTTATTTCAGGTGTTTCAATAGCGCAGGTTGTCGGGTTCGGTAAAAATTCATACAAATTCGCTCTGGAAGGACTTATTGACAAACTTAAAAACAATAAAAAATGAAAAAGATTTTAAAATTAATAATATTCATAATATTTACTTTTACATTTTCAACCTCGGTTTTTGCAATAGAAGAAATTTCGCTTGCAAGTGAAAAAATGCCAATCGTTGAAGGTGCATCTTTGTCTTTGAATGAGTGTATTGATATTGCGCTCAAACGAAGCCCTAATATCAAGAACATGCGAAATAATTGGAAGATGGCAAAGCATAATGTCAGTATCGCAAAAGCCGAGTATTTCCCGACATTATCAGCCGGTGCCGGATATAGCCAGTACTGGTCAAGAGCACGCGGCGTTACGGCTAATAATAGAGTGTTACCTGACGTTGATGTAAGGTTAGTTGAGCGGATTTGGAATTTTGGGAAAACCAATGCGGCTATCAGAATGGAGAAATTCTATAAAATTGCTGCAGAACACGATTTTAACCAAGAAATAATAAATACTATTTATAATATTAAAGTTAAATATTATTCTGTTCTTGCGGCTCAAGCAGCTGTTGAGATTGAACAAGCAAATGTCCAAATAAATGAACGTAATTACCAAAGAACAAAAGCGTATTTTGAAGAAGGAATAAGGTCAAAAATTGACCTTGTAAACGCTGAAGTTTATCTGAGTGATTCAAAAATAGCTTTTATCAAAGCAAAAAATGAATACAAAAATGCTATGATTGCTCTGAGTAATGCTATGTATATAGCTAATGCTCCAAATTTTTCTATAAAAAGAACTGATACTTTCAATTTTGAGCACAACTATTTACCTGTTAGTTTGGTAAAAATAGCTGACTATCAAGATATTAGCAAATTACCTCCGGATGTTTATAATGCGACTTTAACTAAAAAAGAAGAAAAAACAGAGGTACTTAAAGATTATGTTTTCAAAAATAAATTTCCGTTGAGTTTTGAAGATTCCGTTAAATATGCCTATGAAAACAGATATGATTTAAAATCATTAGAAGCAACAAAAGAGGCGATGAAGCAGTCATTATTGTATACAAAACGTGAATATTATCCTGAAATATCCGGTTCTGTCGGGTATGGGTATATGCGTGGCAGAAACTATAATGATAATTCATTCGATATTGCCGTTGATATTTCATCATCAATAAACCCTATTCAAACAAAGCACAAAATAGATAATGCTAAAATTCAGGTCAATATGGTTCAAAACGATATTGATGAATTGAAACAAAATATGTATTTTGATATCCAAAAAACCTATGTGGATATGATAGCCCTAGAGGAACAAATTCCCCTTAATGCAACGAAAGTCCGCCAAACCTTGGAAAACTTAGAACTTGCTGATGGCAGATATGAAGTCGGACTTGGTGATTTTATTGAGGTTCAAGATGCTAAAGTAAATTATAACAATGCTCAGCGAACTTATGTAAAAAATATTTTCCAGTATAATGTTTCAAGGGCAGCTATGGAAAAAGAAATAGCGTCAGAAGAAATAAAAATAAAACTTGAAGAAGATAATGTAAACAGAAAGAATAAAAAAGGCAAATAAATGATTGATATAGCAAAAATTAAAGAAAAACTAAAAGATAAAAAGATATTTGGCATAGTGATTATATGCTTGATATTGTTGATATTTTTAGGTTCAAAAGTATTCAAATCGGGAACCAAGTATGAAACTCAACAAGTAGAGCGACGAACAATAACGCAAGTCGTGGAAGCGTCAGGAACGATTAACCCTGTTAATACTTATAGTGTCGGTGCAACGGTGTCAGGACTTGTTACAGCAGTTTATGCAGACTATAATTCTCCTGTGAAAAAAGGACAATTGCTTGCGGTTATCGACCCTAGAACTTTTCAAGAAACTGTCAATCAAAGTATGGCACAAGTAAATGCCGCAAGGGCTAATCTGAGAGATATGCAGTCAAATTTAGATATGAGTCACAAAACAGTTACACGTTACAGGAATTTATATAAACGGAACTTTATACCCAAAAGTGAATTAGACCAAGCAGAGAGTGATTATGACTCTGATAAATATAAAGTTAAGGCGGCGCAGGCAGAAGTGAGACGTGCTCAATCACAATACAAAAATGCTCAAATCAATCTGGGATTTACAAAAATAATTTCACCCGTCGACGGGGTTGTTATATCCAGAAAAATTGAAGAAGGTCAGCCTGTTGCGGCAAGTTTTCAAGCTCCTGAGCATTTTGTAATTGCACAGGATTTAAAGAAAATGCAGATAGAAGTTAATGTATCAGAAGCTGATATTGCCTCAGTTCAAGAAGGTCAGGAAGCGGAATTTACACTTGACGGATATCCGGATACTACTTTCAAAGGTGTGGTAAGACAAGTAAGATTGTCACCGACTACTGTTTCTAATGTTGTAACTTATACGGTTATTGTTGCCGTTGACAACGAGGATTTAAAATTGAAACCGGGGATGACAGCAAATGTATCTATTATAACCGCACGCCATAAAGATGTACTTTGTGTGCCGAATTTTGCGTTCAAATTCACCCCTAATCCTAACGGACAAAAATACAAAGAACAGGGCATTTGGGTAATGTCTAAAGGAAAATTAAAAAGAATACCTGTTAAATCAGGCTTGAGTGATGATTCTTATACGGAAATTATTTCAAACACTATTAAAGAAGGCGATAAAGTTATTGTAGGTATCAAAGGCGATAAAAAGAATAAAACCCGTGCAACCTCGGGCGGTGGCAGAATGATGCGGCCATTCTAAAATGGAAAGTTGAAAGCGATTTTTGTACGGCATTTATGCAGGATAGCGAAAACAGCGTGCTTGCAGAACTATAGGTTCGATAGTGAGCCTGTTTGGGCGTGGAAGAAAATCAAGACATTGGAAAGCGGAAAGTAATTATGTCGAGCTTCGCTCGACGTGTATTTATAATAATTACAGCCGTAGGCTGTTAAGTAACTTTCAACTTTCAACTAT
>CACZPS010000052.1 GCA_902783125.1 uncultured bacterium | reverse complement strand
TAGGACTCTTAAGACGTTAGGTCGTTAGGTTCAATTTTACAGCCTTTGGCTGTATATTATTATAAATTAGTCGGCAAAGCCGACTAAATGAACCTAAAGTCTTAACGACTTAACGTCCTAACGACCATAGTTTATCGAAGGACAAAGTCCTTCGATAAACAGTGAATAGTGAATAGTGAATAGTGAACAGTGACTAGGTGATTAAGTGATTAAGAAATCAGAAATTCTTAGTCACTTAGTCACGGTTCACTTAGTCACTGTAAATTATAGTATAGCGATGAACTTCGTTCATCGCTATACTATAATTTACCACTTTAACATTTCCCCCTTTTGATATACAATAAAATATAAAGGAGTATTATAATGTGGAAATATTCAGATAAAGTAATGGATCACTATCGTAACCCCCGTAATGTCGGCAAGATTGATGATGCTGACGTTATCGGAGAAGCAGGCTCACTTGCCTGCGGAGATTCATTAAAGTTATATTTAAAAATTAAAGACGGAATTGTTACAGATGCAAAATTCCAAACTTTTGGCTGCGGTTCTGCCGTCGCAAGTTCAAGTATCCTGACAGAAATGGTAATCGGCAAGCATATTGACGAGGTTCGTAAAATTACAAATGCCGATATCGCAAGAGAACTTGACGGACTTCCGCCTGAGAAAATGCACTGTTCTGTTATGGGACATGAAGCATTAGAAGATGCTCTGAAAAAATACTATGATGAAGAAATAGATTTTGTGGTAAATGATAATTCGGCATCTCGTGTTGTATGTACTTGTTTTAATGTAACAGAAGATGTTATAAAAGAGGCAATAGAAGTAAACGGATTGAAAACTGTTGAGGATATTACAAATTATACTAAAGCAGGTGGCGCTTGCGGGCGTTGTAAAGGTGATATCCAAAAACTTATTGATAAATATGCAAAACACGATGAGCCTAAACTATCACCCGCTCAGTTAATACTAAAAATTAATAAAGTAATTGAAAATGTAATAGCACCGGAATTACAAAAAGATGGTGGCGATATTGAGTTGATTGATATAAACGAAAACAAGGTTTATGTTAAACTTCAAGGCAGATGTTCTTCATGTAAAAACTCTGTTTTGACCCTTAAATCGTTTGTGGAAACAACCTTGAAAGATAAAGTAAGTCAAGATATAGAGGTAATACAAATATAATGGTTATTTACTTAGATAATAATGCAACAACAAAAGTAGATGAACAAGTTTTAGACGAAATGCTCCCATATTTGAAAGATGAGTATGCAAATCCGTCGAGTATGTACGAATTTAGTGTAAAATCGTCTAATGCAATAGCTGATGCAAGAGAGAAAATGCGCGATTTCTTTGGGGCAAAAAACGAAAAAGAAGTTGTCTTCACTTCCTGCGGTTCAGAAAGCGCTAATATGGCAATAAAAGGTGCTGTTGCTCATAATAAATCAAAAAAACATATTATTACAACTAAGGTTGAGCATCCATGCGTTTTAAACACCTATAAATCGCTTGAAAAACAAGGCTATAAGGTAGACTATATCGGAGTAAATGCAAACGGGGAACTTGATATTGAAGAATTAAAAGATAAAATAAATGATGAAACGGCACTTGTATCTGTTATGTGGGCTAATAATGAAACAGGTGTTATTTTTCCGATAAGAGAAATTGGTGAAATTGTTAAATCAAAAAATCCTAATACTCTTTTCTTTGTCGATGCAGTTCAAGGTGCCGGAAAAGTTGACATTAGTGTTGCTGATACAAATATTGATATGATGGGGGTTTCAGGTCATAAATTTCATGCTCCTAAAGGTATCGGAGCTTTGTATGTAAAATCAAGCGTGATTCTTCCGCCATTAATTAACGGCGGACACCAAGAAAGAGGATACAGGGCAGGGACAGAAAATGTTCCGTATATCGTTGGAATGGGCATCGCTGCACAGCTTGCAAAAGACGGACTTAATCACGAAGCAACAGAAGTTAAGAGGCTGAGAGATAAGCTGGAAACCGGAATTTTGAAATCAACCTTTAACTCAAGACTTAATTCATCTATTTCTAACAGAGTTCCTAATACAACTAATATCGGGTTTGAATATATAGAAGGAGAACTAATACTTCTTCACCTAAGTGATTTAGGGATATGCGCAAGCTCAGGCAGCGCCTGCACATCAGGTTCTCTTGAGCCAAGCCACGTCTTACGTGCTATGGGAACTCCATTTACATCGTTACATGGAAGCATAAGATTCAGTCTTAGCAGATTTACAACTGAACAAGAGATAGATTATGTTTTGGAAAAACTTCCAAAAGTAATAGATGATATTACTAAAATATCACCGTACCAAGATGAGTTAGAGCATCTTAGAAAATCAAGAGCTAAATGTGCCGGTGGCGGATGTAACAAAGGTAATTGCGGCGACAGTAAATGCTGTGAATAAGATAAAATATAGGAGAAAAAGATGTTTCAGGTTTATTTACAAGAAGGTAATAAAGAATTAACAAAAACATTAATCGGTGAATATAAAGATTACGACGAAGCTATGGATAAAGCAGAGGAGGTAATCGAAGGGAAAACCGGTTACAAATTTATTGTCGAAGAAACAAATGGCTGCTTTAACAGCTATGGTGATTTGGTTGCAACCGTAGTTGCAGAAGGTGAAGGATAAAAATTCATAATTCTTCACTTGATAAACTTTTATACAGGGAAAAGTTTTATTTTGCAAAGAACCGATTCTTACAAGGGAAATAAAAAAAATGTTTTATTTGAAAAACTTTTCTATCAGCTATTGTTTGTTTGTGTTTCTGTATTTAAACATAACTTCTTATCTCGGGATATAAGGTAATTGTCCAACCGTTCAAATAATTCGTTACTTAATATACTTACAGCTGACCCAAGCATAAGTGATTTCCCGCCTGATATAAGTTTAACGGTTGCAATAGTTGACGCGCTGACTCCGGCAAGTAGTGGCAATCCATATTTAAGCACAACTGAACGTTTTTTTTCTTTTGTCTTTGCCGCAGACATTGCCAATGACGTTGTTACTAACGGCAATGACATTCCAATTGCTACATCAGTAAGTGCTGAACCACAGGCTAAATCTCTCGCTTTATCAACATATTCAGTACCTTCTTTATTAACTGCCTTATTTATCAATTTTATTGTTTTATCGGCTTCTGCTTTTAATATTTGATATTCATAGTCAGGAACATATTCTTTATACATTGTTAACAATTCTTCAATTGCACCTTTTTTGTCTGTATTAACTACTGCTCCAAACTGTCTTAATAATGCGGTTATTTTTTTTGTTTCACTTGGAGTATATGTTTCATTAAGTGAAAATTTTATTGCTCGATGTAAATGGCTATTAATCCTTTTTATAACGTCATTTCGATAGTTCTGCTCATTAGCCCCTGATAAATTTATATACTTATCGGCTAATGCTTTTAGGTTTTTAACTGTGTTTCTTGAATCTTTATCATTAGGATTAATTATATTCTCCAATTTATTTAAAATGTCAGCCATTTTATTATAATTATCTCTAGGATTATTTGTAATAACCTTTTTCTTTGAAGATAATTCATTGATAATTTTTGCCTTGTCATTTGCAACAATTCTCTCTGGGACAAATGTGGTCCATTCGTCTATATCAGTGACAAATTCTTTAATTTTCCCATAGATGCTATTATAAACACGCTTGTCAAGCCCGCTAAATTTATTAATCAATAATCTATTACGTTCTTCTAATTGTGACCTGCTAAAACCGGAAATAAATTCATTTCTGATAGTATTTACACTATCGTTCATTGTTTTTATAATTTTGTCAGGTGGACGCTTATGTGTTTTTACAAATTCACCTGAGGCAAGTCTTACATTTGTTTCAGAGAACAAGTTTGTAAGATAATCAACTTGCGCTCCTGCCTTTGAATATGCTGATTTAACAGTAGAAAAAGATAACTTACGAAAACCGTTCGTAATTGCATTACACGGTTTTTTTAGACCTAAATATTGTTTTACAATCCTAGCAAAAAGCACATCCTTTAGCGGTGTTATATTAAAAAAAGCACCTCGGATTCTTGATGCAATATCATTTGTTTTTTGTAACATTTTTAGATTTATTGCTTCAATATGTGATTTTGTCGGTTTTTGAGTTAATTCTACAATTTTAGCATCAGCATTGTCAATAATTTTCCCCAAGGATTTAATTACTTTTTTTGAAATTTTACCTTTTGTCAAAACTAAAGTTAATCCTCCGATTACAAGTCCTGAACCACCGATAACTCCTGCAGTTTTTAGACGTTGATGGCGGTCTTGATTAGGAGTAGTAACGGTATCCACAACTACTTTATCTATATCAACTATGTTATTAGTAAGATTTCCCAAATAAAAATCATTAGGGACGGTTAATAATTTTGTACTACTTTGTGGAGCATCGTTTTTTGATTGGTCTTGTTTGTCAATTTTATCAACTCCATAATTTACAAAGTTATTACTGTGTCTTAACCCATTATTAAATGTATTAAAATTTGTATTCACAAAACCTTCCATATAAATATATAAAACAAGACTTACAAAAAATTTGCTAGTTCTAAAAGAAATGTAACGTAAACTTAAATCTGAGCCGAATATATATATTTATTTATATTGTGTAAATATTTATTACAAAATACTCTATGAAATTAAAGATTATAAAAAAAATGCCGTCAAATATATAAATCTTATAAATAAGGAATACGGATATGGGTTTATCGTCATCACAAGCAAGATTGTTGAACTTAACAGCAAGAATGCACCAAATTGAATATAAGGCAGCTCGTCTTGAAGCGATGAAACTTCAGATGGCGAATGAATCCACAAGAGTTTATGAAGAATATCTTGATGCACTGGATAAAACTAAACTACAAAAGAAAACATTAACTCAATCAGGAGCTGTAACATATGTCGATTTCACAAGTTACGGAGATTTTTTATCCGCAGGATATGCACTTGTTGTTCATGGTTTGCCAAGCACAATAACATATAAAACCGGCGTAACATACACTGAAAACGGACAGCGAGTGTATTATACGAAGGCGGAAGCTGATGCTCTAAAAAGTGAGCATCCGGAATATTGGTTTACAGAAAGTGTAACAAAACCGGGATATTATGTTCGAGGCTCTTTGCAAGAATATACAGCGGGAACTTATAATGGATCTTATACCTGCAGAGAAGAAAGTTCCTTAATAGCTGCCGTGAAAGAAATATTTAAAGATAGTGATGGTAACGGTATTGATATAACAAATGCCTTGGCAAATGATTTTTCTACCTTACTTGTTAATCTTGTTAATTCCGGAAATGTAACAATTGCGACGAGTTTCGGAACAACAACAGACTCACTTGACGGTTGGCAATATACAAACCAATTTTATCAACCGAGTAATCCGAATTTCGCTGATTACGAAACCAGCGTTGCCACAAACACAGGATTGCAAGAAGTAACGGACGAAGTCAACCTAAAAAAAGCAGAAGCTAAATATGAAGCCGATATGAAACGTATTGATATGAAAGACAGAAAGTACGATACAGACTTAGCGGCAATGGATGCTGAGAGAAACGCTGTAAAACAAGAAATGGAAACTTTAAAAACAGTTGCAAAAGACAACGTTGAAAGAACGTTCAAACTGTTTAGTTAAACAGTAACAGAACATAAATAATAAATATAGTGTAAATTATTTACTCACTATTCACAAAAATTTTATAATTTCCC
Source organism: uncultured bacterium (assembly GCA_902783125.1). Lineage (GTDB taxonomy): Bacteria > Cyanobacteriota > Vampirovibrionia > Gastranaerophilales > Gastranaerophilaceae > UBA2883. Next base: position 5,805 of record CACZPS010000052.1, on the reverse strand, counting down.
TATAATTTTCCCTATAAATTTTTATGAGCCACTAAATTTAGTGGTTTTTTATTATGTTTTGAAATCTTGGATTATTCGGGCGTGCATAGCACTCTTTTCGTTATTAAATCCTAACGGATTTAGTCACTCAATCGTGCTATTTGCTCTTACGGGCTTGGCTCACTTTTGTTCGCCGTCGCCCTACCGAAAATCCGCGTGGTTTTTTATTTGACAATGATATGCCCTCGCGTTAAACGGAAACGCTTACACTCTAAATGTAAACTCAAAATTTCCTATGAGTCGAGTTTCGCTTTTCGTAACAAGTAAATTTAGTTATTCGACTTGTCACAGAAATGTGGTTCTGCTACACGCTGCGAGTTTCGATTTGCTTCACTCTACAGAAAACACAACTCATTCCTTTTCTCAGGCAATATTTTTTATTTTATGAATTATTAGTTACCTTTCAGCACAAGCAAAATAATTTACCCTACAAATAATTTACCCCACAAATAATTTACCCCTCTTGAAAAAGGATTATGTTGTTGATATTATAGTATAGTCATGTGTAAATATGCACTTAGTCCAGCTTAATAGAGCTTTCAGCTGTGAATTATAAAAAAACATGACAGTATGTTTTAAAATTATATAAATACAAATGCGCTTGTAGCCCAGTTAGATAGAGCGTTTGACAACGAACCAATAGGTTACAGACAGAAAAATTGACAATTTCATAAAAACTAAATGCGCCCTTAGCCCAGCTGGATAGAGCGTCTGGCTACGAACTACAGGGTCATAGGCACAAAAAATCGAAAATTTGACAATTAAATATAAAAACAAAAATGCGCGTGTAGCCCAGCTGGATAGAGCGTCTGGCTACGAACCAGGAGGCCGCGAGTTCGAATCTTGCCACGCGCGTTTTTTTTATTAAGTGCCAAAAAAGTGACAATTTTAATAAAAATATTTTTACCTTGTATTATATTCTTTTACTATACTTAACAAACATTAACAAAAAAGTAAAATTTTTGATTTTGCTATAAAATGTTAATATATAGTGTAGTATGTAGAGGGGAAGGTTTGCCAAATAATGAAAACCAAAACAAAAAATATGGAATACATTCCTTAGCTGGTTTTGCTTTTCAGATTAAGGTTTTTGCATACTATGCTTTATATATAACAAAAGAAAATGAGTCAATTGAATTTGAAACTATTGATGATGTAAATGTAAAAATAACCGACAAAAATATTGATAAAAAAACAGATTTATTTATATGTAAGGCAAATTATAATGATATTAATAAATTAGTACAGGTAAAAAGAACAAAACTATCACAAGAAGATTTTCATAAAACACTTTTCAACTGGATATTACAAAATAAAAATTTTACTCGTGTTTCAAAATACATACTTTTTTCAGATAAATCGTATAATAATACTGACTTGATGTTTAATGACTCTGCAGAAGTTTTATACAGCAAAGCTATAAAAACAGAACATTCTCGTGCTGATTCTATTGAAGTACAAATAAAAAATATGTATCAAGATAATTTTGAAGATTTTAAATCTATTTATGATAACATACTACAAAATTATGAATTTATAGGGAATAAAGATATTGATGAATTAATATATGAACAAGCAAAACATGAGTTTAGGTATCTAAGTACGAATTCAGCACTGTATAGTGGTAGATTAGAACACTATATGAACACTATACAAAATAATATTATGAATGCTATAGATAAAAAAGAACCTTATATACTTTCTTATGAGGGTTTAATAAAAATTTATGAGGACTTAAATACTAGTATAAATGATGATAGCTATTATCCTCCTTATTACTCCTATAAACAAAATTTAGATTTTGTAACGTTATCTCATTCTAATATTAAAAATTTAAGAGAAACGAAACAATTACTTGCTTGTAATTTAAGTGAATATAATACATTAGAACGATTAAAACAATTAAAGTATTATCAGCATTTTAGATATCTTAGTATGGAAAATGGCAAAGAATCAAAACCAAAAAGCATAGAGCAAGTATCATTTAATAATTTTAATAATGTACTTGAAGAAATAAAAGATACAGATAGAGATACTCCCAAAAATCGTTTATTAGAAACAGAAAAAAGGAATAATTCGTATGCTCAAAATAGCGATGAAATTCGTTGTGGTTCTTGTATTTATTTGACTGGAGATAATGTGCAAAATCAAATTTCGTGGGAGGATGAAAATAATGCAAACTAAAATTGAAGTTGATGCTGAAATACTTCAAATGAGTCTTTATTGTGAAATTATAATCCAAATATTAAGTTTACATAAACAGTTAAGTTTAATAAAATTGCTTGTTTTTTCTTTTATTGTAAAAAATAAAAACAAGTGTGTATATACATCAAGAGATACCAACGAAATTACATACAAATGTTTATCGGTTCTATCTGGTCAGTATCAAAATTTCTTAGAAGATATTCCTATTATTATAAAATCTATACACTTATTAAACAAAAACAATAGGATTTCAATAGAAAATTCTATTATAACTCCAGTTCAAGTAGTTTATGCAACTAATCAAATATATGATAAAAATGATTTTTTATATAAAGCAATTTCAGAGAGTAAATATATTCCTGATAAACATTTTATGAAAGAGGTGATTAATAATGTTTAAAATTGAAGAACTTATTTTATATAGCACTGAACAAGAGGAGTATACTTACAAATTTAGTGAAGGAATAAATTATTATAGAGGCGAAAATGATAAGGGAAAAACAGAGTTCTATAATTTTTTAGACTATATGCTCGGAAGTTCAAAATCTCTTGATTTATCTAAAGCATGGTTCGAAAAATTAGAAAAAGCTAGTTTAAAAATTAATATTAATGGCATTTATTATATTTTCACAAGAACAAAGGAACGTGAATGTAATTTTTTTAAATATGCTGATTCAGAAGAACCTGAAGAAAAAATTCCTTATAGAGTTTATAAGGATAGAATGAATTCTCTTTTAGGAGCAAACAAAGAAGATTCTTATAATATAAAAGAATTTTCTGGTGAAGATTACTCATATAGGGTATTTACAATGTTTAATTTCTTAGGTGAAACAGGGCAAGGCATTACTAATGATTTTTTTGATAAATGCTCAAATATAGAATACAAAATTAAATTACCATCATTATTAGACTTAATATTTAACAAAAACTTGCCTGAAATTTTATCATTGGAAAACGAATTAGATACACTACTAGCTGAAATTAAGAAATTAGAAAAAAATGAATTTAAGTCTGAATATATAAATGAGCAAATAAATAACAATATTAATATTTTGGGACTAAATATAACGTACAATGGATATAATAAAGACAAAGTTATAGAAAAACTTAATGAAACAAAGAATTTACACTCGATACAAAAGAAGAATTTAGGGGATATAGTTGAACTTGAATATTTATATAATCACATTAATGAACAGATAAAAGTTTATGACACATCGTCTATCAATTTAAAACAAATGCAATTAGCTGATAAAAATAGAGGAGATTTATTAAAGAATTTGAAATCAATTATTTCTAATAACCCTGAATTTTCATATTTAGTTAATCCATTAGAAAATTTGATTAAAGATGTAGATAATTCGGCTTCTATTACAAATTATTTAATTGCAGATAAGACAATTTCCGAATTAACAAAAAAACGAACAGCACTAAAAAAAGAAATAGAGCAGTATAAACATTATAGTACGCTTTATAATTTAAACGAAAAAGAAAAAGCTTGTGCTTTATTAGAAAATTACTTAAATGAGGATACTGTTACATTTTCAATGGAGCAATTAAAAGAAAAAAGAAATAGGGTTACTGAAATAAGAAAGACATTAAAAGAACTAAAAAAATTTCAAGATAAGAAAAAAATTGATTATTTATCACAACAAATAACCGATCTATATAAACAGGCAAAATCATCAAGTTTAGTAAAAGATGATTTATCTGTTGAAGGCTTTAAAATTACATATATAAAATCTGGGAATATACTACAACCTCAAAAACATCAAACAATAAAAGACAAAAATAATAAAGATAAAATAATTGATGTCAATTATTCTTTAGGAAGTATGGCAAGACAAACATTAATACAATTATCTGGATATATAGGTTTTATAAATATGCTGCTTAATGAAAATAAATATCCCATAATTCCTCTTTTAGTTGTAGACCATATATCTAAACCTTTTGATGTTAATAATAAAAAAGGTATTGGAGAAATCTTAGATTATGCATTGTCACTAATAGGCAAGGAAAATATACAAATATTTTTATTTGACGATAAGGACTATAATGATATAGGGCTGTTTCCAAATCATGCTGAAGATTTAGTAACCAAAACAAAGACAGGCTTTATTCCTTTTTATATTCCTCCACAAAATGAAGATATGAATCAAAAAGATAGTATGGATACAAAAGAATAATTATAATTTAGTAATGTATAATCTTAAAAAAGTTGATTTTATTAAATTAATAATTTTTTTCTTTTTATGACATTTGCAGTCAGAGTATTGGCATTTATCATCAACAATATTTAAGATTTCAGGAGTAACGTATTCAACATCAAAGTTATGGATTTTACCCAAGTTTTGCACTCTTTCAAAGTAACACATTTGTTTTTCAGGGTTTTCAAGAATTAAAATAACTTTTGCTCTTTTTCCTGTCATAAAAGAATAATGCAGGGCTTGTCCGATACTTTCAGCCCATTTATCAGCGAAGTCAAACTCTATTGCATGAGTATCAGTAAGGCAGTCAACCCTTGTAAAATCAGAGTTTTCAAATTCTTCAATACCGTTATGAGCTGAGCACCACGCATGTTGATATGAACTTTCGCTATGATGATGAATGACATACTTAAAACCGTCTGATGTATAGCCGTATTCAAAAGCAGAAGAAAAAGCCATTTGAATTGTAAAGCAAAATGTTGTTAAAAATAGAATAGTTTTCTTTGTAGTCATTATAACCCTTATAGAGATTAGATTATCACGCATGGTATTAACCACATATTACTATATGTTATCATAGACGGTTATTTTTTATAATGCAACTACCTCTTAAAATTAAAAGAGGTGAAAATATGACCGATACAAATAAAAAGTTAGGTAAACGTATACAAGAGTTAAGAAAATTAAGAGGCTTAACTCAGTCCAAGTTGGCTGAATTGATAGAAGTTGAAGTTGTTACTATCTCAAGAATTGAGAATGGTTCAAGATTTCCTAAAAAAGAAAATTTGGAAAACATTGCTAAAGTTTTAAATGTTGAAATTAAAGATTTATTTGATTTTGAACACCACCAAACAAAAGCATACTTAACCGCAGAAATTCAAAAGATGATTAAAGTAGCAAAGCTGAATGATTTGAAGTACATCTACAATTTGTTAAAATCATACTTTAACAAACAATAATTCCTGTATAAGAAATTTTAATTTCCTCGTATATAGTTTATGAATCTATAAAATGAGGTTAAATTATGTACGTCAAAAATTACAAAATAAAATCTAAGTTAAGCGAGCATAAAACCCGAAAGAAAATTAAACGCAAAGGTTCAAAGTCAACAAAGACAACGACTGATACGAAATTTTGTAAAAATTGTTCAATTCAACAAGAGCCAAATTATTGCAAGGTTTTAGCAAAGAGTATTGACATACTCTATCAGAATTTGAATGAGTATTTTGAATTAAAATTATTCGGTATTCTTACAAAACAAGATATAAATGATGAATGGGCTATAGTTAGGCATAGTGAAAACAGCCTTAAAGCCGACAGAGTTTTAAAACAATGCCCGAAGTTAAGAAAG
>CACZPS010000051.1 GCA_902783125.1 uncultured bacterium | reverse complement strand
TTACGGAAGAAATTTGGCAGCTTTTACCAAAAGGGGTAAATGAAGATGCTACTGCGATAATTATAGCGGAATATCCGACATATAAAGGAGATTTGGCTTTCCCTAAAGAAGCAAAAGAAATGGAGCTTGTGTTTGATACTATTACGTCATTGCGTAATTTAAGACAAAGCTTCAACATCCCGACTTCAAGAGGGGTAAATGTTGAGATTAGAGCGACCGAGGAAGAAAAACCTATTTTTGAGGCAATTGAATCATATATTCATAGAATGGCTAAGGTAGATACAATATCATACGCAGATGCGAATAGTAATTTACCTCCTAAATCGGCGACTGCTGTTGTATCGGCATCAAAACTTATTGTTCCTTTGGCTGATTTGATTGATTTAGATGAAGAAATCAAGCGTCAGGAAAAGAAAATGGGTAAATTGACTGCTGAAAAGAACTCTTTAGAAGGTAGAATGAAGAACGAAAAATTTGTTGCTAATGCGCCTAAAGAACTAATCGAGCAAACAACCGCCCGTATCGCAGAACTTACCGAGCAGGAAAATATTATCAAAGATTTGATTGCATCGTTGAGTGAATAAGTATTTATGTAGTGTTGGCAGGTATGCCCAACTTACAACTGTGGTTCGTCCAAAGGGCAGCACCCTATTATTAACAGGTATTAAAAGTAAATGATTGAAAAACTGGGGCAAGGTCTTAAATATCCACCTTTAAATAGGAATGTTAATAAAAAGCTTCCTGAATATTTGTTTTGGGAGCATAAAGACTGTTTTGACACATGGGATATTTCGATGTTTTCTACAAAAGATCCGTCTAAACACGGGAAAATGACTCTTATAAAAACAAATCAGCCTGTAAATGGGCGACCGACACCATATATGTTAGTCCTGATGTTGTTGTCCAAACCGAGAAAACAGGGGCTGGGCACAAAAATGCTTGATTATGTTCAAAACTTCAGCAAACGAAACGGTTGTGAAGGACGGTTTTATCTGAGTGCAGACCCTCAATTTACCCCAAAAGAAGCACCTCATATCTTTTACCGCAAATACGGGATGAATACAGGTGAGCCTGAAACAGACAAAAAGATAGATATGTTTATAAAACAAGGTAAAAACGGAACTATTGAAGATTTCCCTCATCAAAAAATGTACTTTCCGCCAATTCCGCCACAGGAAAATCCGCAACCTGCCCCAAAATCTTTATGGCAATTATTGAAGGATATATTTAATTAGTCGTTGGGTGCGTCGTAATAATTTACCCCTGACGCATTAAGCATTTTATTTGTTACATATTTATTGTATAATGGTTGAAATTCGATGTAGAAATAAAGTGAGAAGTCGTGCAAATAATATCAATCAATCAGAATAGCAAAAAACAGTCTTTCGGAATGAAATTTAAGCTATCAGAGAAACAAAAAAAGCTGTTGAACAATCAACGGGGCTAACATATAATGAAATGACAACCTTGTCAATCGGTGAATGCTTAAAACTAATGAAGGAGAGAGGTACTTTAAAGGAGCCTAATAAATTATGGACTTGGTTGCAGGATAAGTACAAAAAATTCGGTGAAAAAACAGGATTATTAAAAAAAGAATACAATTTTTATGCCGATATTGATTAGGGGTAAATAATAGAAAGGTATTTATATGAAAACAGAAGTAATAAAGCAGTCAATAATAAGTCAGTTCAAAACATTATCGAAAAAAGCTAAAGTGGTACCGGAGAAGGAACACATTGTTCCGACTTGGGGTTTAAGTTATAAGAATAATGGTGTAAGAGGATTTGTTAATCAATTTGGCTCTATTGAAAGAAATGGCGCAAAAATTGATATTGTTGACGGAGAAATAAAGCAAATAAAAAAAACCGTTCTATATGAGTTGGAAAAAAACTCTTGGTAATATCAATACTATGCTTGGAAAAATAGAAGAAAATATTGATAATAAAAATGTTGTGAAAAAGAATGTTGTTAGTTTTGTGTGTTTTCCAAAAGAATTTGTTGAAAAACTTGAAAAAACTTTGCCGGATAGGCATTAGTGAATAGACAATCTATATGCTATGTATTTGTTTACTGTTAACTATTCACTCCTCACTGTTTATCGAAGGACAATATTTTTTGATAAATAATCATTTACAGAATAAAAACCCTGCACGCTAATTATGCGCAACAGGGTAAAAGGTGTGTACGTGTATCAATAAATGGATTTCTTTTCTTTAAGTTTTTCAGTGAATAGTGAAAAGTGAGTAATAACCGGATATTTTTCAACTTTCCACTTTTTACGAAGGATAATATATAAAATTAGATTTATACATTTACCCCTAACTTCCGGCAAAAGTCTTGAAGGTCATTTCAATATTCTTAGAAATTACTTTCTTAACTGCTTCCATCTCGGTTTGGAGAGCATTTTGCTCGGTATCAAGTTGTTTCAATCTTAGTTCAAGAGTTCTGTCCTCTTTTTGTATAACTTCGGTTTTAGCATTGATATCAGCAATTTTCTTTTCGTAAACTTGAACATCGTGATAATACTTGTTCATAGCATTGTTGTACGCTTCTTCATCAGTTACTGATTCAACATTCAAATCATAAACCACACTGGAGTCTTCAAGTTTTAAAGATTTAAACCTGCCTGAGCCGTCAGTTTCTAAAAGTGCATAGTTTGTATCTTTAACTTTTGTATTGATATAAGTTGCATCGTAGTACTTCAGTTTCTTTTGGTTTTCAATTGGTTTACCATACTCATCATAAGTCGTCAAACTATCAACTAAATCTTTATATGTTGTATAACGAGTATGACCGTTATATTCGAAAGAATAAATACCGGAACCGTAATATTGATAACTACCGTCAGGCATTCTTTGAATATAATCAGAAATAGTTTCTTTAGGTAAATCAGCAACTATCTGTAAAAGAGCCGTTTCGTCCGTAAGGGTCAGAGTATCTGTTAATTCTGTCAGTTTACAGTTTCCAACATAAGCAGGGGTGTATACCGTTGAATAATCTATTAAACCACCTGTTCCATGTTCGTATGCTTCTTCCTTGGTTGAAGATTTGAACATATAAGCAGTCTTATCACCGACAGTAGTTGTTGTATATGATGCGTATCCGGTTGCAAAAGCTCCATCAGCCACAGCCTGTGTAATATCCTCTTTAGTTATTGCCTTTAACCCAGGAGCCTGATTTGCCAGTTCGTTTGCCGCTTTGACAAAATCGTCATCAGTCCAGTCTTTTGTATCTTGTAAATTTACATTCAACTTGGTTAAATCAACATAACCTTCTTTCAAGCCGTGAGTTGACAGCGCATTTTCTAAATCATCTTTTGTAGATATATGCCATACATTATCTTTGTCTTTGTAACCAAATAAATCCTTCATATTGATTTTCCCGTCCGGGAATGTAATCAATCCTTCTGCTTCCATATCTTTTAGAGCATTTTGTAAATCTTTTGTATTTTTATAACTTGAAAGCGGTTTATAAGTCACTTCATTATTCAAAGTATAGGAACCGTCCGCATTTTTTCTTAGGGTATCAACATCATTATTAAATTTAGTTGCCTTATTTTTGAATAATACTTCAGGATTAGCCATCTTTTTCATTGAACCGGTATAAATATCATCAAAATAATAAGTATCAACTACATAGTTATAATCTTTATTAGCAGTAGATAATTGATGCCAATCTTCTAATACAGCATCATTATAACCATCAGAGTATGAGTACTGAGTTTTTGTATAATCTGTACTGTCAGGACAGGTCGGTACCTTTGTGTTTAACAATTGATTAAAATAATTAGCAGATTGGTTAGCTAATGCAACACGAGCTTGGTTGATTTGTTGACCTTCGTATTCACAGTTGGTCTTACGTGCTGTTAGTGCTAAATATCTTGCCTGTGATGCTGCCATTCCCATGACAAACTTTCTCCTATTATTGATTACTCGCTTCTTCTACACTCTTTTATTTAATAAATTTTTTTAAGAAGTCAAATAACTCATCGGCATAAAAAAATAAACATTTAGCATATTTGACTTAAAATCATACAAATAGACTAATCAATTATAAATAAAATCACAAAACACATAATCCTATGACCGCATGCAAATACAACTGCAATCACGCATACAATCAACGTTAAACAATACTCATGACCTTTATTAAATAGCCCCTTTAATAATAAGTCCTATTATTTCTTGACCAAAAATAAGACAACCTATGACTATACTTACAACAGTCGCAAGCATAACGGCACCTGCCGAAATATCTTTTGCCATTCCTACCATTTTATTATATTTGTTATGATAATATGAATCCAGAGTAAATTCTATTGCTGAATTAAGCATCTCGGAAATAATAACTAAAGCTATTGCAAACAAAATTATACAAAACTTAACTACATCAAATCCGAATATAATCGCTAAAGCAATAACAAATGAACCGACCACAAGGTGAATCCTTATATTGCGTTCGCTTTTTAGAACAAGCCGAAATCCTTTTCTTGCATTTTTGAAAGTATTTCCAAACCCTTGTGATTTATATTTACTCATCTTTTTCACCTATTCCGATAGCATTTAGAGCCTTTTTTTGAACATCTACAACAAAATTATAATCGTCATCTGTTTGGTGGTCAAATCCCAGCAAATGCAAGATACCATGAGCAATCAAAAAATACAACTCATATTTGTTGGAAACCTGAGATTTTTTTGCTTCCTCTTTTACTTTATCCAGCGCCAATATTATTTCACCAAGATTTATATCATTGTCGAGTATAAATTTTGCATCATCGTCTGCGAAAATAGCAAATGTAATAATATCAGCGGGATAATCCTTGTTTCTGTATTCTTTATTTACTTGATGAGTTTTTTTACTGTCACAAAACAGTATGTCAAAAGTTAATGTTTCGAACTCATAACCCTCAAGGCAAGATATATCCGTTAATTGTTCAAGATAATACTGCACAATTTTTCGAGTGTTTTGGATAACCGCAAACTCGTCTAATTCCCATTCTTGATAAATATTTTCCGTAAAAACATTTATTTCTTTTACCATAAGATAATTATATTACAAATATCTGTCTTAATACCCAAATCATTAGTATAAATGATATTTATTTAATAAATCAAACATAATAAACAAACTTTGGCTATATAATATTATTTCCCCCAAAATTTTTATAAAATCGTACTATAAAAGGTAATGCAAAATCGTCAAAACCGACTTATCAGATTGCTTTTTGCCATTTAAATCCGTTATTTTAGGTTGGCTTGTTAAGAAATGTAACACAAAATTAAGCAAATTTCTAAAGTTTTTAGCAAAAAAGTCGTTACTAAAAATGTAGGAATTAGATATTAAAAAAGTATAGGGAATGTGTGTTATGTTAAAGAGAGTATTCGTGCTGTTTGCATGCTTATTTGTGTTGTCTTCATCCTGTGTTTTCGCGACAAATGTTAAAAATTTTTCAGAGGATGTAAAAATCAGAGAAGCATTAACAATGTTAGATGATATCGGTGCTACTGAGATATTTGATAATCTTCAAGAAAACTCCGTAAAAATTATGTTCTACGACTTAACACAAATATCTTTCAGCTATGGTAAACATTTTGCAATGAATACCACTGATAACTGGGGGAACAGATATATACTTATCAATTCAAGATATAAAAATGCCCCAACTGAACAAATCGCTTGTCTTATCGCACACGAAAGCTGTCACAAAGGAAAAGTTGCCACATTAGCAGAAGAAACCTTAGCAACAAGAACAGAAGCAAAATATTGGACTGTATTAAAAAAACATAATATAGCTTATGCAGATTCAGCTCTCACAAACAGATTAAACAAATTAGTAAACTTAGAAAGAGTATCAACCGTTGACCACGATTATATACAAGACAAAATCTCAAACAGCAGATTTTACCAAGAACAATTAGCAGTAAGAGAAAGAAGAAGTTTTTAGTCTAGTATAGATAAATAAACACTAAGGCGGAGCAATAGTTCCGCCTTTTCCTTTTTTAGTCGGAATATTATAAATCTTTTTCTAGAACTTTTATACTATTTTTATTTATTTTAATAATGGTTTTAATTTTTTGTTCCGTTCAATAAATCGATAGCAACAGAGAGGACTATTATGAATTTAAACGAAGATTGTTTAATTAACTATTTACAAAAACCGGACGAATTAGCTTATACAACTGAAATTCTAAAACTTAATAACAAACTGATGGAAAGAGAATTTATTAAAAACAAGTTTTCTGTTAAAATTAAATTGGATTTATTAAAATAAGAGAGTACTGATAATGGAAGATAAAAAAACGTCAAAAGAACAGATATTTAACATAATAGCATATTTTCTTATAACTGCATCAATATTGTTTGCAGTACTTTTACTTGCAAATAACACAGTAATTTCAGGTTTTTTTACCGATTCAGAGAATAAATCTTTTGATTACCGCCAATCATTATTAGTTAAACATAAAAATCACAAGCCAAGTAATGATATAGTTATTATAGCAATTGATGATGGAAGTTATGAATATATATTAGACAAATTTGGAGAATGGCCAATTCCAAGAACAATTTATTCAAAAATTATTGATAGAGTGGAGGAAGATAAACCAAAAGCTGTCATATTTGATTTAATGTTTATAAAATCTTTTAAATCTGATATTAGTGCTGATAATAACCTCGCAAATACAATGTCAAAATACAATAACATTTATACGGCAATGAATTTTGATAACCAGTCAGCCGATGTCAGAACACCGGTTGTTTTGCCTGAAAGAATGTCTGTAAAACTTGATAATCAGTCAAAAAATATTAATATAGAAAATGATTTTGGGTTCTCTAATTGCAGAACCATTATTCCTCAAATAATAGATTCAAAAACAAAAATCGGAATGATAAATATTAATCGTTCAAATGATGGCATTATCAGACAAGTTCCTGTTTTTGCATACTACAACGGACAATATTATCCACATCTCACACTTATGGCCGGAGTAAACCTAATTGAAGGTCATGAAGTTAATAATTATCTAATAGATAAAAATTCAACTTTAATTGCGGGAAACAGAAAAATCCCGCTTACTAATTCAGGTGAGGTTGTACTTAATTGGTACGGTCAATCAATGAGGACATATAAAAGTGTTCCGTTTCACAAATTGGTTAAGTCAATACAAGGTGACAAATCCATTGAGCACTACAATTTTAAAAACAAAATTGTGTTCATAGGTACAACCGCCGTAAGTTTATTCGACACAAAAAGTGTCCCGATTGACAAAATTTATCCCGGAGTTGAAATTCACGCAACATATATGAATAATCTTTTAGACAACTCTTTTATAAAAAAATCTTCCCCGACGACTAATGCAATGGTAATAATGTTGCTTGTATTTTTGGTTAGTTTTATTGTATTCACATCTACATCAGCAGTATTTGCAACGACGTCAACGGTTTTGCTTGCAGCCGCTTATTACTTAAGTTCATACTATATAATGAGTATATTTAATCTATGGATAGAAGTAGTCGTTCCGCTATTTGTTATTTTGGTTACTTTTGCCATATCTTATCTTGCAAAATATTTACTTAAATCTCGTGATTTTGAATATCAGTATAAACTTGCAACTACAGATGGACTAACCGAGTTATACAATCACAGATATTTCCAAGATATGATGAAGAAACAAGTGGATACCTCCCGCAGATATGAACAGGAATTTTCTTTGATAATAGTTGATATTGATTTCTTTAAGAAATTTAATGATACCTATGGACACCAGATTGGAGATGCTGTCCTCAGAACTGTTGCTCAAATTTTAAAAAAGAATACCCGCGCAACAGATTATGTTTGCAGATACGGCGGAGAAGAAATGAGTATAATCCTGCCTCAAACCTCAAAAGAAGAAGCAATGGTAAATGCTCAAAGAATTTGTGAAGCTGTTGCAAAAACTCCTCTAAAAATAAATAATAGTACTGAAGTAAATATAACTATTAGTTTGGGGGTTTCATCATACCCTCAAAATGGAGATACCCCACAAAAACTCATAGAATTTGCTGACAAAGGACTGTATTACGCCAAAGAACACGGACGTAACCAAGTCGGAAAAGAACAGGAGTAAATCGACCAAGTTGATTTATTTACCACTTAAATTTGCCCTACTCCCTTAAAATTTACCTCATATATTCGTTTTTATGCTAATATGGTTTTTCGAGAGGTATTTTATGAAAAAGGTAGTATTTATCAGTTTTTTATGTATTTTAGTAAACATGTTTTGTTTTTCTTACTCAAAATGTGTTGAAGACAAAACAATATCATATAAATTATTCTCTATTGTAATTCCGCAAAAATTTTACGGAGAATACACCATAAAGAAAAAATATAATGCAATAATGGTTTTTCATAAAGCCTCAAGGAAAGCCGGCTACGGAGGATTTGCTTTTGGGATAAGAGCATATAAAACCCCATCTGAACACGCAATGCTCCCTGGGGGAATGAAAATTGGTGAACTTACCGACAAGAAAGGTAATTTATACGATATGGTTCTCAAATATCCGACAGATGTGCAATTTGATTATACTAAACAAACAAATGCTCCGGAATCTTACATACAACTTTATGAATTGGGGAAAATGGTTAATATCCAAGGGATAAAAGGAGCGACTTATTATAAAAACCAAGGAATGAAAGGAGAGGATTTATACAAAGAGGTACTACAAAAACATATAACTGCCATTAAAGAAAAATGGGATTCCTCAAAACTTGAACAAGAAAATATGAGTTATATGTATAATGTTATTGCTTGTGAAAACAAAAAAGGCGCAAAAAATACTTCTGAAAAAATTTTGGAAAGAATTGGCTACATATATTATGATGTTAATGCTGACGGGATTGATGAACTGTTTATTGGGGAAATTGCAGAAGGTGAATGGAAAGGTATAATTTACGACATATATACAATGGTTGATAGAAAACCTAAACATGTAATAAGTGGAGGAAGCAGAAACAGATATTTTGTTTGTGATGATACATTTATTTGTAACGAGTACTCCTCCGGAGCGAATGAAAGCGGAGTTAAAATTTATAACCTTGTAGAAAATTCAACCGAACTTTTCCCTCAAGTGAGCTTCAAGTATGACGGATATAAAAATCCGTTTCGTCCGTGGTTTTTATGTTACGGTGATGATGAAAGCAAATGGGAGAATGTACCTGAGTCGGTATACAATGATAGAAAAGCTGTTTTTGAGAAATATGCAAGATTTCAATATATTCCGCTACGCAATTTGAATTTTTAACATTTTTTTAAAATAAATAAATGATGTCAAAATTTTGTACAGTTTTTCAAATAAGCCAAGGTTATATTATCATTTTAGAGGAATAAAATTTATAAAATCCCTTCTAACATTTCGTTTAAGGCTAGTTTCGCAACTCTGACAGGAACAGCATAAGATGTACCGCCTCGTACTCCGCTCATCTTTTTGGTCTTGTAATTGATAGGCATATCAACCCCTGAAAGTCCGGTTACATTTATTCCGACAACTTTGCCGTTATCATCTTTTACTAATTTCGGTAAATAATTGTTTCGTTCATAGTGTTGAGTGAAAATAGAATTTCTGGAACAAGAATTTTTAGCGATTTTACCTTTTACCAAAGAGCCGACACCTTCAACACCACCTATTGCAAGTCTGTCTGAAACCATTATAGGTGCAAATTTTGAGTCATTACCTGCTGCTTCAAAAATTCTTGTACCTTTTGACATAATGTCTTTAAATACAGGCTCAATATCTCTGATATACGGGCTTGAGTGTACGTAATCATTTTGTACAGTTCCTTTTTGACCAATAACATGTCCGCAATTTATGGTGTTTGCCTCTGATATAGATATGTAATCGACTTTTTTACCGTTTTTCATTTGTTGCTCAAGTTCTTGGAATCGTTTTAATTCAAGATGCATTGGCAATTCACCGCGATAACGGATATTTTCAATCCAGCCTTTTTTGTGTTCAAGCCTTTCAACATTAGCAAACGGATTAAACCGTTTTACAAACACCTCCATCATCTCTCCATGGGTAATTCCCCTCGGACTAAAGAAATTATCAAAGATAACAATATTTTTTGGTTCCAGTTCTGCATTTTTGACAAAGGCGCCGTCTTTATCAAGAATACGGACTTGAACTTTACCTTTTTCTCTGCCTTCTTCTAATATATGATAAACTTTATTGTCTTTCGGATTTGTCCACGTTACTCGTTTATAACTGTCCTCAATACTCTTTGAAGTTAATCTTTTTAAATCCTCAGGAACTGCCTTGGAAAATGTATAAATAATTTTGTCAGATTTTGTTTCTCTAATAGCTATTTTGTTCAATTGTTTTGTAAGCGTTTGTGCAGCTCGAGTGAATCTACAGTTCAAACCTGAACCGATGTTTTGTTCTATTATTTTTGTTCCTGCTGACAATATTGACATAACACACTATTACCTTTGATACTATATATAAAATTATTGAAAGATAAAAATTGCTTATAATATTAAAGATTTTACAGAATTGTTACAATTAATTTTCAACTATTATTGGGTTTTACATGTTTTATTAAATTAAATGTAACAAATAAAAAATTTTCCCTAAAGTTTCATGGAAATCTGTCCGTATAAACATTATGTAAAGATTAGGAAGTAAATAAAAAATAATAATTCATAAGTTTAGTGAGGAACAAAATATGCATTTAGACAAAAATTCAGATGTTTCAAAAGAGATTGAAACGCTATTAAATAGCGTTATGTTGGCAGTAGTAGATTATTTTGAGGAGGATAAAAAATAAGACTGTAGACAATTTAATAGCAAAAAAAAGGAATTAACAATTGCGTTAATTCCTTTTATTTAATTGATTTTTTGGGGGGAGGGGATAAATTTATAATAGATACCAGGCACTATGGCACCAGTAGTTTTTTGTCTACTTTTTGGGACGGTTCAGTAGGGATAAATGTAAATAGAAGTGAAGTGAATAACGAATTGTAAATAGATAATTTCCCATTATCGATTTTCAGTTTATTAAGCCCAAATCATGCCGGCATTGAATCCCATAGGTCCTACCCAGCCGCCTGTTAAAGAGCTAATAAGACTGAAACCTGTAAATCCGCCGCCCATATATGGTCTGTTTATTGAATAATCTACAAAAGGATTGATTGAGCTGATTCCTGTTGGGGAATCTAAATCTGCATACAATGTACTACCCCAGTTGGTTTGATTTGTTAAAGCAGTGCCTAAAATAGTCGTTGGAGTCCAGCAGCCTGAATATCGGTTATAATTTGTTTCTCCGCCGTAGTAACCATAATTCCCAATACCATAACTTCTTCTGTTTGTATATAATCCGAATGAGCCAAGCCCACTATAAGAATAATTATTGTTTAAATTTATGTTGTAAGTTCTTGATGTATAACTTCCAAAACTCATTTTAATTTATCCCCAAAATTAATCCCCGTATTATGTTAAAGTCTTTTATTCCCATGGAATTGCCCTTTTTATCGTTTGATTTAACAAAACTTAACAAATATCAAGAATTTGGATTGTTTGAATCGTGAAATTCTGCCACGATTAGTGTTTTAATCGTGACAAAATTACCAATATTAAGAAATATAAAATCCTCTAAATAAGTGTTTGACAGAGAATTTTGTTTGGTCTAAAGTTTTAAATAAGGAATTTAATCACAATTTAAAAAAGGAGATAAAAAATGCCAAAATTAAAAGAAAGACCAGTGGAAAAGGAATCCACAAAGAAAAATAAAAGCGGGCTGGTTGACAGCATTGAGGCTTTGAATGAATTAATTGCAAGAGTTAAGAAAGCTCAAACAGAGTATTCAAACTATACTCAAGAACAAGTTAACAAAATCTTTAAAGCTGCAGCAACTGCTGCTGACAAGGCTCGTATTCCGTTAGCGAAAATGGCTGTTGAAGATACAGGCATGGGTGTTCTTGAAGATAAAATTATTAAGAACCACTTTGCGTCTGAATATATTTATAACAAGCACAAAAACGCTAAGACTTGCGGAATTATTAAAGAAGACAGAATTAACGGTACAAAGATTGTTGCTGAACCTTTGGGGATTTTAGCGGGTATTATTCCTACAACAAACCCTACTTCTACTGCAATCTTTAAGTCACTTCTTGCATTGAAAACAAGAAACGCAATTATCTTTTCACCACACCCAAGAGCTACAAAATCAACTATTGAAGCTGCAAAAATCGTTCTTGAAGCTGCAGTTGAAGCTGGTGCGCCAAAAGATATCATTGGTTGGATAGATACTCCAACTATGGAATTGTCTGCCGAATTATTACACCATCCTGATATTAGCTGTATTTTAGCGACAGGCGGTCCGGGGATGGTTAAGGCAGCTTATTCATCAGGTAAACCTGCATTAGGTGTCGGCCCTGGGAATGTTTCTGCTGTTATTGATGAAACAGCTGATATTCAAATGGCTGTATCATCTATTCTTATGTCAAAAACTTTTGATAACGGTATGATTTGTGCATCAGAACAATCTGTTATCGTTGTTGAAGATGTTTATGAAGAAGTTAAGAAAGAATTTTTATACAGAGGTGCGTATTTAGTAAGCAAAGAAGATGAAAAGAAAATGATTGATTTACCTTTCATAGATCCGGCGAGAGGTACTGCGCATCCGTCTATCGTTGGTCAGCCTGCTTGCAGAATTGCTGAACTTGCAGGGTTCAAAATCCCTTGTGATTCAAAAATTTTGTTATGCGAAAGACCAAAAGTTGATTGGAATGATCCGTTCTCAAGAGAAAAATTATCTCCAATCTTGACTATGTATAAAGCTAAAAACTTTGAGCAAGCTGCTGATATGGCTTATGAATTAGTATTCAAAGGCGGGGCAGGTCACTCATCTGCGTTATATACAGATGAAAGAAAGTCTGACAGAATTAACTATTATGCAGAAAAGATGCCATCTTGTCGTGTGTTGATTAATTCACCATCATCACAAGGCGGTATTGGTGATTTATATAACTTCAAACTTGAACCATCATTATCTTTAGGTTGTGGTTCTTGGGGCGGAAACGCTGTTTCAGGTAATATCGGGGTAGAACACTTACTTAACT
>CACZPS010000050.1 GCA_902783125.1 uncultured bacterium | reverse complement strand
TAAATTATAGTTTAGCGAAGGACAAAGTCCTTCGCTAAACTATAATTTACAGTGACTAAGTGAACCGTGACTAAGTGACTAAGAATTTCTGATTTCTTAATCACTTAATCACTTAGTCACTTAATCACTTTTATCAGCCTTAGGCTGATAAACTATAATTTACTCCTCAAACCATGTCATAGCATGGGTTTTACATTTCTTAACATTATTGCCATGCTTAAAAACATGGATATCATGTACATGTCAGAAATAAATCTCCAAGATTTGTTTCTTTCCTCTCTAGTTATATAATGATTATTCTTTAATCTCTCATACTCTTTCCATCTTCCGAGGGATTAAAGGATTTTCTTTTTTTGAGAGTAATTGAGAATTATCCCAATACTTGCTTTATTAAGCATTGAGCGACTTTTATTTGACCGTTCTGTTCTTTGCTTTGGGTACTGTCCTTAGACAAATCAATAATATTATTTATTGTTCTATGTAATATATCGAATTGGGGCGGCACATTACCATCGTTCTGAGTAAATCTTAGCTTGTTAAAAAAGAGTGTCAAATCTTCTTTTTCCACATCAAACTCAGGCTTCTTTCCCGAGGCTATCTCATCAATAACCACACTTAATAATTTTCCCCCGAGCCTGCGGTTATATAACTCTGCAAAATCATTTTTCTCGTTTGCCTTTAACACCATAAAAACATCTTTTATCGGGGTATGCTCATACAAATCCTCGTAATAATCAAGGTCACGAAAATCGATTGCCGTCAGTGTTTTATCCTTCTGATTATATATGATATTAGACGGCACAGGATCAAGTGCCATACAATTATCATAAGCGTTCTGTATTTGCGTTAATAATCTTTTATATGTAAGTTTTGGTAATTCAGCCAGCTCTTTTGGTTTTTCAGCCCAATTTAGTGCTTCCCCTTCAATATATTTCATTATGACCGCGCCGTTATTAGCTTTTGCAACAATATGATTTACTCTTTCTTCAGGTTTTATATTCAAACTCCAATTACAGATTTTTTCCGGACTTTTATTTAAAATTTTTACACAATAGTTAGTATCTTGTATTTTATAAACAGTTCCTTCAGAACCAAAACCTATATTTTTAGTTAACAATACTGTATCATTTACGGCTTCAGTAATAGCGTTTACCCCCTTTGACAATAGGTTCTTTGAAGTAAAAGATACAGAATCTAAGCCATAAGAATGTTGGCTAACACGATTATACGCAGGATTACTATATTTTATTGGTTGAAGATTTTGACATACTAATAGCGGAGTTATCATATATTGATATAAAAACTCTAAATAAATAATTTGCTAATCTAACTCATTTCAACATAATTTATTGATTCTATGCTATCTTTTATTCTCTCAATCGGAATTTCAAATGATTTACGGGTTTTTGTTGTATCGGAAATTGTAACAAATTTATCATCCAAACCTGTCACAGCATACGCTTTATCAGTTTTTAAATTATGAGTCTGATAATATTTATCTCTTACTTTTATCTTATCATTTACTCCTGATTTTAGTCTTATCTCGCAAGCAAACCCTTCCGGATTTTGAGAATACTCTCTTATAAATTTATTAATGCTTGCTTTTGAATATATATCCATTACATTATCATTGTTAGAGTCCGGACTCAAGTCAAGGAAATGTGATTCCTTTCCTGTGAGTAAATAATACAAATCATCAACCCTACCATTTGAAAATAGCATATCACCATCTTCTGTTATTTTTTCAAAAGGGGTGTGAAGATGTTTATCTTTTGGAACAACACCATTTTCAACATCTTTGCAATATTTTTCAAAAGCAACTTCAAATGCCAATGTATCACCATCACCTTTAGAGAATTTTTTATCGAACCCGACGACTTTACCATCTTCATTCGTACGTGTTATATAAGCTCTACTGGCATCCTTCAGCTCTTTTTTTGTTATTGTATATTCTTTATTCACCCCTTTAAATTTGATAGTTACACTTCCGTCATCATTCTTTTGAATTGCATTTTTAATGGTTAATTTCCCTGTTGTTGAAGCATACATCGACTGTAAACCCGAGGCAATCCAAGTCCCTTCTTCACCTGATTTTGTATTCTGAATTTTTCCGTTTATTATTGTGTTTCTTGCTGTGGCATACCAGTCAAATGCAACCCCAAGACCGGCACCTATCCCCATTGCGACTAATGATTTAGCGCCTAGGGCAACTCCAAGTTGGTATAACTTACTCTCATTTGGGGCATTTTTTTGTGCTATTTTAATCCATTTATCAAAGTTTTTTATAACGAATTTATCAATTAAAGCGTTGTTAAGTTTTGGAAAGGCTTTTACCAATGTATATATTCCAAATAACCCTGCCATCTGTAGCAACCCTGCATTAGCACCAATTACGGCAGCACCGGCTCTCTTTCTTGAATTATTATCATTTGCTAGTTTTACTGCTATATAATTGTTTTTCTTTTCCATAACAGTATCATAAGCATCAACAATATCTGCAGCGCTTACGCCTACTGTTGGAACTCCTACATTATTATATTTTATAGCACCAAAACCTAACATAAACCTTTTCCTTATTTATATTAAGTTAGTAATATCACTGAAATTGCTATATTTAGAAAAAATGTTAACTATTATTTACAAATAATACATTATATATTATATATTTGGACTTGTGTAATCAACACCCATTTCTTTTAATGCTGATATAAACCTCTCAGCACAAGCTCGCTGCACTTCCGGCGGAACAACACGTAAAATTTCAACGGTTTTGGAAATCGTAGGATTTTTATCATACCATCTGCAGCCATTAACAGGCTTAACCATTTCATAAAAATGATCTATAGCCTCTTTTGAGAGCTGTTCTTCTAATTTTTTCAGAAACTGCTCTGCTTGCTCTAAAAGTTCATCCTGATAATTCCTTAAAAGCTCAATAACTTCTAATAATTTTGGATCGTGGTCATACCATCTTTTATATACGTGACCCATCTTTTGCCCTCAATTCTTCGGTTAAAATTTCATCATTATAGCGGATAATGTTCCCGCCTAAAGCTCTTATTTTTTCATCAAACTTTTCATATCCTCTGTCAATATGATGAAGATTTTCAACAATTGTTGTTCCGTTTGCCATCAATCCTGCAACAACTAACGAAGCCCCAGCTCTTAAATCACTGGCAGCAACAGTTGCACCCGTTAACTTTTTAACACCTTTTATAATAGCGTGATTTCTGTCCTGATGAATATCAGCACCCATTCTCAATAGATGCTGAACCTGCATAAACCTGTTTTCATAAAGGCTTTCGGTTATTATTCCAACCCCGTTTGCCATTGAGAGAAGAACCATTGCCATTGATTGTAAATCAGTAGGGAATCCCGGATATGGCTGAGTCACAAAATTAACAGAATTCATTCTGTTTTTACACGAAACCTCTATCGCTGTAGGCTCAATTAATTTAATATTTGCGCCCATTTTTATTAATTTATCGGTAAAGAAAGTTAAATGCGCCGGATAAATATCTCTTATGATAGCATTACCTCTCGTTCCTGCAACAGCAGACATAAAAGTACCGGCTTCTATTCTATCGGGAATTGTTGTATATTCTATCGGATGTAAATCCTCTTGTTTAACCCCGTTTATGACAATTTCTGATGTTCCTGCGCCAATAACATCCGCACCCATTGTATTTAAGAAATTTGCTAAATCAATAATTTCAGGCTCCTGTGCTGCGTTTTGGATTCTTGTTGAACCCTCTGCCAATATTGATGCCAACATCAAATTCTCAGTAGCACCAACAGACGGAATATCTAAATAAATATCTGTTCCGACTAATTTATTTGCCCTCGCGTGGACATAACCGTTTTCTATTTTAATTTTTGCACCAAGTGCTTCTAAACCTTTAATATGAAAGTCAACCCGTCTTTCCCCTATCGCACAACCACCCGGAAGGGCAACAATTGCTTCTTTACAACGAGAAACCAATGCTCCTAAAATTATAAAAGAAGCCCTCATTTTGCTGACAAACTCATATTGAGCAGTAATAGATGTTATATCGGTTGCATCTATAGTTACAGATTTTTCTTGTTTATCATGAAAGGTTTTGACCCCAAGACCGCTTATTACATCAAGCATAATACTGACATCTGTAAGTTCCGGCACATTGTATATTTTACTCTCACCCTTTGCTAAAATAGCGCTCGCCATTAGCTTAAGGACAGAGTTTTTTGCTCCGCCTATACTTACCTCACCTTTTAGTTGGTTCCCGCCTTGTATTTTATATTTATCAGCCAAAACTACTCCAATTTTAATTCATCTGTATTATTATAATACAATTTACATAACTGCTTGTAAAGTTATTAATTTTAATTAGTGATTTTGAGTATAAATAATAAGTTTATTACAATTGTAACAATTTTTTTTAGTCCTGAAATCATGGATAGAATAGCAACTTTATATAAATATATAATTGTGAAGTTAAAAGGAGAGCATATATGACAACAATAAGACCTGATGAAGTTTTTGGTTCAAATAACATTACGCCGGCGGGCTCAAGTCAGACCCCAAAGAGATCGGAAGCAACAGAAATGACGCAAACCTTTAATTATGATGCAGGAGAGATTGGGGACGGCTTTTCTACTCAAGGAAATAATGAAAATAATACTAATAATATTATTTCTTCAATGCAAAGTTATACACAACAATTGGAAAACATTGTTAAAAAAGGAGATTTTTCCGGTAATACAATTGAAAAATACAATGATATTAAAGAAAAAATTGAAGATCTGCAATCAAGATTATTTAATGTGGATTTAAACGATGAACAATGGGCTATATATGATAAAGCGACTGATTTAATCACACAGATTAAAATAAATTTTTCAAAGACTGAAATAAAAGAAAACGTAAAAGGTTTAGAAAAAGCATTTAAAAATAGTAAAACCACTGAAGAATTTGTAACAGTCGACCTTATTAACACACGTGATAGAATTATGAGTGAAATACGTGAAGACAATATGACTGAATCAGAATCAAAAGTCTATAATATTTTGAAAAAAGCGATACAAAATGAGATAAGTGATGAAAGTCAATTAAAATCAATAACAGGATATAACGAACTCTCTGCTGATGAAAAAACCGCTTTAGCTAAAGCCTTTAATAGCAGTTCTCGAATTATTTTGGAAAGCAGAATCGGCTCATTGAAGACTGAACCATATCCAAAATCAATCAATAAAAATATTCCTCCATCATCTGCCGAAATGGTGTTCTGGGTAAAAAATGTTTATGACGATTTTGGGATAAACAATCCGAAAGGTGTATCGGTAATGGATTATGTAGTTCAAACCGCAGTGAGTGAAAAGTTATATGATAATACAAATCCTTTCAACAGAAATATAACCAATAATGATAATTATTATTCTACAAGAAGAAATGGATATGCAGCAAAAGGGGTTCAACCGACATCAATAACTAGAGCTGTTGTTGATGATGCAGAAGAAGATTTAATACAAAAAGGGAAAATGACCTCAAGTGAAAACAAAGTAAAGCAATATTGGAATGCAAGACGTTATGATAAAGACGGCGGAGATGATTCATCGACAGCAAGCACATACTCGAAAATGGCGGAAGAATTAACAGGTTTTAATCCTGCTAAAGAAAACTTTGGAAAAATAACAAGAAAACGACAATAAGTAATCATTTCTTTGCCGTAATTACAGAAATTGCAATACCAAATCCAAGTAATAGCGGATAAAACAAACCTTTCATAATTGTAAACGAGCTTACCCCTATAGACGAGGCTAAGCTCGTTGCTATTAGAATTTGCGCCCCGTAAGGAATCAACCCCTGCACAAAACAAGAGGTTGTATCCAATAAACTTGCAGTTCTTTTTGGATTCACTCCGTAGGTTTGTGATAACTCTTTTGCAATCGGACCTGCTGTTATAATTGCGACCGTATTATTTGCAGTAAATAAATTGATTATCCCTACCAAAATACATATCCCAAATTCACATAATTTTTTATTAGTAATAAGATGTTTTGTTTGTTTGATTATATAAGTTATCCCGCCGTTATAACGCACCATTTTCAAAAGTCCGCCGGCTAGCATAGCTACAATCAATGTATTTGCCATACTGACTGTCCCGTCACCGATACAGGTAAATGCTCCAAATATATCAAAAATTCCATAGTGAATTCCGATTATTGTATTTAATATTGTTCCTATCAGTAACAAAAACATTACATTAATTCCTGATACACCGAGGACAAGGAGTAATATATACGGAAAAATTTTAATATAAGAATCAAGATTAACCGTTGTGAAGATATTACTAACATTAACTCCTGCAAAAATAGGCAGCATATATAATATCACGCATAAAATAGCAGGGACAATAACTATCCGCAAGCTATAAAGCATTTTATCTCTCATATCAACATTTTGAGTACGAGTTGAGGCGATTGTTGTATCAGATATCAAAGATATATTATCTCCGAACATAGCGCCGCCAACTGTTGCACCCAAAACAACCGATGGATTAAACCCAAAAGTTTGTGATAAAGTAACTGCTATAGGTACAAGAGCTGCAATTGTTCCGCAAGAGGTTCCGATAGAAAGTGATATTAAGGCTGAAATTACAAATAACCCAGACACCATAAACTGTGCCGGTATAAAATGCTGAGCAATCATAACTGCCGCATCAACGCCGCCAATCATTTTAGCTGTTGCTGCAAAAGCTCCCGCGAGAATAAACACTAAACACATAATCATTATGTCTTTATTACCCATCCCGAGAGCAAAAACTTCTATTTTCTTATTAAGTTTTTCTTTGTGGTTCAGAATTAATGCGACAGCCGACGATATTATAAACGCAACCGTCATCGGAACCTTCGAAAAATCCTTTGTTGCTATCGAAAATCCGAAATAAAAAAAGATAAATACAATAAACGGTATTAACGCTTTAAAACTTGATTCTCGCCATTGTTCTGTTATATCAAACTTTTTCATTGTTTAGGTATTCCTACTTCAAAAATTCTATAACAATATAAAAATTTTTACCAGTATTATATTAAAGAACTATATAATACTACAGCAAATTAAATATAATTTAATAAATATTGACTAAAAAAAAATAATCATTAAATAACAATCAGAAGTCATTTAAACAGATGATTTAATAAACTCGGTTTAAATGTATTCTAATAGTGTCGTGTTCTCTTTGGGAAGGACGGTTTGTAGTGTACAATGCGATGAATATATCACCAAGACCATACGCAAGTCAAGGTTATAGAACAGGTCAGGAGTCCGAAGAACAGACCCAAGATGCTCTTACACAAGATAATCATCAAGGTGGTCAAAACAGACAACAACGTGAACAAAACTCCGAACCTAAAACTATTGCCAGAGGCAGAGCACCATTGACTGCGCACAATAATAAAAAACCTTTCCCTAAAAAGCCTATGACGGCAGGCGGGGGAAGACGTCCTATTCCTATGGGCAGATCAGCTCAAGGCGGGCTTCGCCCTGCACCTGTCACAAGGCCTATTCAAAATCCGGCAGCACCGCAAATGACAGGCGGAAATGTAAATGTTCAACAACAAATCACACAAAGACAGCCGATACCAAATTACCAAGCAATCGGCACTAATAACAATTTTAATCAGCCAGTTTCTGAGAACCCTGCACAAATACAAGAACTTGATCCAAATGCTCAAGAACAAGTTAATAATATGGCTAAAAACAACAGGGTTAATATAGCTCAAGTTATCAAGGATTTCAGAGGAACTTATGCTGCAATAGGGACACCTCAATGTCTGGTTGACGAAGTTGAAGATTATATCCAACAAGTTATTGAACATACAAAAGGTGATGCCCCGTCCATTAACTTTGTTCAAACAAATCTTCAAAATGCAGCTGTTATTATTGATAAATATATCTCTGAAACTTTGGATAAGGATTCAAAGGTTGTACAAAACTGGCTTGACGCACTATTTTTACAAAGAATTAATTATAAATATAACGACGGCGAAATCAACGAAGATTTTTTGGTAAAATTTCCTGAAGGCGGAAATGCTCCGCAACAACCTGATAATGTTGAAGAACGTGCAGGGATAAATAATTTACCAAAAGAACCCATTCAGGAAGAACCACAAAATGATATTCAAGGGATAATTCCTGATTATGAACCAATCCCTGATTATCAACCTGAACCTGTACAGGAACCTGTTAACCAAACAGTTCCTTTACAGGCTCCTAAAAGACCCGAAAATTTAAGCAGGCCTATTGTAAGAAATGGGGTTGTGACTGCACCGGAAAGAGTTATTCGGAAACCTCAAAGAAGAATCACCGAACAAAAACCAAAACAGATTTTGCCTAAAAAACGCAAACCACAGGTTACGGTTATACCGGAAGATACAGAACTTAAAGCGTTATTTGTTCAGGCTAAAAAACAGGCATATTCAAATAATCCTGCAAAAGCCATGAATATATTCCAAAAAGCACTTATGAGAGCGGAATCAATCAATGATTCTGATGCTCAATCTAAAATATGCTTTGAAATGGGTAAGATTTATGATGATAATAATTATTTGGCACAGGCATTAAATAGTTATAATCGTTCGCTAAAAGATACAACAGATACAACAATCAAAACAAAAGCTCACTATTCAATGGCAAAAATATATGATGATGTTAATCAGGTTCATTCCGCTATTGACCATTATATGACCTCAGTATCCTATGCAGGGCAAGATGATAATCTATCTTCTCAATCGAAATCTTTGACTAATATTGCAAATATTTATACTGACAGATATAACCAAGACGCATTTATATTCTATGATGAAGCAAATGTTCTTATTGAACAAACTGAAGATTCCGAGATGAAAGGTTATGTATCAAGTAATACAGCCGGTGCATTTAATAAATTTAATCAACCGGACAAAGCACTTAAATTCTATGCTAATGCAGTTAAGAATTATTCAGATGCAAGAGTGGAAAATTCTGTTGCCGAAAATTATTTCTCTGCAGGTGAACTTATGTACGACCTTAAAAATCCTGCAAAAGCTAAAATATTATTGAAAAAAGCACTTGCACACACAAATCCGTACAATGATGCTGAATTAATAAATAAAATTAATGACTTGCTGGAGGAAATCTGCGGATAAAACTGGTGTTACGCTCTAAATGTATTATTTTATAACATTTACTAAATGAAAATACAATAAAACATTTTTTTAAGAAATTCATCAAATACACACACAAACATGCCGGAAATTGTCCGGCTTTTTTTTATAGTTTTTTATAAATGTTAGCAAATTATTTTTTTAGGGGTTTTCTTTTACATAAGAAGGAGTATATAAACATGAATATTCAAAATAATATGAAATATAATAATTACAATAATTCTGTCAATTTTAACGGATTAAAAGACAAATTAATGAATATTTCGACTAACAGACTGTTCAAAACAAAAGAACTAAAAAATGATGCGGTTGAAATTAAATCTATAGTCGGTAAAATGATGCAAAAAAGGAACATCAACACTTTATTAGACGGGAATTATGAATTTGTACAAAAAAATTATTCAAAAGAAGGACAAAGTTTTATTCAAAGATTTAGCAAAAATTTTCCGGCTTATGTTACGGAGCTTTCTAAAGAAGAACATAATGATATTTTGATGATGTACAAAACTTCTACACCCCAAAATATTGATTCCAGACTTGAAGTACTGGATAAATTCAGAAATAATTATGCAAAAACTGAAACAAAAAATTCTGAAATTCACTCAATGAGAGTATTATTTGATAGAATGGACTCGGATAAACATACTGAAAAATTTGTTCATAAAGCCTTGGGCGATGATATAAAAATAAAAACCATAGATGAATTTAACAAGATAATTGAAACTATACATCCGCAAAAAGCAGAAATTTTCCACAGAAATATTTCAAGGATTGTACGATTAACTAACCTTGATGAAAGAGAAAGTGCTCTTGTTAAACAAAGCGAGAACCCGTTCTTTGTAAATCCTAGAATAAAACAAAGAGGAACTCTGTCAAATCAACCCTACAAAAAATTGAATTATTTAGAAAAAATTGGGAAATTTATCGAAAATAAAATTAATATAAGGCGTTATAACCAAATAGCAAAGGTTAATCCTGAAATAACAAGAGTCAGAAAACTTGCAACTATTGACGTACCTAAACTTGAACAAGTTCTTGAAACAAAAGATTATAGTTTAAACAATATAAATTTTGTAAATAAACTAAAAAAATCACCAAACGCAAAACGTTTACAAGTTCAAACAGATGTGAATGCTATAATTAAACAAAAACTTGGACAAAAAACTTTTGAAAAACAACAAGGTTTATATAATAAAAAAGCAACAGCAATTAAGTTAAAATTGTTGCCGGATATCTTTGAATCAATAACCAAAACCAGAAAATCAGATAGAATTTACGGTTTGAAGCCATCTGTTGAGAATAAAGATGCAGTGAAACTGTACGAAAAAATACAAGGTAAAAATAAAAAACTTGTAAGATATATGTTAAAACAAACTGATGAAAATAATAATAAAATCTTTAACGTAAAAGATATTATAAAATTGGTTGATGAAAGTGAAACAAAAATTGCGCTAGAAAAGAAAAATAATCCTGATTTTAAGGCAAAAGATGCCAAAAATTATTATGATAATCTTTATGATTCGATGATTGAACGATATGGTGAAATAAAGAAAACAAAATAACTAAAAAGAGCCATTGAAGGCTCTTTTTTTTTTGATAAATGGTCGGGATTAGATGACGATGTTCGAACTTTTGTCAGTGAGTTAAAGTTATTAAATATTGATAAACTCAAGCGATATATAGCAATTTTGATTGTATAATTCTTGAGTAAATAGAATATAATAAAAAATATTTATGATAGAATGAATTTGTAGGGGACTAGTAGTTTTCTCCTTGAAACATATCCAACTGAAACGGGATGTGCGGAACAAAACGATATTTGTTTCGTTCAAGAAAGGAGAGAGCCATGAAAAATACAAAATGGCGAGAAATAATAAAGTATGTCCTCCTCGTCATTGGACATACTTTAATTTACATTTCTCAAATTTTGTAGGGTCTGAAACGAGGTGTCAACTACGGCACCTCACCCTACCTATATTATACTATATTTTATAAATATTTCAACACCCCATAATAAAATAATAAAACCTCTGATAAATATTATTACCAGAGGTCTAATTCGGGATGACACGATTCGAACGTGCGACCCCCTCGTCCCAAGCGAGGTGCGCTACCAAACTGCGCCACATCCCGACAGTTAATTTTATTTAGTTTTCAATGTTTGTTTATCAGGTGCGCTACCAACCTCTCAGAAAACAATACTTAATTGTTTTCTTCGGCAGAGTGCCACATCCCGACAGTTAATTTTATTTAGTTTTCAATGTTTGTTTATAAGGTGCGCTACCAACCTCTCAGAAATCAATACTCAATTGTTTTCTTCGGCAGAGTGCCACATCCCGACACATAGTATTTAGTTTTCATTCGGAATGCAGTTTAGTAGCTGCGCTACCAACCTCTCAGAAAACAATACTTAATTGTTTTCTTCGGCAGAGTGCCACATCCCGACAGCTAATTTTATTTAGTTTTCAAAGTTTGTTTATCAGCTGCGCTACCAACCTCTCAGAAAACAATACTTAATTGTTTTCTTCGGCAGAGTGCCACATCCCGACACATTTGCTACTTATCAGCAAAATTAATTGTATATTAAACAAATTTTGGGGTCAAGTATAAATTTTAGGGTAAATTTTAGGATGTAAGAGCTAAATAGAAATTTCCTCTTTTTAGCAAAGTTAAAATTTCCACTTTTGAAGAACATAGAATTAGTTTCCAGCCAAGGTCTTAAAGATTTGATATTGGGATTTTTTTTGTCATTGTTTCTACCACGTTTGATTCTTCTTCATAATAATGTTGTTTAAACGTAGTCATATTAAACATTTAGATAAAGTATTTCAAGTGCCTGTGATTATTCGGCTGAAAGTCTGAGATTAGCGCCATTTTATTTCAATTTCGTGTAACATTATGTATTATGTATTGTTACATTATATTTAGTAATATTAGCTTTAAATCAAATTATTTATCTTTAATTATTTAAACTATGAATTGGAGCAGGGATTCTGCCTGCTCTATTCACAAAATCAGCAGACGACAAACTATTCACAGCCATAACAGGAGCTTCGCCCAGTAACCCCCCAAATACAACCTTATCACCCACTTTTTTGTTTATAGCAGGAATAATTCTAACAGCAGTGGTTTTTTTATTAATCATTCCTATAGCCATCTCATCTGCAATAATACCAGCAACAGTAGTATCTGGCGTATCGCCGGGGATTGCTATCATATCTAATCCAACAGAACAAACAGAGGTCATCGCCTCTAATTTATCAAATGTCAGGTGACCTTTTGTTGCAGATTCTATCATGCCTGCATCTTCAGACACAGGGATAAATGCGCCGGATAGTCCGCCGACGTGTGAACTTGCCATAATCCCACCTTTTTTTACGGCATCATTAAGCATAGCCAAAGCTGCTGTTGTTCCATGTGCTCCTACATGTTCTAAACCCATAGCCTGAAATATCTCGGCTACACTATCACCAATAGCAGGAGTTGGAGCTAAAGATAAATCTATTACCCCAAACGGAATATCCAATTTCTTAGCCAGCCGTCTTCCGACAAGTTCGCCGGTTGAAGTTATTTTATACGCTGTTTGTTTTATAGTTCTTGCTAACATTCCCAAATCAGCTTTTTTATCAAGATGTGATATTGCAGCCTTTACTACCCCGGGGCCTGAAACTCCAACGTTTAATGCGCATTCCGGTTCCCCATAACCACAATATGCTCCTGCCATAAAGGGATTATCACTAACAGAATTACAAAAACATACAAATTTTGCGGCACCAAGTCCGTCCGTATCTTTTGTTAATTCTGCAGATTGTTTAATAATCTTTGACACCTGAAGGATTGCGTCCATATTAATTCCGGCTTTTGAACTTCCGACATTCACTGATGAACATAATCTGCTTGTCGTCGAAAGAGCCTCAGGTATAGATTTTATAAGAGCTTCGTCGCCTTTGGTACAGCCTTTTTCAACCAGTGCTGAATAGCCTCCGACAAAATCAACCCCAATCTCTTTTGCAACATCATCTAATGCATGTGCAATTTTTACATAATCATATTTGTCACAAGCTTCACCTATAATCGATACAGGAGTGACCGCTATACGCTTATTTACAATAGGAATCGCATAATCTTCTCCGATTTCTTCTGCATAAGGTACTAATTTATCCGCATACTTAAGGATTTTTTCTCTTATCCTTTTACAAACTGAGTTTACATCTCTGTCGATACAATCCCTTAAACTAATTGCCATTGTTACCGTACGGATATCAAGATTGTATCTTTTTATCATATTGATTGTTTCTAATATTAAATTCTCATCAAAGTTTTTCATATTTTGAACCTGCACCCCTGAAGAATTGTTTTAAAACATCAATATTTTGCTCTTTTAAAACTAATCTGAGTTCAACCCTACGGCTTCTGCTATAATCTTCTTTACCGTTTTCTTTTTTTATAGTTTGGCTGAAACTTGCACCTTCCACCCTAATCATGTGGGTTAAATCTTTATAATACGGTTTGTTTTTAGATATCTCAAAAATATAATTAGCAACATTGTATGCACGATTCATTGAAAGGTTCATATTAAGCATATACTGCTCTTGAGGCGAATGAACCCCTCTGAATAATTGAGAATCCGTATGTCCCTGAATAACTATATATACTAAATATTTTTTTAAATCACTGGCAAAAATAGTATCTAAATAAATCGGGATGAATTTACTGAGGAATTGTTTACCTTTTGGCGTTAGTTCTGCGCTGTTTAATTTAAATAACTCAAGTTCAGAAATTCTTGCCATACCTGAAAATGGATCAATCTCCACATCAGATTTTTTATGTACATCAGCACTTTTTTCTTGCAGCTCTGCATTTTTATTTTCAATCACCGCTTCTTTCTTTTTATCAGAAGGTTTCACATTTTGAGGTTTTGCATCAGGAGCGGGGGAGGCTTTACCGCTTTCAAATTGTCCATTTTCATCACCTGCCGGAGTCCCGTTTTCCAATTGTTTAACTGCACTGATACTTTGTTCTTGAAGTCTTTCCGCGATAACTTCAACACACTCTCTGGTTGCTTGTCTTTCTTCTGCGCTTGCGCCTTGACCTGTATTCATACTAAATGCAAAAAACAAGGTAGCAAAAATCATGAACATCCCGATGAATAAGTCGGACATAGTTACCCAGAAGATATTTCCATGCATTTCCTGCTTTTTTCGTCTTACTTTTGCACCCATTTTGTACCTCTAGAATAATCCGCCCAATTCGTCATTTGATTCCGATTTTTTAGCCATTGTATCATTCAATGTATTAACCCCGAAGATTAAACTGTCAAGATAAGGCATAATCACACCTGCCAAATCCTTTTGAATTGAATTTGCGAATGACCTTGGGATCGATTTTAAAATCGCTCCGTTTTCGTGATTTTGTATTTTTGAAGTCTTTAATAAATCAATCATGAATGATTCCGTAGTGATTACATTGAATAATGATGAAAGTTTATCTTCAACCCTATGGCAAGCACCCATAAGTACGACCGCCGTAACAATCTTATCTATCAATGTAAATGTCAAACAAGAGCCTACCGCAAGTACGGAACAGATAGCTGCAATCTGCATGTCCGCAACGAACTCGGATACTGTTCTTGTAATCGTTTCCGCTGACGTGAAGTCAAGCAAACCGAACGCTGTTGCAATCTTCAAGAAGGTAAATAACGGTCCGAAACCTGTTAAAAGTTCAGGTAATGTTCCAATAAAATTCTTATTGAAGAACGGATAGACCATACTATCTTCATTAAAATAATAAGGAATATCTGTTGTGGTTTGGATACCTGAGACACTTTCCGCAACGTTTTGATATTCAATTTTATCGTCAGAATCCTGAAATGCTAATGTATCAGAAAATACAAGTGCATCTTGAAATTCCTCAAAAGGTTTTGCGCTGCATCTGTTTGACAACATCACCTGTTTAAATTCTTCAAATCTGTATGTCAAATTTCCTTTAGTAAACGGCTCCAAATCTTTATATAATTGATTTAAGTCTTTTGCTACACCTAAATATCTGTTCAAAGTATATGATAAACCACCAATAAACGTAAAGATGATAATCAATACCGGCGGGTCTTTTAATAACTTTAATATAAATTCCATGCTGTATATTCTCCTAACCCACATTGTAGCATAAATTTTGGGCTTAGTGAATAGTATCAATAAAAATACTATGTTAGAATGAGATTATGAAACGTATTTTTATCGGATTAATAAATCTGTATCAAAAAATATCATCTTTAACACCGTCAAGATGTAGGTTTTATCCTACTTGCTCACAGTATACAAAAGAGGCAATATTAAAATATGGTTTTATAAAAGGAAGCTGGCTTGGTATTAAGCGAATATGCCGCTGCCACCCTCTGAACAAAGGCGGATACGATCCGGTGCCATAATTTACGCAGTCAGTCCTAATCTTAATTTGTTTAATTCAGCTATCTGAACAGCTCCGGTCATTTTGTATTGAGAATCTACAGATAAATTTTGCTGATTAGTACTTATAGAAATCAAACCTTTTTCTTGGTCATTAAGTCTGTTAGTTTCATTCAGAAATTGGATTGTTGATGAAAAATCGTTTTTTGTTCCCTCTAATCTTGAAAGATTAACCTCTGAATTACTTGCTAAGGTTTGTTGTCTTTTCTGTAATTCTGCCGTTTGCAACCGCTGCCTGTCAACAGTCAGATTTCCGCTCGGGGCAAGCCCTAATGACTGGAGTCTGCGGGTCACTTCAAGTAATTCTTTATTTACAGGGTATTGATTTACTGAATTTATGGGAGAAACCATTTCTAAACCTTTATATTAGTACTCTCTTAAATGTGATAACGGATAAATGAATAACCTACACAATTTATATGTACCAAATTTTTTTAGATTTGTAACCTATTTTTGTATTAAATTTAACCATTTTGTAACATTTCTTAATGTTTTTATCAAAACAGGAAATTTTTTAAACGAAAAAAACTTTATATAGATGTAAGGTTAGTTTATTATTATAGGTTAGGTATTTTTATGGCAACAACAAATGCTGCAAACGCAGTCAACACACAAACTATTTATCAACAAAATCCGTATCTGACAATGAGTCAGACATCAATGGCGAATGATTTTTTTGGTTCGCAAGCCTTTGGTACTACTCCGATTTTTGCGCAAGCACAAGTGGGAACTGTGACTCCTTCAATTAATAAATTAGGTGAAGGTTCAGGAAGCCTTGCATCAATAATACTTCAAAATTATTATGCATCTAAAAACGGTATATCAGGAAGTGCAATACAAAATAATCAGGCAGCAAATTTTATGAGAACTCCTACCGTTCAAGATTATTACACTGCAACTCAAATTGCCAATGTGTTCGCAAACAATACTCCTTTGATTAATCCTAATACCAATTTCTTTGAGAAAGATATGTTTGCTCAACAGCTAATTAAGCCTTATTCAAACGGCAGGGTTTCTTATTCAGCTTAATAACAGTTATATTTTTACAGACCTTTATGACCTAAATCTTAAACTAAACCTTGATATTTTATATCAAAAAAATTTTTTCAGTCCTGTTATACGAACAGGACTTTTTATTTTAAAATAAATATTAATCTGTGTAACATTTTTATACAAAACCCAATAAAAAAGTGATATTCAGGCAATTTTTAAAAAGAAAAATACTTTATATATATAATAAAAGTGTATAGGAGTGTTTTTATATGTTAAGTAATGAATTTATGCGTTATTTAATAGGTTACCAACCTGATGGCTATGAGTATGATGAAAAAAGTTTTTCAACAACTAAAGAAATAGAATTTAAAGATAAAGGCAGAGGAACACCTGTGAAAGTTTGGCTTGCTCTGGGAATAAAGGATAAATAAATAAAAACTATAAAATCGAAAAATTATTATCTAATGATTATAGATTTACCCAGTCGATTTTTTTATTCCCCAGATATTTGTCGCATTTTTTGAAGTGCAAAGGCGCAGTATTTGGGAAATCGCCGCCACGATTAACTGATAATGGTGACGGATGAGAGGTCTGCAACAACATTACTGATGTATTAGGAACAATAACAGCTTCTCTCGTATGCGCAAATCCCTTAAAATCCTTATCTTTTATATTAGAGAATACGATATTATGAGCATCATTCCCCCACAGCATCATTACCACGGGTCTGTTTTTTATTGTTAAAATCTTTTGGATTATCAGTTTTACAAACGGTTTCCAAACCCTCATGTGCTTTGATTGAAGTTTTGCCTGAAGTTTGTCACGTTCTGGTTTTGTAATATCCATTCCTTCAACTCTTGAATAAGTTAACCCCGTGTTGAGAAGCAACACTCCTTCATTTACCCATTTTGAAAGATTGTTATATCCCGTTTCAAACAAATGACTTCCGTAGGCACAGTCAATTGCTTTAAATATATTTTTTAAAGAATCCGGTGTCGCTTTATTATCACTGGAAAAGGCTAATCCATGAGCATCTAATGGATTTGGGTAAGGGTCCTTACCTAAAATTACAACCTTTACTTTATCAAAAGGCAGACTGACTAAGGCTCTAAATATTTTTGTTTTATCAGGGCTTGTACATTCATTTATACACTCTAAAATATTTTTATCAGATAAAAAGGTTTCTGCTTCTTTTCCAGATAACCAGCCGTTTTCTATTAATTTCTTAAAATCTTCTTTCATGTCTGTTTATAAATTCCTTTATTTCAATTTAACTTTTGAAGGTTCTAAATAATTTACCCGAGTAATTTCTTTAAGAATAAAATCATCTTCAATATCCGATAATATAATTTCATACAAATTCGGTTCAGAATTGACTTGTGTTGACAATGCCG
Source organism: uncultured bacterium (assembly GCA_902783125.1). Lineage (GTDB taxonomy): Bacteria > Cyanobacteriota > Vampirovibrionia > Gastranaerophilales > Gastranaerophilaceae > UBA2883. The sequence goes on along the minus strand of CACZPS010000050.1, from coordinate 620 downwards.
CCATATAGTTCTTATATTTAAAGGATAACAAATAAAAAGAGTCACTATACCTTTCATTATTCTTAATTACATCATATTTAACTTCCTTATTTACCCCTGCTCCTGATTTGTATTCAGCTTCATAGGCAGTCCAAATTTGAAAAAATTCATCTTGGGTCACATCAGGTTTATCTACCCCGTAATAATTTAAAACAGCATTGTAGTTTCTTGGTTTTATGTATTCAATATCAAACCCTATTTTCGAACCGTTATTGTCGTTAAAAGCTATCGCCACAATATTTTTTGAATGACTTATACTAAAATTCAAAGAATACTCTTTTATATATGGACGTCCATTATCATCAGATATTTCAGCATTGATATTATAAAACTCTGACAAAATCTTCTTTAAAAAAATGCGTGAAAAATAATGATGATAATTTCCGTATAGCTTGCGCAAATAATCCCGCCCAAATTTATTTATAATTTCTTCAATACTGATAAAATAAATATTCATACTAACAAAAAAGACTCCCGTTGAGGAGTCTTTTTAAATGGCTGGGGCGGAAGGATTCGAACCTCCGAGATGGCTGGACCAAAACCAGCTGCCTTACCACTTGGCGACGCCCCATTGCGTTCAC
>CACZPS010000049.1 GCA_902783125.1 uncultured bacterium | reverse complement strand
TTTAAAAGAAGGTATCTTCTGGGCTGATGCTAAATTAAACGGTATCGAAGCATCTGTTCATCAATATATGGGTTCTATGTTTGAAAACACAGTTTACTGGCATGCTCAAATGCAAAACGAATCAGTAAAAGATACTCTTAAACAAGTTGCAAAAGTTCCTGATGCTATGCACCACTCGGCTGAAGCTCACTTTAATCCTGCAAACAAATTAGTATTTGCTCTTACAGTTCCAAGTGATAAAGGGGTTTGTTCAGAAAATGCTGAAGCATACATTGGGGCATTAACAAAATCTTATGATTCAACAGGTGCATTATTTGTTGAAAAATTAGAAACCTCTAAACTTGGTTTAACTCCACGTTCAGCAGGTGCTATGACTCAATTAAGAGCTTATGCAACCGTTTATCAGGAAATTGTAACTGCTATTATGACAGGAAAAGAACTTCCTGATGTTCTTGACAGTGTACTTCAACCACACGTTGAATACTATAAAAAGAACCTTAAAGGCGGAGTAGTTATCCCAGGCAGAATTTCTTAAAATAAATAATAAAGTATGCTAATATTCCCTCAGATTTTCAAAAAGAGGGTTTCGGATAAAAAATTCCCTTTGCATTAAAAAGCGAAGGGAATTTTTTTGTTATCCTGATATAATGTGAATAATCTTTAATAACAGTAATTCTTTGAAAAATCCTTTAATATAACAAAGGAGTTTTGTCGGTTAGGTAATTCATTAAATTAAAGGTTTATAATGTATTTTCTTTATTATTCCAAGCGTAAATACCTGTTTTATCAGGGATGATTCTATCGCTAAAAACAGGATCTGCAATTCCTGATTTTTTCTGTGAAACGTAATCTTCTAATGCAATAAAAGAATATTTGGAAAGATGCAATATGGCAAATATATTAGTTATACACAACAGTCCCATAAATAAATCAGCACAATTCCATATAAATTTTAATTTAGCAATACTACCGAAAAACACCATAAAAACAACACCCAATCTAAAAATGTTCATTATTTTAGGAATAATATTGCTATTTTGTTTATCATTATTATTTTTTTTGTTGTCAAAAAATGCGATATTTACTTCGCCATAGTAATAATTTCCGACAATAGAACTAAACGCAAATAAAAATATTATGAAAGAAAGTACATGAGGTGCATAATGTCCGTAAATATTTGCAAGAGAGGACTGAACAAGAGATACACCCGTTACATCGCCATTTATAATATATTGTCCGCTCAAAAGAACAATAAACGCAGTTGCAGAACAAATTAGCCAAGTATCTACATAAACCCCGAAAGTATGGATTAAACCTTGACGAACAGGATGATTACACGAAGCCGTCGCAGCAGCATTAGGGATAGAACCTTCCCCTGCTTCGTTTGAGAACAAACCTCTTTTAATACCTGTCATTAAAACAGCTCCAAACCCGCCACCTACAGCTGCTTGCGGCGAAAAAGCATCATGTATTATCAGAGCAAACATTGACGGCACTATATTTATATTTATAATAATCACTATCAAAGCTGAAAGTAAATAAAATCCTGCCATTATGGGAACAATCGCTTCCGTAAATTTTGCAATTCTGGTTATTCCTCCGAATATTACCAGACTTGCCAAAATAGCAACAAGCACTCCCGTAATTGCTGTATTTATGCCAAATGCTGTTTCTACGGATTGAGCAATAGTATTGGCTTGAACAGAAACATAGATTAACCCGAACGCAACAGAAATTAATATAGCGAAATAATTGGCAAGAATCGGTTTTTTAAGTGCATTTTTAATATAATAAGCAGGCCCGCCGTAAAATTGTTTTTGACCTTTAGGAAGTTTATAAATCTGTGCCAATGTACTTTCTACAAAACTTATTGCACAACCAAAAAAAGACATAAGCCACATCCAAAAGACTGCCCCAGGTCCTCCCATTACGATTGCTATTGCAACTCCTGCAATATTTCCTACTCCAACGTGGGATGCCGCAGAAATACAAAATGCCTGAAAACCACTGACTTCTTTTTCTTTCGTTTTTTGACCCGCTCCACAAAAGATTATTCTTATCATATCTTTGAGCATTCTTACCTGAACAAATTTTGTTTTCAGTGTAAATACAACTCCGGATATAATAAGTAATACTAATACAATATAGTTCCACAAAATATTATTTATAAATTCGACAATCGTGTTCAACATAAAATATTATTCTATACTTCCAATATTCCTACAGGTTATCTCTAAAAACTGTTTTTTTGAATCAATTTAAAAATTTTGTTATATATTCAAAATTCGCAAATGCTTGTTGTAACTAATACTTAGTGCCTTTTTCAAAAAAGATATAGTTTTTAGTGGTCACCTACATTATTATATGAACATTGACTGATGTAAAGATTTTAAATATTATTTTACGGATAATAATTTAACTAATGAATATTTAAATCCCTTTTTTATCAGTTTAAGTTTATATTTTTTTGAAAGTTTTTTATAATCTTTATTTTTAATTATAGCAGTGGAATTAGAGTTAAATATTTTATTTGAAGCAGTAAATAATCCATTATTAGTTGAAACATAGTTCACATTTCCGCCATAATAAAGAACCGAATATTTTCTTGGATTATTGACGACAAAGATATCATGATTCAATGTTTTTTCATGTTTGGCAAAAGTCATTAAATCCTGTTGACCAAAAGAATAGTCAATATTATAAAACAGTTTTGTTCCAAAAGCTGAAAGAACTGTCATAAAGGCTATATAAGTCGCCAAAACTCCCACATGTTTTTTCTTCGCCGTAAATAAAATAATTAAAACTGAAGTAAAAAATAAAAGAGCTATAACAAACCATTTTGCAGGATATATAACTGAGTATATTTGTGGTGGTAAGAAATATTTAATTAATAATGCTGCAATAGATGCTAACAGAAATAACCCGCTTAAAATGTATGATGAAATATTTATAGGTTTAACAAATTTATTTTCACAAATATATTCAACTGCAATATAGCCGACTATATATGCTAAAAACATATAAGCAGGTAATATATATGTGACCAGTTTTGTCGTTGAAGAAGTGAAAAATAAAAACGTGAATCCAAAACCAATTATATTAAACCATAAAAATTTTTGGTTATTTGTCAGATTAGAAAAATCAAATTTTTTAAAATGTACTATTTTTTCAATTATAGCCCCGATTAAAAGGAAAATATAAGGAACAACTCCCCATAAAAGTGTAACTATATAATAATAAAACGGTCTTGCTCTGTTGATTTCACTTGCCGATAAAAATCTGCTTATATGGTGTTTCATAATATATTCGTTAAAGAATAACGGATTATATTGATTAAGCATAATAATATGCCAAGGCAAAGTTATAAGTAAAAACAAAATAATCCCCGGAATCATGTTTACAGGTTTAAAGCATTGTTTAAGCGTTTTGTTGAATAATGTCACACAAAACATTACCCCAAAAGGGATAACAAATCCCGGAATACCTTTTGCCAGGACAGCAAGTGCTGAAAATATATAAAACAGCCACCAGAAATATTTTTTGTTTTTATCCTGAACAAATTGAGTTAAGTATCCGCATAAAACAGATAACCCGATAAGCGATGTAACAACTATATCAAGGATTGCATATCGTGCAAGCATAGTAAATTCAAGCGTTGTTGACAATACCAGCGCAGAAATTAACCCAAACTTATTCGATACAATTTTTTTACCTGTAAAATATACTCCGAATGTTAACAGTAACGCATATAACGCACAAGGGAATCGTGCAGTAAATTCATTGATATGTCCAAAAAATCCGAAAGATAAACACTCACTCCAAAAATATAATGGCGGTTTTTCAAAGAAATACTCTCCGTTTAAATAAAGTGTCAGATAATCTTTTGAAAGAAACATGTGTTTTGCGATAGAAACATAACGAGTTTCATCAACATCCATTAGCGGATAACTTCCTATACCTATGAAATAAACGCAAAATCCTACTATTAATAAAATTAAAACAGATATAATGTTTCTATGTTTTGATATAAAATTTCCCATAATTCACTTACTAATTAATTGATGAAATATTTTTTGAATATTAGGTTTAATCCCCAATCACATTCTCTGAATAATAATTCTATCATAAATATAAATTTATAGTAAGTATGTTGCTCTACTTAAGTAAATCTAAAAAATTGATTAATGCAATTATATAGATTGGATAAAGATGCTTTGATAAATGGTAAATATATTTTAAAGATATCAAGATATAAAGGCGTTGAGGCAATAGGGCAATAAGGTGTTTCTCAAGTGGGAAATGGTCTATTCACTATTCACTATTCACTCTATTTACATTTACCCCTTACCCCTACGGGTGCAAAATAGCGACGACGTAGTTTTCATTAAAATACTTATTAGCACAGTCCATAACCTGTTGAGAAGTAACAGCTCTAATTTTTTCACGCATAGTATCATAATACTCGAACGGTAAGTCATTTATCCCATAAAACGCAAGCGAGGTTGACTGTTGAAAATTTGTTTCCACAATAAACTGGTGCTTACCCTCAATATTATTTTTTGCATTTTTTAATTCTTCTTCAGACACAAGCTCTGTCTTAATCTTATATATTTCCTGCTCAAACCCGTCAAGACAAGTTTGAATATTAGACGGTTCAGTTGCTATATAAATACTGAATACAGATGCTTTTTCTCTCACCTCACAAGAAGTTCTGACTGTATAAGCTAAACCTTTCTTCTCTCTGAGTTCTCTGAATAGTCTTGAAGAAAGTCCGCTCGCACCAAGGATAGTGTTCATAACCAAAATAACCGGATAATCTTCTTCCTTATAAGTCGGAACAATCCAACCCTGCAATATTTGAGCCTGTTGGGCATCTTCTTTTATAACCTCTGTACGTTTCGGTTTATCCAATATCGGAGCTGAATAATTCTTTTCAACAGTTTCTTTATTTTCTATATCAGAAAAATACTGTTCCAAAAGCCCCAGAACTTTATCTTCTTCCAAACTTCCAACAACTGCTATAACTTTTTTGCTGTCATTCAGAATACTTTTATAAGATGATTTCACATCAGATTGCTCTATTTTGTCTAAAGATTCCAGAATATTGGTATAGGTATGACCGTAATAATGGTT
>CACZPS010000048.1 GCA_902783125.1 uncultured bacterium | reverse complement strand
GAATAGACAATTTAATCTATTCACTGTTCACTATTCACTATTCACTGTTTATCGAAGGACAAAGTCCTTCGATAAACTATAATTTATATACTGGTACTAAGTTTTCGTCTGTGCTTGTATGATGAAATCTCATTTTGTGCCCGGATAGTCTGGTCGTTGAACTTAATTTTACTGTCCTTTGGCAGTCCAAATACTTGCGGAGCAACTTCATCATTATGTTTTGCCTCATCTGTCCTCAGAATCCCAAATAAGTCCATATAGACTTTTGACAATGCACCTCTTACCTTGTTAAATTCTACAGGGTTCTTATCATTTATAGTATCTTGGTATTTGTCATAATCTGTCCTTAATGATTCTATTTTTGATAATATTTGATTTTTTACATCATCTGGAACACTTTTATTCAACAACGCTTCATCAGCCTTAGCTTTCATAATCTCAATCATATTTGCTGTCATTTGAGGGGATTCAAAGACATTATATAACGATACTTTACCGTTTTTTACCTGTTTATTTGTAGCAAATGTACCTATTACATCAAGAACATTATCTTTAGTAACACCTCCTGATGATACGTCAAGTTTATCCAGTCCGCCCTTTAGAACAGCCTCTACCCATTTATCTGACACGGCTTTCCCTTGCTCTTGCCTTGATTTGTTATAGTTATCATACTTTTTATGAACAAGTTTTTGTAATCGTGATTGATTAAATTTGTTATTCAAAATATCATCACAATATTCAACGCCTGCTTGCTTATCCGACGCAAAACGTTCTTTTATAGCGTCGACATCGACAGTTTTACCCCATTTATCGCAATATTCTTCAATAAGTGATAACCTCAGGTTAAATTGAGATGCATAATCTTCACTATCAGGAGCATTTAAACGTCCGCTGCTTCCTGCTTGAGCTCCACCCGCTGAACTTGGCGGTCTGACAGTTTGATTTGGTTGTATCGACGGTATTCGAACTGACCCGAACGGATTTGTTTGACCAACGCCACCTGACCCAAATATATTTATAGACCCGCCATTCCAGACTCCGCCTGAGAATGTGGTACCGTTTATTGAAATAGGAATACTCCCTGTCAACCCGCTTGATTCCATCTTTTGAGCAAACTTAACGGAGTTAGCTATTTTAGCGGCAGCATTACGAACCTCCATTTCCATTTGTGCCCTGTCATCCTTTGGATGCGATAGCGCAATATTTAATGGTACAACCGCATTGTATGGTTCCGGCATAGCAACTGTTATACCTGACAAAGTCAGATATCCTGGTAAATTGAAACTCATTTTTAATATCCCCTTAAATTAATTCCCCGTACCATGATAAAGTCATATTCCTTGTTAAAATTGACTATTTAAAAAAACATGTTTACATTTCTTAATAAAATATGGTTAAAAATGGGTTATAAAAAAGTTGAGTTTAAGGCGTAAAAATTTTTATAAATTATGCTAAAATATTGTTATAAGGAGTGGAGTATGTTTTGTAGTAATTGCGGAAAGCCAATAGATGAAAGAGCAGTTATATGCGTTCATTGTGGTTGTCAGATAAAAGATTTACAAGTTTTGTCAGGTAAAAGCTGGCTTGTAACATTATTATTATGCGTATTTTTAGGTAGTGTTTCTGCGCATAGGTTTTACACAGGTTATATAGGAATAGGGATTTTGCAGATTATCACATTTGGAGGTTTTGGAATATGGTGGCTAATAGACCTTATTATGATTTTGTGCCGAAATTATAAAACGCGCTGCGGGGACTATTTAATTTAGTAATTATAATTTTCAATGTATTACGTAAAACATGCCTAAAATTTTTGATATTATAATTATTATTCTCTAATATATTAATGTAAGCAGTCGCAACAAAACAATGCTTTGTAGTATCTTTTATTCTTATTGTTAATATATTTCCAAACTTGTGTGTTCAAACTATAATAAAATTATGAAATTATGTGTTATTCCTATTGATAACAGACCTGTTTGTTACAATCTGGTCAAAGATATCGCAAAAATTGATACTTCAGTAGACTTGTTTATTCCGCCAAGAAATATGCTTGGCGGGTTAACGAAAGATGCTGACATTATGGGATTATACAGTTGGTTATGTAAATTACCGGAAGTTGATGCTATTGTATTGTCACTTGATACTATTGCTTACGGTGGCTTAATACCGTCAAGAAGATGTGCCGATTCATTTAATGACATAATGTCAAGAATATATGATTTTAAAGAAATATTAGAAACAAAAAATGCAAAAATTTATGCTGTGTCCAGTATAATGCGAATTTCTAATAATAATTATAATGAAGAAGAAAAAGAGTATTGGGATAAGTATGGGAAACTTATTTTTGAATATTCCTATGACAAACATAAATTTGCGAGTAATTTGGGATTAGAAAGCCCCGTAAAAAATCTTATTCCTCCTCATATCCTTAATGATTACAAAGCAACAAGAAGTCGCAATTTCAAAATAAATCAGCTTTACTTAAAATGGCAAAAAGAAGGTTTTTTTGAAACATTGATTTTTTCAAAAGATGATTGCGCGCCTTACGGTTTTAACGTTATGGAGGCAGAACATCTTATTCGAATGGGCGGAAATGTAATAACGGGTGCTGATGAAATACCTTTAAGTCTTATTTCTAAAGCTATTAGCGGAAGTGTAAAAATTTGTCCTGTTTATACGGAGCCTGAGTCAAAAGGATTAATTTCTAATTATGAAGATGTATCTATTGAAAAATGTGTTGAAAATCAGCTTAATTTCGCAGGTTGTAAAATAACATCAAAAGAAGATAGTGATATTGTATTGGTTGTAAATAATTTTAAAGACCATCAGGGCGAAATTGTTATGAAGAACCCGACAGAACAATTTTCCGGAGAACTAAATTTGCCCGATAAATCTTATATGATTGCTGATGTGAGAAATGCAAACGGTGCGGATAATAATTTTGTCGGGGAATTACTCGATAAATTCAGATATGATGGATTCTATGGATATAGTGCGTGGAATACAAGTGCAAATACTTTGGGAAGTCTTATTTGCTGTGCAAAAGTTAAATTTCTGGCGGAACAAAAAGGAACTTATAATGAAAAGGCGTTTAAAAAAGTTCAGATGACGAGATTTTTAGATGACTGGGCTTATCAGGCAAATATCAGGCAAGAGATAACTGAACCTTGTAATATTCAGCTGATGATGAAACCTTATGAGGAACAAATTTCTGAAATTTTAGGTTTACAAATAAGAAACGAATATTTTTACCCTTGGGACAGATTGTTTGAGATAGAGGTGAGTGATGAATTATTCTGAGATAGTAATGTTGGCATTTGCTTTATCTATTGATGTATGTGTTGTGTCGTTTTCTTATGGTTTATGTTTGGAAAACAAACACAAACGCAGTGCTATGGCGCTTGCATTGATGACAGGGTTATTTCATTCCCTCGTGCCTGTTTTAGGCTATTATTTTACAAGTATTGTTAGATCATTTATACAGCCTTATGCTCCTTGGATAGTATTTTTTATATTTATTTATTTGGGAATTACTTTTATTATTGATGCATTTAAGAATGATGAACCGCATAAGTTGTGTATAGATTTAAAAAGTCTTATACTTGTATCAATAGCGACGAGTATTGATGTGTTTTCGGCGGGGATTTCATTATCCCTTACAGGTAGCCCTATGAAGTTTTCTGTTATTACAATGGGTGGTATGACTTTCTTAAACTCACTTATTGGTTATTATGCGGGTTATTGTTCAAAAGTGTTTAAATCAAAATATTTGGAAATTCTTGGTGGATTGATTCTTATTTTCTTAGCGATTAAGTCTTTATATTAAATATAAATATTCTTTACTCAGATACGGGTGAAATCCCCCAATGAAGTTTATTCCTCATAACTTTATAAAATTTGTAATCTTCAGGAAAGGCTAATTTGGCCTTGTATTCCGAAGATTTAATAACAACTTGTCTTATTTCTTGAACGGTTATCTGACCGTCGCAAGATAAATCTAAAAGTTCATCAGCACTTTCAATTCTAATGACTTCTTTTGCCGGAACAACAATAGGACGTGCTGTCATAGTATGAGCACATATAGGCACGATAACCATGGCATCAAACCCCGGATGAAGAATAGGACCTCCGGCTGATAATCCGTATGCAGTCGAGCCTGTTGGGGTTGCCACGATTATACCGTCGGCTATATAGTCACTAACAAGAATATCGTTGATATAAAGTTTAAATTTTGAAGTTCTTGCTGAAGAATGACCCTTTATAACAAAATCATTCAATGCGAAACAATGTTCGGAAGAAAGCATCATCCTATCACGCAATGTATATTTTTTATTTTTAATTATACTCCCAAGATTTGACACATCATCAGGTAATATCAATGACAAGAACCCCAACCTGCCAAGATTTATACCCATAACAGGTGTTGAAGTTTTAGAGTAGAACCGAGAGGTCTTTAACATTGTTCCATCGCCGCCTACTGAACATACAAAATCATAACCCGATTTTAAACTATCAACACTAAGAACATCATATTCCAGCCCGACCTTGTTTAATGAGTCTTTTATTGATACTAAGACTTCCTGATAATTTAAAATATTCTTATTTGTTACAATTGCTAATTTCATAATCAATAAATTTAATCATCTTATTACACATAATATTCTATAATAAGAATAACTAATAGTGAATAGTTGAGAATTTGCTCTCAATTTTTAAACAAAAGTAATGTTATCAATCTAAACCATAAATAAAAAGAGTGTTCCGGAAAAAGCCGAACTTTTGGTGGAACACTCTTTATGATTTTTATTTATATTAGATTAAACTAATGCTTTACTTTCTTCAACAAGTTTGATTAAGGTACTTGCAATAGTTTCCTGTTCTTCTCTTGTTAATTCAGGGAACATAGGTAATGACATAACGATTTCCGTATTTTTTTCGGTAATCGGTAATGAACCTTTACCTTGACCTAAATGAGCATTAACTTTTTGTAAGTGCAAAGGAATCGGATAATATAACATAGCACCAATACCCGCATCATGTAACTTGTTAAAAATGTCATCTCTGTTAGGAACTTTAACAGTATACTGGTGATATACACAATAAGTATTATCAAGTTCTTTTGGCGTAATAATATCTTCGCAGCCTGAGAATAATTCGTTATAAATAGATGCTCTTTCACGTCTTTTTGTGTTCCATTCATCAATATAAGGAAGTTTTACTCTCAAAATTGCAGATTGGATTTCATCAAGTCTTGAGTTAACCCCGATTTCATCATGATGATAACGAACAGCACCGCCATGGTTTCTTAAGGCAATAACTCTGTCTTTAAGACTTTCCGAATTAGTTGTCAAAAGTCCGCCGTCACCCATTGTACCGAGGTTCTTTGTAGGATAGAAACTGTAACATCCAAAATCACCAAAAGTACCTACTTTTTGACCTTTGTATGAAGAACCGATTGCCTGACAACAGTCCTCAATTACATGCAAGTTATGGCGTTTTGCGATATCCATAATTCTGTCCATATCACAAGGTTGTCCGTAAAGATGAACAGGGATAATAGCTTTTGTATTTGGTGTAATTGCTTCTTCGATTTTTGCAGGGTCAATATTGAAAGTATCTGCGTCAATATCAACAAAAACAGGTTTAGCACCAACAATACCTATTGCTTCAGCAGTCGCAACAAATGTAAATGCAGTTGTGATAACTTCATCACCAGCACCTATATCTAATGCTCTTAATGCCAAGTGTAGCGCGTCTGTACCTGAGTTTAAACCAATTGTGTATTTACATCCAATATAATCTGCTAATTCTTGTTCTAATGCTTTTGTGTTTGCACCTAATATATATGAACCTGAACGCATAACTTCACATACAGCTTTTTCTGCTGCTTCACCGATTTGAGCATATTGTCTTTTTGAATCAAAAATAGGTATCATTATTAAATCCTTTCTAATTATAAAACTATTACTACATATTCTAGTCTATCACAGGAATTTAATATTTACCTTACTCTTTATATAAATTTAATGTGAAAAATAAATTAAACGAAATTTAATAACTTTTTAGGCATTTTTTTGGAGGGGGGAAATGGATAAAACTTTAAGAACCGTAAACAAAATACTTGATATTATAATATATTGATGTTAGTATAAACACACAGTTCCGAACTGCCGAAATACGCAGGGGTGCGATAAGGGGTCTGTCCCTTTTGAAAACCGTTATGCAACAATTAATTCGGTAAGCGGTGTTAATACTTGGATACTGCCTATAACTGTGGGTAAGTCCG
>CACZPS010000047.1 GCA_902783125.1 uncultured bacterium | reverse complement strand
TTATAAATACACGTCGAGCGAAGCTCGACATAATTACTTTCCACTTTCCATTTTCAACTTTCCACTGTAAATTATAGTTTAGCGAGCGAAGCTCGCTAAACTATAATTTATCCAATCATATCCTGATTTTTTTATAAAAATGTAAAGAAATGTAACAACTATTAAATAAAAAAAGCAATTTTGAGAAAGAAAAAAACTTTATCATGGTACGAGGACATTACAAAAAACACGGAGATATTAAAAATGGGATTCTTACTAATGCAGTATGAATATCAAAGAGCATCCCGCGAGTACAATCGTTGTCATAGCGCTGGCATTCGCTTGAACAACCAAGTGGCTCGGTACACTAAACGTGTTGAACGTATGCAGTCTGTTTTTGAAAAAGCAAAATCAAGATTGCAAAATGACTTCAATCAAATCCAAAGTCAAGCAAGTTCTGCTTTAGCTTATGCATCAACTATGCAAAGCGCAGATGCATTTAACAATGCATTAATGGGTATTGTTATCGGTAACATGCCGTTAGGTGCTTATGTACAGTATAATGGCAATGCAACCGGTACAGATTTAGTATCCGCATTATCTGCCGCAGCTGCTCAAGCAAGAACCGTAATGACATCACTAATCCAAGCTGTTCAAGAAGTTGAAACAGAAAAACTCGAAGAACAACAAAACGAACAACTGGAACCGATTGCAGAAAAGAACTCGGATTTAGAAGCAGAACAAGCACTAAACGATACTCTCACAGAAATGTGGAAGGAACGCAGAGACAAATCAAAACAACAACTGTCAGAAGATATCAAAAACAGCATGGCAGGCTACGGTCTCAAAGGCTAGTACTAATAATTATAATAATTATAGTTATCACGAAAGAAATCGACCCCCACCGGTCGATTTCTTTTTTTACGATTAAATAATGTTTTTCATGTAGATTTGTGGTAACTTATATAAGAGGGAGATGTTATGAAAAAAAGTATATATACATTGCTGTTTATTATGTTATTCGCAATATTTTGTCCAGCGTGGGCTAAAAATGTTAGATTTGCTCAGGTTACTGATGTTTATTACAAAAATCATTCAGATAAACTGGTAAAAATTATTGAGGATATAAATAAAACACCTGACATTGATTTTGTTGTTTTTACAGGGAATAACATCGGGAAGCCAAACCAAACTAACTTAAAACACTTTCTCAATGACGTAAAAAAACTTCATGTACCTTTTTATATTGTACTTGGGAATAAAGATGTATCAAAAACGAATGATTTAGATAAAAAAACTTATATGAGTATTGTAAAAAAATCTAATATCTTACATCCTAAAAGCACTAATTATACATTCAAAAAAAACGGAATTGTTTTTATAGTTGTTGACGGAAGTAAAGAACTTATTCCAAGTGTTAACGGATTCTATAACAAGGATACCATTACTTGGGTAGATAAACAATTAACTAAAAATATAAAATCAAAAGTCATAATATTACAACACTTTCCATTAGCAAACAAACCTGATAATGATTTTTTCTACACCTATAATACTTTAGAATATCTTCAAATGCTGAGTAAACACACAAATGTTTTGGCAATAATATCAGGACACTACGACAAGAATGATGAAATAATTTATAACGGGGTGAACCATATAACTACCCCAAAAGCAGAAAATGGTTGCTATAAAATAATAGATGTTGATATTACAAACGATAACACCGTTTACACGCTTTTAAAGGAAGTTAACTAATGAAAATAGATACGGTTATCTTTGATTTAGACGGCACATTGCTGTATACCTTAGAAGATTTAACTGACAGTACAAACAGAGCATTAGAGCATTTCGGATACCCCAGAAGAACAATAGATGAGGTTCGAGGATTTGTCGGAAATGGAGTAGGATTACTCATAGAAAGAGCAATTCCTAATGGGAAAGATAACCCAAATTATTCAGATTGTCTAAATTTGTTCAAACAAGATTACTCAGAAAATATGTACAATAAAACAAAGCCTTATGAAAATATTACAGAATTATTAACCGAATTAAAATCACAAGGTTATAAAACGGCGGTCGTATCAAATAAATTTGACATTGCTGTAAAATCACTGTGTGACAAATACTTTGGAGAACTAATAGATTGCGCAATCGGTCAAAAAGAAAATATCAACAAAAAACCGGCTCCTGATACAGTGTACGAAGTAATGAAACAACTGAACGTTATCCCAGCACAGTGTATTTTTGTTGGGGATTCCGAAGTTGATATTCAGACAGCAGAAAATGCCGGGATTCCATGTCTTAGTGTTACTTGGGGATATAAAGATATCAGATTCTTATACGAACACGGTGCAAGCGTACTGATTTATTCGCCAAAAGAAATTCTTGAACTTATATAGTTTATTTAACGACCCCGCAAAAAACCTTTTTCGCTTCTTCTCTGTCATCAAAATGTATGGTTCTGTCATTAAGTATTTGATAGTCCTCATGACCTTTTCCCGCAATAACAACGACATCATTATTTTCAGAAATTTCTTTTATATACTGAATAGCTTTTCCTCTATCAGCTTCAACAATAACATCATTTACTGACTGAAAACCTGCTAAAATATCAGTAATTATTTGTTGAGGGTCTTCACTTCTTGGGTTATCACTTGTAACTATAACTTTATCAGCCAATTTTTCTGCAATAGCACCCATTTTAGGACGTTTGGTTGCATCTCTATCGCCTCCACAACCAAACACACAAATAAGTTTTGAATGGACCGGAGTAATCTCTCTTGCAGCCTTTAATACATTTTCTAACCCATCCGGAGTGTGAGCATAATCAACAATCACAAGCGGATGTTGAACGACAATCTCAAATCTTCCTGCAACACCTGTTAACGGCTCCATTGCCTTAATAGATTTTTCCATATCAAATCCGTAAGCATAAGCAACAGTTAATGCTGCCAAAACATTATATACACTAAACATGCCGTTCATTGAAAGATTAATATTATATCTCCTATCTGAAGTAACACAGTCAAAACTTACCCCACTTGGAGAAAATTTTATATTTTCAGCCTTCAAATCCGCATCTTTTTTTATGCCATAAGTAAACAACTTAACCCCATCTGCAAGAACAGAGATAAATTTTTCTGACCATTCGTCATCTTTATTTATTACTGCTATATCATTCATGCCAAGTCTTTTGAATAACAATGCTTTTGCATCAAAATATCTGTTCATTGTAACGTGATAATCAAGGTGGTCTTGAGTAAGATTAGTGAATACCCCGCAATTATATTGACATCCGCCAACTCTGTTCTGGACAAGCGAATGAGAACTGACTTCCATCGAAACATACTTAATCTTTGCCTCATCTTTTATTATTGTTAGGGTTTTCTGTAACTCAGGTGCCTGAGGAGTTGTATGCTTAGCCTCTTTGTACTCACCATCAGACGAAAGTTTATATCCTAGAGTTCCAATCAAAGCACATTTTTCGCCATTGGCTTCAATTATTCTCTGAATTAAATGCGTAACAGTTGTTTTCCCATTTGTTCCTGTTACCCCTATTAAATTCACTCCTTTTGATGGGGAATTATAAAATCTGTCGGCTAAAGGTGCAATTGATTGTTCTGTAGAAGAAACAATTATTTGCGGGATATCAAGCTCCAACTTAGTTTCACACATTATTGCCACAGCGCCTGACTTTACAGCTCCTTGTGCAAAATTATGACCGTCAACATGTTCACCTCTTAAACATACAAAAATATCACCTTTTTGAGTTGTGTTTGAATTATAAGATATTCCTGTGATATCAATATCACTATAATTATATTTTTCCTTTACATTTACTTCACTAATTAAATCACTTAATTTCATATTTTCTTCCTTATATTTTATATTCCTTTATTAATATATTAACAAAAATTATTATACAACTTTTTCCTAAGTATGTTTATCGGGTATTAAATTCAATATACTTACGATTTGAGATGCAACAGCATAGAAAATAGGTGCTGCAACAGTACTACCCCACACATCACCGCCTTGAGCAGAATCGACAACTACGTATATTAACACTTGCGGATTCGTTGCAGGTAAAAAACCAATGGTTGATGTATAATATTTACCTGTATATCCGATTCCATCCTCTTTTGGTTTTTTAGATGTTCCTGTTTTAGCGGCGACATAATAATCACTCATTTTAACCGGATAATGACCTTGTTCTACACTTTGTCTTAACAAATCAGCAATTGTTCTGGCTTGCTCAGCAGACATTACCCTTGTATAGTGCACCTTTTTCTCAAAATCTTCTTGTTTATATTTTATCACATGCGGAGTAACTCTGACACCGTCGTTTGCAATTGCAGAAACTGCAGATACCATTTGAATAGCAGTAACTGATGCTCCATAACCGTAACTCATTGCAGCTTTGTCAGCTTTACTCCAAGAAGATGGACGATTTAAAAGCCCAACTGATTCCCCAGGTAAATCGATTCCTGTTTTAGAGCCAAATCCGAATTTTCTTAATACGTGGTAATATTCTCCTGCTGTTAACATCATTGCAATTTTGACAGAAGCGCAGTTACTGGAATGTTCAAAGAGCTTAACCAGCGAAATATTTCCCGGAGCGCCTTTTGTTTTATAATCGTGGTTTTCAATCACCCATCTGTCAATTTTTATTTTCCCGGGATCATAAATAACAGCATTTTTATCAATTTTCCCAAGTGCTAAAGCAGTGGATATTGTTATAATTTTAAAAGTTGACCCAGGAGGGAAAATATCAGTCAATGTCCAATTCTTCATCTGGGTCATTGTCGCATTCTTATAATTATTTGGGTTATAAAACGGATACACAGCATACGCTAATATTTCACCGTTTCTCGGATTCATAACAATAACAGAACCGCGTTTTGCTTTATATTTACCAATTGCTTTATATAATTCTCTTTCACAAATATGTTGGATAGCCGTATCAATTGTGAGTGTAACATCTTCGCCTTTTGCCGGTTCAACAACAGCAAGAGGATCTGTTGTAAAATTATAAATTACATTTCCTCCAGGGGTTTTTTCAACAGATTTTTGTGGTGGGACTTTCTCTAAAATATCTTTTGCGCTATACTCAACGCCTGCAGATATCCCTTCTCCATCAGTTCCCGCATCATGGTTATAATACCCTAAAACATGTGATGCAAGACTTTCTTGAGGATAAACCCTAGTTGTTTTTTTATCCATAGGGATTTCCATAAGATTTAATTTTGCAATGGCATCATGCTGTTCACGAGATATACCTCTTTTTAACAAAATCACATTGGCACTTGTTTGTTGAAGTTTTTTTAATATTACAGATGGAGGCATATTTAAATGTGGAGCTAACAAAGTAGCTAATTCTTCTTTTGTGTGAACTTTGTCATTAAAGTCTTTAGGCCTGGCATAAACGTCATAATAAACAGTATCGGTTGCTAGTTTGATTCCGTTACGATCAAAAATATCACCACGCATAACAATGCTGCTATACTGATATTGACGTTTTGCCTTTGCTCTATAATGCTTTAAATCAACGACTTGGATAAAAAAAAGATAACAAATCAATGCTATCCCAAACAGTGCCATAACACCGTTTGTTTTCCCCATTCTTTTTGTAAAAGTTTTGAACTGTCGTTCTTTTTTTGTGTATATATCTTCTCTCACATTAAATATTTTAGCATAAATAAATTATAGTTTATCGAAGGACTTTGTCCTTCGATAAACAGTGAATAGTGAACAGTGAATAGTGAATAGATTAAATTGTCTATTCA
>CACZPS010000046.1 GCA_902783125.1 uncultured bacterium | reverse complement strand
CTAAACTATAATTTACAGTGACTAAGTGAACCGTGACTAAGTGACTAAGAATTTCTTAATCACTTAATCACTTAATCACTTAATCACTTTTATCAGCCTTCGGCTGATAAACTATAATTTACAAAAGAAAAGGACGGTCTAGCCGTCCGAACCTTATCTTACTATCTTATTCCCATATCCCATAAGGGACTCTACTTGTGTGCCGTTCCGCATATTTGCTATTGAAAGGAGCTGCAAACATACGGCGCACACTTTCGATAAAATCTTTGTTATATAAAGCTGTTTTCTTATTCGAATTCCTCCATTTTCTTTGGTAGACTAAAATCTACCCTACTGACTTACGCATTTATTTATTATCTTCTTTCATAAATTCCGTTATTTCGTCGAACGTTGATTTATCAGATGTCGCTTTTGTTTCTGAATAACTCGGAGCCATAGACATAATATCATTTCCTAATAATTCAGACATTGCATTCATTACATTTCGTGCGCCTTTAATATCTTTTTTCATTTCTTCGATATTATCGCTAATTCTCTTTGCACTGCCATCTTTAATTGCATTTGACATGTATCTAAATACATCGCCCGCGCTTTCTCCCAATGTTTTAGAAATTGTATTAAATGATTCTGTATCTAAACCAACATATCCACCATCTGTGCTTGTTGTAATTGTTTCGAATATGTTATCCTCCGATAATACAGGATGCTCTTTATTATATTTTTCAATTTTTGACATATCCAATTCAGGAGCTATTTCAGACAATGCGCCCATTAAGTCAGCTAAAATTTCTACATCATCAGTGAATAATGCCGCTTCATTTTTAGCTTCACTAATGAATTTTTCATAATTTTCTTTATTTTGTGCAAATTCAATAGTATCTAGCCCTACCACAGATTTTGCAGCTGCTTTATTAAGTCCAGTAAGCATTGCTTTTGCAATTTCACCTTCTCTATTTTCGTTTGTTTTTTTATCTTTATCAATAAGTTCTCTATCACCTTGAATACTCGCTGATGAGTGGATTGCATTTTTTGCTGCACTGATAAATTTGCCAAAATCGATACCCATATTTATATACTCCTATAAGTAATATCCTAATTTATATTTATTTCCTATGTATATATAAAGTATATCTAAATAGAAAAATTGCCTTTTTGTATAAGTATTATTAAGAAATGTAACAGAATCATTAAAAAACACGTTAAAATCTCCACTATTGACCTATTTACCCCTACAATTAATTTATGAATAAACAAAAAGTTTTACTTGTAAGATTGAGTGCAATGGGAGATGTAATATTCACAATCCCGCTTGCAAATGCGCTCACAGATGCAGGATACGAAGTTACTTGGCTAGTGTCAGAAAAAGGTTATAATCTTGTTAAAAATAATCCTTGTGTGGATAAAGTTATACTGGCACCAATTGAAAAATGGAAGAAATCAAAAAATCCTATCAGGAATTTTTTTGAATATATATCAATTATCAGGTCTATAAGAAAAGAAAAGTTTGATATAGCGCTGGATACTCAATTGATATTAAAAAGTCTTTATTGGATGGTATTTAGCGGAGCAAAAAGGCGAATTGTGGCAAAAAATTATCGAGAATTCGCTATTTTAGGCGGGAATGAAGTTATAGATTCAACAAGGGTTGGTTATGAACCGCATGCTGTTAAGGGATATCTTAAATATGCTCAATATTTAGGGATAGATGTTAATGATATAAAAGTAACCTTACCGGAAACATCAGATATTTCAAAATCAAAAGTTACAGAGCTATTAAAAGGAATAGATTTCACAAAAAAACTTATTGTCGCATCCCCCGCAACAACGTGGATAACAAAGCATTGGAATCGGGATAAATGGAGAGATTTACTTATAAGACTCAAAGGTGATTATAATATAGTTTTGACGGGGACAGAAAATGATAAAGAGTTGTTATCTTATATTGATAACGGGTATATAAATCTTTGCGGAAAGACAAATTTAGAGGAACTGCAAGAGTTGCTATCAAGGGCAGATTTAGTTATTTCAATGGATTCCGGTACAACACATCTTGCGTGGGCGGTTCAAAAACCTAAAATTGTATCAATCTTTTGTTCGACTCCTGAGAGTTTGTATGCACCGTTAGGAAGTGAGGATAAATATATTTCGCTTTCTGCAAAAAAGATTTGTCCGCCTTGTCACAAAAGAAAGTGCCCTAAAAATACAAACGAATGTACAAATTATCCGTTAGTTGAGGATGTTTATAATGCTGTTATAAGGTTATTACAAGGAGAATAAAATGAAATTTGCAACGGAATATTTATGGTTTAATACCGAACATCACAGAGAATATATAAATATAACAAGAAAAGTGCAAGAAATTGTGCAAAACAGCGGAATAAAAGAGGGTATGGTTCTGGTATCCGCTATGCACATAACAGCGGGGGTTTATGTTAATGATGCAGAGTATGGTCTGATAGAAGATATAGATAAATGGGTTGAAGATTTAGCACCGTTTGATATAAATTATAACCATCATAATACGGGAGAAACTAATGGAGATAGTCATTTAAAGAGTTTATTGATAGGTCATGAGGTTATAGTTCCTATAACAGAGGGTCGACTTGATTTCGGACCTTGGCAGCAGATTTATTATGCGGAATTTGACGGACAACGCAGAAAACGTGTAATTGTAAAAGTTATGGGTGAGTAAATTATAGTTTATCGAAGGACTTTGTCCTTCGATAAACAGTGAATAGTGAATAGTGAATAGATTAAATTATCTATTCACTTAAGCCTAGTCACTGTAAATTATAGTTTAGCGAGCTTCGCTCGCTAAACTATAATTTACCAAATCAAAATTTTGCTATATAATAAAGACAGTTAGGGAAACTGAGGTAGATAATGAAAGTGATTGATATAACAAAAGTGGCTTGCGAAGTGTTTGATATCGAAGCTAACGCAATTTTAAGACTAAAAAACTCGCTCGGTCGTGATTTTGACAGAGCAATAGATCTTATGTACAACTGTAAAGGCAGAGTAATCATTACAGGCATGGGTAAATCAGGACTTATCGGTAAAAAAATAGCCGCAACACTGACTTCGACAGGCACACCGTCGTATTTCCTTCACCCCGCAGAAAGCACCCACGGTGATAGCGGAATTATTACCCGTGAAGATTTAGTTATTGCTATTTCAAATAGCGGTGAAACTCAGGAATTATTAAATCTTTTACCGCTAATTAAAAGATTTGGGGTGCCGATTATCTCTATGACTGGAAATCTAACATCAACTTTAGCCAAAGCAGGTGAATGTGTGTTGGATATTTCTGTTGAAAAAGAAGCATGCCCATTAGGTAAGGCCCCTACTGCAAGTACAACAGCAACACTTGCTATGGGTGATGCGCTTGCCGTATGTTTGTTGGAAAAACGTGGATTTACAGCAGAAGATTTCTTAATCTATCACCCTGGAGGAGCATTAGGTAAAGGTATAAAATACCATGTATCAGACCTTATGATGACTGAAAACAGAAAACTTCCTATCGCTGATGAGAATATGAAGTTTACAGAGCTTATAAAACTCATCTCAGACTATAAACTCGGTATGGCAATGATTATAGATAATTCAGGCAGATTATCAGGCATGCTTACTGATGGTGATATCCGAAGAACCGTGCTTAAATATCCTGATATCTCAAAGTTATTAGCAAAAGAGGTTATGACAGTTAATCCAAAAACAGTTCAGACTACTGATTTTGCAGCGTCAGCTTTACATCTGATGGAAAAATATTCTATTACGACCTTACCTGTTGTAAATGATGATAGAAAACCGATAGGAGTCGTTCATATCCACGATATACTTAAAGCCGGAGTCGTTTAATAAGTGGAAAGTTAAAAGTAGAAAGTGGAAATATTTGGTCGGGCAAAGTCCGACTATATAATAAAGGTTAATAATGACAGATAATAATAACGAAAACTTAAAAGAAAAAGCAAGTAAAATAAAACTAATGGCGTTTGATGTTGACGGTGTGTTCACAGACGGAAGTATTATTTATGATGAGAACGGCAAGGAAACAAAACATTTTAATGCAAAAGACGGACAAGGTATAGCCTGCGTTCAGAAAGCCGGAATAATTACCGCAATTATTACCGCAAGAGAAAACGGAACTGTTACTCATAGAGCAAAAAACCTCGGTATTACTGAACTTCATCAAGGAGTAAAATATAAATTATCTGTATTGGAAGATATTATGAAAAAATACGGATTTACCCCCGAAAACGTTTCTTATATGGGTGACGATTTACCTGATATATGTATATTAGAAAAAGTTGGACTGGCATGTTGTCCAAATGATGCAGTTGAAGAAGTCAGGGGTAAATGTAATTTTATATCCACAAAAAATGGCGGTCGTGGAGCGATTAGAGAACTTTGTGATTTTGTTCTTCGCTCACAAGGTATTGAACCTATTAAGATAGTTTATAGTGGTAAATTATAGTTTAGCGAGCTTTGCTCGCTAAACTATAATTTACAGTGACTAAGTGAACCGTGACTAAGTGACTAAGAATTT
>CACZPS010000045.1 GCA_902783125.1 uncultured bacterium | reverse complement strand
GATTTTTTTTATTCTAAAATTGCCTTTTTTAATTAATATTGTTACACTCTGAAATATAGTAAATACAAGGTATATACTTCAGATATACAAATAGTAAATTTAGTTTAGAAGTGGTAGCCTCAAAACTATAATTTACAGTGATTAAGTGTTTAAGAATTGCTATTGTCTAAATCACTTTAATAGTATTTTATCAAGCAGTGCCTGACTACTACTCAGTAATATCAATGTCTTTGCTGGTAAAAGCATAGTCACTATAAATTAACTCTATTGGCTAATATAAATTTGTATACAAATAATTATCATATTAAATATCATGAAAAATTATGTATGTATTTTTTTATTAGTTTTGATGGGATTATTTTTAGCGGGACTAAATTATCTTTCTCATCTTCATATAACAGCTGTGTTTCAAGATATCCGTCCGCTTGATGAAAAAATCCCGATTTACTATAAAGGTATAGTAGTAGGCAGAGTAACGGACAAATATCATAGTTTTGATTCAAAAAAAACTCATGTGAGAATTATATTAAATTCACGGAAGTTAAAACTGCCTTTAAATACGACAGCTATTTTAAAAAAACGTATAAAAAATGATAAAGAATTTGATTATATAGAGCTTTTATATCCCCAAACTCCGTCTGACAGATTTATTAGTGACGGTTCTTATATCAATGGAAAGTCAACAATAGATATAAAAGAATACATAAAAAACCAGAATCCGGAAGATTTAGATAAGATAAAAAATAATCTCACATTAGCTTCCGGAAATTTAAATTCATCACTTGAAGCAATTTTTGGGTTATTCGTGCTTTTGCAGGAAATTCTTCAAGAAAATCGAGATAACTTAAAGAGTGCTTCATATAATTTTAAAGAAACCACATCAAATATAAGTAATGTGACAAAAAAAATAGACAATGTAATACTTGAAGAACAATTGAGTAACACGTTTAATAATATTGAGAACTCAACCGGTGGGTTTCATAATTTTACCGAGAATATTTCCTCTACGGTAGATGAATTTAATAAGACAATCCCAAATATTAACTCTGTAGTAGAAAATACAAAGGAACTGATAAATAATGCAAATGCGATATCTTGCGGAATAAGACAAACTCTTGGTAAAAATTTTGGTGGATTGAGATTATTTTTTGGGAAAGTTATAAGGGAATAAGAATGTTAGCCATACTTGACATTTTTAAAATCGCATGCTAATATTGATGTTAGTTTAAGCTAACAAAGAATTGAAATTATATTATGGAACAATTAGAGTTAAGTTCAGGATTAGAAGATTACATAGAATGTATATATAACAAACTCCAATCAAATGGGAGCGTAAAAGCTATAGAAATTTCTAAAGAGCTTGGCGTTTCGAGAGCATCAGTTACAGATGCACTTCAGCGATTGGCGGAGAAAAGGTATATCAATTATGAAAGATATGGGAAAATTGACATAACCGAAATAGGGATAAAAAAAGCAAAGTCAGTTATTGACAGGCATAAAGTTCTTACACGATTTTTTGAAAATATCTTAGGGCTTTCTGATGATGAAGCTTCTGAAAATGCTTGCAGAATTGAACATGTTATTACCGAAAATGCGTTCAATAGATTAAAATCATATACAGGTAAGATTGATGTACAAAATTAATTATAAAATAATATTCCAAACGAGTGCCCGAGGTCCAAAACATCTTTTTAAGATGATATTGCCACAATTGCCGTGATGTACGGCTATAAAAAGTTTAGCCGACACTTCCTATACTATACGGATTTCGGGCTATCGTTAGGGAACAAGATATTAAAGAAAAAATTATTAGCCGGCAAGGGAATGTTTAAAAATTAGAATAGAGTTATTCTGCTTTTTAGAAAGGAGAATAACAATGAGAACTTTAAAAATTATCGCATTTAGTTTAATGGTTATAGGAGCAATTAATTGGGGGTTAATCGGTGTTTTCGGATTTGATTTAGTTGCTGCAATCTTTGGAGAAATGAGTGTTCTTTCAAGGATAGTTTATACACTTGTTGGGGCTTCAGGATTAATTGCTATTTTTAGCATGTATGGTATGTTTCGAGAAGATATATAATAACTTTATCCTCTTTCTTACAATATTTTAAACTTATTACATTAGCATAAAATTAATACTCTATAGTAAGATATGCTATAATTATATTAAAGAAAGGCACTACTGTCCGAGATAATAAAAAGGTCATTCCGAACTTGTTTCGGAATCTTTTTTTGAAGATAATGTTTTTAGCAAGTTTTAGTAAGACTTTGAAGCGAGTTCAAGGTGACGTGAAAATTTAAGTCCGAATAAACACAAAAATCTTAAAGTGGCACTATAAAGAGAGGTTTCATTTATATTAACAAAATTATCATGAACAGCAGTGTAAAGAAAGGGGAGAAAATGAAGAAGTTTTTAGTATCAATAATGATTTTAGGTTTGTTGTCAATAGGGTTGCCAACACTTGCCGGTACACATGGCAAAAATGGGAAAGTATCAGGTCGTTCAATAGGGGCGGGGGCATTGTCACTTATAATATGGCCCGGAATTGGGCAGGCAATAAATGATCAAAGTTACGAAAAAAATCTTACGCATGCATTATTGGGTTTAACCGGCATATTTAGGATTTGGTCTTGTTATGATGCTGTTGTTGACAGGCAAGGCGGAGTTTGGAAAAATAGAATATAGTAAGTTTGTACTTAATATTATTTACAAACCTCTTGTAATATAAATATCTTTACGATATTGTATAGTTACACTAGTTATATAAGGAAGGACTTATTATGTCAAAACAATGTGAAGTTTGTGGTAAAGCACCGATTAAAGCAGCGAAAAGAACTTTTTCAAATAAACAAATAGTACACAGACAAATCCCTAATTTACAATCTATTAGGGTTAATGATAACGGAACTGTAAGGAAAATGACAGTTTGTACTTCGTGTTTAAAAGCAGGTAAGGTTCAAAAAGCTGTTTAATAGCTTTTTCGAAATATTTTAGCAAAGAGGTCGGCTACATAGTCAGCCTCTTTTTTAGTGTTCGTTTGCATAATAAATGCGTCCTAATTTTTTCTATCATCCGTTTAAACAGCACGAGAATTGATATTTATTCCATTATTTTTGTTAATTTAAAATTTAAAAAATTCAAAATTCAAACATTACGACATGTTACAAAATTATAAAATCCCTTAAAGTTTATCCTGAAAATGACCGTCATACATTTTGTATCAGTCCTATTATATTGCGAAATTAGGATTAATAAAAAGGAAAATTAACTAAATGGGATTATCATCGTCACAAGCGAGATTATTGAATTTAACCGCTCGTATGCATCAAATTGAGTATAAAGCAGCGCGCCTTGAAGCTCAAAAATTGCAAATGGCGAATGAGTCAAAACGTGTATATGAAGATTATCTTAATGCATTAGATGCAACAAAAATCCAATATAAATCATTAAACACAGATGGTTCAGTGACTTATCACGATGCTAGTTACTACGACCTGTGTTTTGGCTCTTCATCTGAGCAATATGGATTATTTTCAGTAGAGAACGGTTTTATGTATGTTCCGCAAGCAATAAAAACCGCATACGAAAATTCCGACAGTGCAGAAGAATTTGCATCTGCACTATCAAACTATACCCCGCCTGCTGTTTCTGATCAAAACACAACTGTTACCCCGACAGTTCCGTCAAATCCTACCCCTACCCCTACCCCATCAAGTAATACAAATATTATTCTTAATATGAATGATACTAAATCAGCAGCAATTTCTTCCAGCCCCGTAACATTAACGCTTAAAGATACCTTTAACGGTGGAGATTATTCTTATACAATTACTTCAGACTCAAATCAAAACGCTACATTTACCTACTTAAAAAACGGCAGGCTTGTTATTAAAGGTGATAACCTTAGTATAACAGCATCAGCTTCACAAGCTGATGACATAATTCTTTTAGGTAATAATAATACTGTTAATACAGCTGACGGTAATGATAAAATAAGAATTGGCGGAGCGCAAGATTCATCATATTCAAGCCACGAACAGCAAAGCTCCGGAAACAAAATTTTTGCCGGTTCAGGTAATGATTATATACAAGTATATAAAGGGTCAAATAACACTATATCCGGTGAAGGAGGCACTGACACTTTACTGAGTTATACATCAAATACTGTTTCCGGAATTGAAAAAACTGTTTCCAGTTATAATTCAACAGATGGAAATTTGGATTGGATTATGCAACGGTATTATGGGGATTGTCAGTTCTTATCTCTGGTAAATTCTATAAATAACAAAGGTCAATTTAGAAACTATTTTAGTATAACAGATAACGGTTCTAATTGGACGGTAAAATTCATAAAAAGCGGTGCAACAACAACAGTATATCCTAGTGATATCACGTCAGATGCATCAATAGGTGATAAAGATATCAGTGTTCTTGAAGCCGGATTCAAAAAATTAATCAGTGCTGAAGGATACAATATGAATGGAACTAATACAGATGATTATAGTACCGGAGATTCTAAGAACTTTCATATTGTATCCAAATATGTGTTAGGAATTGACAATTGTGTAACGGTTGGGTTTAACCAAATATTATTTAATGATTTGTGGGCACAGTACCAAAATGGAACGGTTTCTAATCTTGTAATCGGAACAAAACAAAGCGAAACAGAAGTTGATCATGACCTAGGGATAATGGAACAACATGCATACTCTGTTATAAACGTTACATCTGACACAGTGACAGTTGTTAACCCGCATGATAATAAAGATTCTATCACCTTAAAAAAAGCTGATTTCTACAATTTCTTTGGCTCTATTATTTTATATGGTGATTCATACGACTATGTAAACAGCAACTATAAAATTACTAACGGAATAGCATCCTCCGCTCCAAATAGCAGCGACAATGAGATTTATATCCAAACCAATTATGTGTTTGGGGCTGAAACAATGACTTCTGCTCAAAAATATCAATATTTTATTAATATTTATAATGCTATAAAATCCGCAGGCGGTTGTGAGATTGTGCCTGACAATATGATTCAAAATAAAGATTGGCTTGTGAACGTTATAAATGGCGGGTTTGGATATTTAAAAATGGTAAGCAAAAACGAGTGGGTTGATACAAGTGTCGCTACAAATACTTCTTTGCAAGAAATATCTGACGAAGTATTGCTCAAAAAAGCTGAAGCAAAATACGAAGCAGATATGAAACGGATTGACCTTAAGGATAGAAAATATGATACTGATCTTGCGGCATTTGATGCTGAAAGAAATGCCATTAAGCAAGAGATGGAAACCTTGAAAACTGTTGCTAAAGATAATGTTGAACGAACATTTAGGTTATTTTCGTAAATTATAGTTTAGCGGCTGAAAGCCGCTAAACTATAATTTACAGTGACTAAGTGAACCGTGACTAAGTGACTAAGAATTTCTAATTTCTTAATCACTTAATCACCTAGTCACTTAATCACTTTTAGCGGCTGAAAGCCGATAAACTATAATTTACAATTTTATATTATTTGTAAATAATTGTAAAACTATAATAAATTTGAGTAAATTTATTATATTCAGGTGTATTAAAGAAGTATGAGAAAATTTTTATTATCAGCTATTGGAATATTTGTTTCCGCATGTGTCGTACCCCAATTTACAAAATCAAATAATTTACATGAGCCAGTGAATAAAAACTTTTTTACGGATTCTGTCCCTAAAGACGGAACGATTATTTCGTATTCATATATTCCCAAGGATAATACAATAACTGATACAATGATAAGAAACAAACATCGTTTTTATCGTAATACCTGCCGTACAATGAAAGTAATTAAAAATAGCGGGTTTCGTATATAAATTAATAAAATTTTCAAAAAGCAATTGAAAAAGCCGTTCTAAAAAATTTGTATTATCTTCGTTATAATATTTTAGCGGTTTTTATCAATCAAATAGAAAACATCATATAGCAAAGAACAAAAGACACTTTTTGATAATCATTGATTTAGAGAAAATATAATAAGTTTGTATTCCACAAAATTAGCTTAATGTTAACAATTTATAGATTCTCTTATATAAGAAGGTTCATGATATAATTTAGTTGTTAAAAAATTTTGAGAGGAGTTTTATATGAAATTTCAAGAAATAATAAAAGACGTGTATTATTGCGGGCTTAATGATACAGAAAGACCGATTTTTGATGAACTTATTCCGTTAGAGCATGGGACAAGTTACAATTCTTATCTGATAAAAGGTTTGGAAAAGGTTGCAATCATTGATTCGATGTATCCGCCAATGATTGATGAATATTTCAAAAACCTTGATGAAAACGGGGTAACAAAAGTTGATTATATTATTGCAAACCATGGTGAACAAGATCATTCAGGCGCTTTACCAAGATTATTGGAAAAATATCCGGAGGCTATGGTTGTTACAAATGCAACATGTAAAGGAAATCTGATATCAATGTTACATCTTGATGAAAACAGAATTATGATAGTGGCTGCCGGTGATGAATTGTCACTTGGTAATAAAACTTTATCATTTACCCCCGCACCAAATGTTCATTGGCCGGATACAATGTTCACTTATATTAAAGAAGATAAACTGCTTTTTACTTGCGACTTTTTAGGAGCACATTATACTTTTGATGATGTTATAGCAAAACCGTCAGAAGAACTAACCAAGAGTGCAAAAAGATATTATGCGGAAATAATGATGCCATTTAGAGTTATGTGTAAAAAATATCTTCAAGTTATAAAAGAAATGGACGTTGAAATTATTTTACCAAGTCACGGTCCTGTTTATAAAGACCCAAAATATATTCTTGATTTATATTCGGATTGGACATCTGATTTAGGTAAAAATCTTGTTGCATTGCCTTATGTTTCAATGTACGGAAGTACAAAAGAAATGATTGAATATTTATCAGAAAAACTTAATAAAAAAGGAATTGACACTGTTAAATATGATATCATTAGGGGCGACTTAGGTGATTTAGCGATGACTTTAATAGATGCGACGACAATTGTTATGGGAACATCAATGGTTCTTGCCGGACCGCATCCTGCCAGTGTTAATATTGCATATTTGGCAAGTGTACTAAAACCAAAAGCAAAATTTGCGTCGTTCGTTGGTTCATACGGCTGGGGCGGGAAGTTATTTGATATACTTGGAGAGTTATTAGCAAAATTAAAACTTGATATTATTGAACCTGTTCAAGTTAAAGGAAAACTAACAAAAGAAGATTATTCTAAACTCGATATAATGGTTGAAGCCATTGTAGAAAAACACAAATCCGTCGGGTTGTTATAAGGAATGTTTCAATAAAATTAAGTCAATTTAAGTTAAAACCCTAAAACCCGATATGACAAAAACGGTTTTAGGGTTTTTGAATATATAAAAAGAAGGTATCCATATAAGTTTAACTCTTAGACACCTTCATATTTATATTTGGAGAAAATTATATAAAATCGTTATTAGATTAAACCAAGTTTAAATTTATTATACATAGCGACAAGTTCACTTCCTTGTTGGAAAGGAATAGCTTGAAGCGTTTGTTGAGCGTTAGAACCTGCAAATGCTTTTACATGTTCATCGCCCTGTTGTTGATTATGAATAGCGTGTTGTTGCTCAATTCCCTTTGGTTCTTGAATTTGTTGAGATTGGCTTACTCCGTCAACTTTTTCTGTCTTATTCGGGTCTTGAACTTGTTGCGGTTGTTGAATTTGAGAACCTGCTTGAGCTGTTTGAATTTGTGAGCCTGCTTGAGCTTGAAGTTGTTCTCTCATTTCTTTTTTAATTTTATCTTCTTTTTCTCTAATTTTATTTTGTGCTTGAGTTTCAGTTCGAACAGATTGTTCATCTATTCCTAATTCTTTCATGTGTTGTTTTGTTTCCGGTTTAATTTGATCTTGTTGATTCGGAAATTGAAATCTGTTAAAGCTGTTTATTGCATTTATTGACATCACGTACCCCAAATAAATTTTATCAACAACTAGTACTACGGATGTTACTAAGTAAAACTTTAGAATTTCTCATAATATATTTACAAAAATTAATATTTTTATATTAATTTGTTAAAAAATTGTATTTAAAACAAACTTATATTATTGTAAAATTATGAAGGTTAATCCATCAGAAGTGTGTTCTGCCTATATCCAAAAGCAAGTAAAAGTAAACACAAATAAAAATATTAATCGTATGACTGTAAAATCCGCGGATATATTTCAACATAAATTTCCGAATACTAATTTAGGATTTTGCAAAGGATTTACGAAAGGGCTTATGAAGACAAAACTAATAATCGAACAACATATTCATGGGTGTTTTGGGGTAGATTTTAATAAAGCGGGTGTAAATGATTTATTGTCTGTATCTCAAGAACTCTTACCGAGGGGGATTGGAGGATTTTTTCCAACGCTTGTTACAGACAGTATTGATAATCTAAAGCGTCAAATCGGTGTTATAAACGAAGCTGCTCAAAAACAATCAGGTGCGTGTGCTAAAATATTGGGCATACATCTTGAAGGGAATTTTATAAATCCTGAAAAAAAAGGTATACATAATCCAAAACATTTTCTTGAATTAACAAAAGAAAATTATTCAAAACTCGACGATGATTTTATAAAAATAGTAACATTAGCTCCTGAATTAGATATTAATCTTATCGATTATTTAAAGACAAAGAATGTAAAAGTACAGGCGGGTCATTGTACAGGCGGAGATTTGTCAAAATGTGACGGTGTTACACATCTTTTTAATGCAATGAGTGGAATAAGTCACAGAGGGAACTCAACATCAGTTTCCGCATTAGTTAATGACAATCTGTATACTGAGGTTATAGCCGACGGGGTGCATTTATCCGATGATATTCTTAATCTTACGTTCAGAACAAAACCGGAAGATAAAATAATTTTGATAAGCGATGCACTGCCTGTAACGCATAGTAATATTAAAGAAACATATTTTGCTGATGAAAAAATTTATTATGATGGAGTTAAAGCAACCTCAAAAGACGGAACATTAGCGGGAAGTACAACACTTGTTCCGGATATTGTAAAAATACTCGGACAAAAAAATATGTTTAAACCTAAATATGTAGAAAATGTTTATGATTATCATAAATTAGATATTGATGGTTCAATAGAATGGGACAACAATTTTAATATCATATCTGTTAGTACAAAATACAAGCCATAATTTATAGTCACTAAGTGACTAAGAATTTATCCTTTCTTAATTACTTTATCAGTAACTTTTTAGACAGTTTCTACCTTTTGCCGATTAAGTACATAATCACTGTAATTAAATTCTAGTCATTATATTTTGAAACTCTGTAAACTTGTTCCATTATATTCTTTAACGCATCAGGGTTTGCTAATTTTGATGATTGCGTTTTTAACTCATTAACTTTTTCAGGATTATTATATAAGTCCAGTAATATTTTTAATAATGAATTAGGATCGGTATCAGAATCTTCTAAATAAATGCACGCATTATTTTCCAAAACATATTTTGCGTTCTTTCTTTGATGGTCGGCTGCAGCAAAAGGATACGGAATTAAGACAGGCGCTACATCTGAGGCAAAAATTTCTGATAAACTTAGCGAGCCCGCTCTTGAAATAACTATGTCGGATGCTTTAACAACTGTTATCATGTCATCAAAGTAAGGACGTACCTTTACATTATTATCTTTATCAAAATCCTTGTAGATATTCATTAAACGATTTATGACATTATTATAATTCTTTTGTCCTGTTTGAAAAATAATTTGTATTCCATAGTCATTTGACAATTCTTTTATAATTTCAACAAAAGCCCTGTCAATAGATTTTGAACCCTGAGAACCACCCATAACACAAACTAATAATTTGTCATTATTAAAGCCGAGTTTTTCTTTTGCCGTTTGCTTATCAAGTGTTTTAAATTCGGGTCTTAAAGGATTTCCGTTAACATAGCAATTCCGATTTTTAATAAATTTCTTAGCGCCTTCAAAGGCAAGAGATACAATTTTTGCTTTTGGTGCAAGTTTTCGGGTAACAATCCCCGGTTGCATGTCACAATCGTGAAGCATATACGGCGTTTTCTTTTGCAATAGTGCCGCCAGTAATATTGGTGCAGAAACATAGCCACCTGTCCCAAATATCATATTAGGTTTATATTTCAAAAGATAATAAAAACTTTTTATTATTGCTCCGATAAGTTGAATCCCCCATGTAATAAATTCAAAACTAAATTTACGAGGCATTCCGCTAACATTTACCGGTAAAAAATTATAACCTTTTTTCTTTGAAATAGAATATTCCAGATTATGAGGATTTCCAACATAATATACAATATTCTCCGGATTTTTAATAAGTTCGTCAGCCACAGCAATAGCCGGATAAATATGTCCGCCTGTACCACCGCCTGTAATAAAAAAAGTTTTAGACATCTTGATTTACCACCCTTATTGTTTGTATTTTATTTTTAGAGATATTCAATAATATTCCTATCATTGTAAGTGTAATTATGATTGATGTCCCGCCATAGCTAATAAACGGTAATGGAACACCTGTCGCCGGTAACATGGAACTTGCAACACTCATATTTAAAAATGCTTGAAAACAAATAGAGAAAGTCAAACCTGCAGCGAGTAATTTACCGTACATATCAGGACATTTCGAAGCTATATCAAACCCACGTTGAAGAATTGTCCAGAATAGCCCTATTAAGAGTACACAACCGATGAAACCAAGTTCTTCTCCGATAACGGCAAAAATAAAGTCAGTATGTGCTTCCGGTAACCAAGCAAGTTTTTGTTTAGATGCTCCGTATCCGCACCCCCAGAGCCCGCCTGATGCAAAGGCTACCATTGATTGAATAATATTATATCCTGCTCCGAGCGGATCAACTTCCGGATTTAACCAAATTCGGATACGTTGTAATTGGTATGGTTGAAGTAAACTTCCGATACAACTTAAACCAATCATTGTAAAAAATCCGCATCCGATAAGTTTTGCGGAACCCCCTGCCATAAGATACATCACAACTGATGTTATGAATAATAACATTACCATACTTAAATTAGGCTGCTTAAATATGAAAAATACCATAATAAGTATTAGTAAGAAAGCTGACCATTTCTTTGAGTCTGTTAAATCCGCATCTTTAGAAAACACTTTTGCCAATAACATAACAACCGCAGGCTTTGCCATCTCTGACGGCTGTAAGCTAAACGGTCCTACGCTAATCCATCTTTGTGCCCCGTTTACAATATCACCTGTCGCATGGACTATTACAAGTAATGCGATGACAAGCAGTGCAAAAGCATTTGTTACACCTAATAATCGTTTATAATCAAAGTTACACATTATTTTCATTAAGAAATAACCAATAACAACACTTATAAGTTGTACAAGAGTGAAATGTAAAGGTGAAATTCCCAAATTTATGCACTTTGGCACACTTGCTGAGAATACAGACATTACTCCCATTACAACCAAAAAGAACACGACTATGGTAAGAACCTTATCCGGTTTTGTAATAAGGATTTCTTGCTTTGTTATATTTCTTAATCTTCTGTTGTTATCTTTTTGATAATACATAGTCTTTAAAAACTTTTCCTCTTTCTTCATAACCTGTAAACATGTCAAAACTTGCACAAGCAGGTGATAACAAAACTACATCAGGTTTGAGCTCAATTGATTTATCAATTGCACCTTCCATTGTTTTTGCTTTTATTATATTAGAAAAACCGTTATTTTTTAAGTTTTTCTCAAATCTTTCAGTAGCTTCACCGATAAGAATGACTGTTTTTATATGTTTGTTTACGGAATTACAAAATTCCTTCAAGTCAGTTAATTTATCTCTCCCGCCGGCAATTAACACTACATTTTGGTTATTAAATGATTCAATAGCAACAATTGATGCTTCAGGATTTGTCGCTTTTGAATCATTATAGAATGTTATTCCGTTATATTCTCTGACTTTTTCCAGTCTGTGTTCCGGTGCTTTGAAGGACATTATAGCTGATTTTATATTTTCATTTGTAATACCTGTAAGTTTTGCTATAATCACTCCGCACATTATATTCTGATAATTATGATGTCCCACCAAAGAACATTCCTTTAAATTGATTATTTTTTCTTCTTCGCCGTTACGTTTAAAATATATTGCCCCGTTCTTTATGTAGGAAGAATTGTCTGTTTCTTTGTCAAAAAGGTAAATTTTTCCGTTACATTTATCACTTTTAGAGAATTTTAATAATTCATTGTCATTCCCGTTTAATATTGAAAACTTAATATTATTTACCTCAAACAGTTTTGCTTTTGCATTAAAATAATTATTCAGTGTTTTATGCCATGTGATGTGGTCGGGAGTAAAATTAGTCCAACAAGCAATTCCGGATTGCAAATATTTGCTGTGTTCAGCTTGATATGAACTAATTTCACAAACAAAGTAATCAGGATTATCTTTAACTAAAGATATTGGTGGGCAGCCTATGTTCCCGCACACAGGAGCATTGTATTGAGTTGATAAAATATGTGAAACAAGTGCTGTTGTTGTTGTTTTGCCGTTAGTTCCGGTTATTGATATAAACGGAGTATTGCTTTCTAAATAAGCCAAATCAGGTTCTGAAATAATATCAACCCCTTGCTTCTTTAATTTTATATACAACTCATTGTCAAGCGGGAATGATGGACTCACAACAGCTATATTTACTCCTGACGTAAATTTTTCAGAGTGTTTTCCAAACTCAATTTTCACACCGAGGGATTCTAACGTTTTAACCTCTTTTTCATCTTCGGGCTTTCTCTCTCTTGCCTCTGTAATAAACACTTGTGGACATTTTTCACTTAAATATTTTGCAGCGGCTTTTCCGCTCAATGAAAAACCCAAAATTAAAACTTTTTTATTTTTCCAATCAATTTTCATAACTTTACACTATTATTTTATGTTATTATTAAAATATGTCTACTCTCTAATATCAATGAATAGCTAAAGCTAAAAGGAATGTATCCATTCACTATTCACTATTCACTATATTTATTATAAAATATTAAGAATGAAATGCAATTATTTGCAATTTTAGATTAGAATATGAAATTAAAAGAGATAGTTCAGCATCTGAAATTTTTATATAATAAGATTTTTTCTTCAAAGTACGTTCTCAAGGGGAAGTGTAGGGCTTGCGGAAAATGTTGCCGCTCAATTGTATTTTACGACGAAGATAAACTAATAAAAACAAAAGAACAGTTTGAGATTGCAAAAACAAAAAATAAGCGAATGAATATGTTTGAAATATCAGGGGTTGATAAAACAGACGGTGCGTTAACTTTTGTTTGTAAATCACTAAAACCGGACGGAAAGTGCGGAGCATATTGGATTCGTTCAATGTTTTGCAGGGAATACCCGTTTATTATTCCTGATTTTATAAAAAATAACGGTAAAACCTTAGAGGGCTGTGGATATTCTTTTGGAGTAAATAAGGAATTTAAAGATTATTTAAGGTGACCTCTAAAAACCTGATTTTTAATAAAAATAAATTCATTTGCTGATTAAAATAAATATTCTAAAATTATTGATATAACCATATCTCAATGCCTTATTGTCCTTATTGCCTTTTTAAGAAAGAAAACAGATATGACCTAAAAAAAGAAAGCTTTCTTTATGAGAAGAAAGCTGTGCGTCATAGAGTATTAAAGTATATTAGTATGAGAATATAATTTTTAAGCGATATAATCACGATAATGTTTAATTTCTTCTTTTTCACGCAATTTCTGGAGCGCTTTTGATTCAAGTTGTCTGATTCTTTCTTTAGAAAACCCCATTTCAGAGCCCAGTTGTTCGAGGGTCATGTATTTACTGTTATTGATTTCAAAACGATGGGATATTATTTTCTTTTCTCGATTATCCAGATTATCGAAAAGTCGGATAATATCTGCGCTCATACAATCTTTTTCCACATAAGAATCAGGTGAGTGATAACTTGTATCTTCTATAAAATCGGTAAGATTCAAATCGTCAGTAACAGGTGTTTCAAGACTTATCGGTTCATTAAAAACAGCCTTTTTAATACCTGACAATTTTTTCTTTGAAATTTTAAGATGCTCACACAATTCTTCATCGCTAGGCTCTCTGTCAAGTTCCATAAAAAGTTTTGAGTAAAGACGTTTGTATGACTTTATTTTATCTATCATGTGGACCGGAATCCTTATTGTTCTTGAATTATTTGCAATAGCTCTTGAAATTGTTTGCCTAATCCACCACGTTGCATAAGTTGAAAATTTAAAATTTTTCGTATAATCGAACTTTTCAGCAGCCTTTAAAAGTCCCAATGCTCCTTCCTGAACCAAGTCCATAAAGAGTACTCCGTTTCCGATATAATGCTTAGCGATGCTGATTACAAGACGGAGATTTGATTTTACAAGTTTTTGTATTGCAAATCTTTTCTCCGTCTTATTCCCATCAGCAATCATTTTCCCCAATCGCAATTCCTCTTGTCGTGTTATCATTTTGGTTCTTCCGACATCTTTTAAATACATCTGAAGAATATCATCATCAAACGAAATGCAGTTAAAAGTTTTTGGACTGAGTTCATCAATATAATCCTCATTGTTTTCAAGAAAGCAACTATCTTCTTTTTTTTCTTTCAATACTTCAGCCATTTATAAATCCCCTCTCCTTTTTTAAATGGGAAATTGAAAATTATTTACCAATTCACCCTTCGCAATTTTTATCTATCATTTACATTTACATTTATATTTACATTTACCCCTACCCCTGCCACTACCCCTATATTTACCCCTTCTTATCTATACAGACGAATTATTTTTGATTTTGTTGCATTATTTTGAAAATACCGTAATAATAAAGATATGGATCCTTTGTATTTGCGGAAAATTAGAATAGATATAAATGATAAACTGCGTCAACAACAGAATATCAATAAAGATAGCCCTGAAAGCAGTAATGCCGGCGTAAATAATGGGGTAAATAATGGCGCAACTCGTTCGGCTGAATCCAGAAGTCCCGAAAACACACCAAATTCTCAAAATGTCCAATCAGAACAAAATATAAATAATCAACCAAAAGAACAGGAACAAAAACTGACAAACCTTCAATCCCAATCAGAACGTTTAATGAAAGATATGCGAGAAGATATGCTTGCGCCAAGGCGACAACTAAAAATGAATTATTTAGCAAGTATGGAACGCGCAAATTATATAAAAAAAGTTATGAATCTTCCAAACACTTTGCCGGAGTTACTTATACAGCTTCAGAACCCTGCTCTTGCAAAAGATGTACATAATGTATTAATGAAGCCGTTTCCGACTCCAAATGCCTCTGCCGGAATAAATATAAATAGTGATAATATCAAACCTGAAAATTATCAGCCAAGTCAACCGCAATCTGCGCAGCCCCGGTCTGTACAGCAACAACTTGCACAACCTCAGCCTAACCAACCACAGCCTGTGCAATTGCAACCAATTCAACCTCAAGTTACAGAACCGCAACCTGTTGTAAATCAACAGCCTGTTGTAAATCCACAGCCTGTGCAACCGCAACCAATTCAACCGCAAGTTACAGAACCCCAACCAGCAGTAAATCAACAGCCTGTTGTAAATTCACAGCCTGTGCAACCGCAACCAGTTCAACCGCAAGTTACAGAACCTCAACCTGTTGTAAATCAACAGCCTGTTATAAATCCGCAGCCTGTGCAACCACAGCCTATTCAACCTCAGCCTGCGCAACTTCAACCAATTCAACCGCAAGTTACAGAACCTCAACCTGCGGTAAATCAACAACCTGCGGTAAATCAACAACCTGTTGTAAATCAACAGCCTGTTGTAAATTCACAGCCTGTTGTAAATTCACAGCCTGTGCAACCACAGCCTGTGCAACCGCAACCAGTTCAACCGCAAGTTACAGAACCGCAACCAGCAGTAAATCAACAGCCTGTTGTAAATCCACAGCCTGTGCAACCGCAACCAATTCAATCGCAACCTGTTCAACCTCAGCCCGTACAACCGCAACCTATATCGCAACAGCCCGTACAGCCTCAATCAATTCAGCCTCAGCCAATTCAATTGCAACCTGTTCAACCGCAAGTTACAGAACCTCAACCAGCAGTAAATCCACAGCCTGTGCAATTGCAATCAATTCAACCTCAAGTTACAGAACCGCAACCAGCAGTAAATCCACAGCCTGTGCAACCGCAACCTATATCGCAACAGCCCGTACAGCCTCAATCAATTCAGCCTCAGCCAATTCAATCGCAACCAATTCAACCGCAAGTTACAGAACCTCAACTTGCGGTAAATCAACAACCTGTTGTAAATTCACAGCCTGTGCAACCGCAACCAGTTCAACCGCAAGTTACAGAACAAATTCCGCAAAACCAAATAATTAATAACCCTGTACAGCAACAACCTGCACAACCTCAAGTTACAGAACCTCAGCCAGCAGTAAATCAACCGCCTGTTGTAAATCAACAGCCTGTGCAACCGCAACCAGTTCAACCGCAAGTTACAGAACAAATTCCACAAAACCAAATAATTAATAACCCTGTACAGCAACAACCTGCACAACCTCAGCCAAACCAACCACAGCCTGCACAACCTCAACCACCGATTAACTCTAACCCGCAACCGGTGCCTTCACAAGCTCCGAAACAAATTCAGCAAAATCAAACGGGAAATATTCAGCCCAAAAAAACAGAACCTAACAATAGAGTTGACCGTAATTTTGAATATAATAAGGCTAATGAGCGTCTTAATATGCGTATAAATTACGATGTAAATCGAGAACCTGTACGACAAATAATGCCAAATAACCCCTCAATAATAGTGCCGAATAGTACAGATCAGTTAAATAAAATGGCGCTTGATTCAAGATTTAACAGACCGATAATTCCGCATCCTGAGGATATAAAGAAACATTCTATAGGCGAACCTTCTCCGATTAAACCTGAAAATAAACAACAAGAGGCAATAGCAAATTTGTATGCAAATCTTTCTGTTAACGATATGCAAAATCCTACTTTAACACAAATGCGTCAACGGTTATCAGATGATGCAATAGAACTTTTGTTTACAGGTTTAATTAACTTAAACGACTTGTCAAAAACTTTAAAACATAACGGACATGATGCTCGTTCAAAGCTAATAATTGCTATGGCTAATGCATCAAGGCAAGGTATAGACAATTCGCAAATTGCAGGAACTATGAAAATGATATCAGAATCTGTTGCAGCAGAAGAAAACAATCCGTCATCCATTCTTAAGAATATTATTGCGTTATATTTACCGTGGTATCCGCTTCAAGAGGGGGTAGGATTTAACTTATCCATTGATACAATGAAAAATGATTCAGCATTTTCATCATTATTAAAAGTATTTATCCAAACAAGAAATTATGGTAATGTAAACGGTTCACTCGTTCTGTTGAGTGGAAATGCGGTTGATATGAATATTCAGTGTAATGATGTTTTCCCTAAATCTGACTTATTAGACAGAATGAAAGATGTGACTGATAATCACGCTATTCGTTCTAATATTACAGTGGAAGAACGTGCGCAATTAGCCAATGAAGTGGCAAATCAACAAGCAAAAGTTAATCTTTCATCGACATACGAACTGAATCCGTTTTTACTTCTTATGGCTCATTCGTTTATAAAAAACACAATTATTATTGATAGTAATGGGGAAAAAGTATAACTTAAACTTATATTTTATAAATGAAAACAAGTCTGATGAAATTCCGGCTTTAGTTTTAATTTATGTAACAAAATTTTTAACACTTTTTGATTTTGAGTAAATTCTGCGTAAATAAAATACTTTATAGAGGTATAAGGTTACGTAGTGTATGAATTTTAGTGTGTATAATCATTTACCCATAGGTCAAATCTATGTTGGCGCACCGCAGAGTACTCCCACATACAGACCGATAAAAACAGGAACAGACAGTGTTTCTGTTAATCGTGAGCTTGACAGGCTATTAGATAGACGGGTAATACAGGACATGATTGACGCAAACCCTGTTGTAAATTCTATTCTTAAATCTCAAAATCTGAAACCTGATATAAATGTTGAAAACTTCAAAAACACTACCTACAACCATTCGATTGATACCAGAAATATAGCAGTAGGGATTTATAATAATCTGCCTATTGATTTAAAATCAGAGGCAAATGTCGGATACATACAAAAGGGTGCCTTATTACACGATATAGGAAAAGTTCTTATCCCCGAAAAAATATTGAATAAACAGGGTAAATTGTCTGAAAAAGAGGCTGAAATTATGCATTTACATTCTAAACTCAGTGAATCGCTTTTATCCTCACAAAATATTGACCCCGAAGTTCTTAATATTGTAAAATATCACCATCAAAATAAAAAAGGAACAGGTTATCCTGAAATAAAAAATACCCTAAAAGGTTATGATATCAATACAGAAATTGTATCTTTGGCTGATAAATATTCTGCACTGACAGAAAAAAGAAGTTACAAAGAACCTCTGACAAAAGATCAAGCACTTGAAATAATCAGAAAAGATGTGATTGATAGAAATATAAATCCAAGAGTATATCAGGCATTGGAAGGTTACGTTAACAGACAGATGAAAAATAATTCTTCGATTGCTGTTCTTAATTAAGCATAATAATTTTGTTATATAATGTTGGTATGGTTAAGAGAATTTTGACGATAAATTTTGGCGGATTGGGCGATGAAATATTGTTCTTGCCTGCGCTTTTATCGTTAAAAAAAGAATTTCCTGACTCTAAAATTACATTGGCACTTGAGCCGAGAAGTAAATCAATAAAACAACTTACAGACGTTATTGATGAAGTAATAACGGTTGATATAAAAAAACAAGGTATCGGGAAATACATTGAAATCGCTAACTTTATAACAAAAGCGTTTTTTGGAAATTATGATATGGTTGTTTCATCAGGAGCAAGTCCTTTTATTTCCGTAATAGAAGCATTAACGTTTATCTCAAAACGTTATGGCTATGATACAGGAAAACTAAGCAGAAAACTTTTAACGGCTGCCGTTCCTTTAAACAAAAATCAGTACGCAGGCATGATGTATCATGATTTGGTAAAGCCTGTGACAGATTATTTAACCGAACTTCCAAAGATAGCTGTTAAACCTTTAGAAAAAATTCCAAATTCTATTCTAATTCACCCCGGAGTAAGCCTAATGAGTAAGAAAAAAGGCTGTATAAAATCTATTAATTCAAAAGAATGGGCAGAGTTAATTGACAGATTATCTGCCTACGGAAAACATGTTATACTTGCGGGCGGGCCAGATGATGAAGAATGTATAAAAGAAATAGAGCAATTTTCGCAAACAAAAAATTATGAGAATTGTTACGGGAAAACAAAAAATCTTGTAGAACTGGCACAACTTATATCATCCGCAGAAAAATTTGTATGCTCGGATTCTGCACCATTACACATAGCTGTCGCTCTCGGCGTAAAAACATACCCGTTTTTTGGTTCAACTGATGACAAAAAACTTGTTCCAAAAAATGAAAATATTCATCCGTTAAAAGCTCATGATGATTGCCCTATTAAGCCTTGTTTATGGGAATATCGACAGCAATCCTGTGAAAAATTATCGTGCTTGAAATATGATTTTTCTGAAGTCGCAAGAATTATTTGCGAGGGGTAAAATTAAGGATAAAAAATTTTAATAATACTTTAATTACTGAGTATTGTTAATGCTGCGTTTTTATGGTGTAATAAAAAATGTAATAAAGACATAAAGAGGAGTTTTATATGTTAGCAGAAGAAAGAACGTTTGTTGCAATAAAGCCTGATGGTGTGCAAAGAGGTTTAATAGGGGAAGTTGTAAGCAGATTTGAAAGAAAAGGTTTTAAAGTTCTTGCGATGAAACTCCTTCAAGTATCGGATAAACAAGCTGCGGAACATTACGCAGAGCACGAAGGGAAACCGTTCTATCCACGCTTAGTTAAATATATTCAAAGCGGACCGATTTTGGCAATGGTTATAAAAGGTTATGGTGCTGTGGATAGTGTTAGACACATTGTAGGTGCGACTAATCCTGTTAACGCTGATGTGGGAACAATTAGAGCTGATTTTGCTCAGGTTATGGAATACAATGTTATTCATGCATCTGATTCAATAACAAGTGCTGAAAGAGAAATTGCTATTTATTTTAATGAAGATGAAATTTTTGATACGTGGAAAACCAAAACAGAAGAACTGATAGAAGAAGATGAGTTACTCTAATCCCGAATTTGAATATTTTAGTTATGAATTAGAGCATGTTGACAAGAAAACAGGCGCTCGTGCAGGTGTTTTACACACTCCGCATGGAGATATAAAGACTCCGATTTTCATGCCTGTCGGAACTAATTCAACCGTAAAATTGCTTACAAATCATCATATATACGAATCCGGAGCTCAGATAATACTGGGTAATTCCTATCATTTGTATCTTAGAGCCGGTGATGAATTGATTGCAAAATTCGGTGGGATTCACAATTGGATGAATTGGGATAAACCTGTCTTAACCGACTCAGGCGGATTTCAAGTTTTTTCACTGGCGCATTTAAGAAAAATTACAGAAGACGGAGTGGAGTTTAGAGATCCGAAAGATGGTAAAAAACACTATATCAGTCCTGAAATCTCTATGAAGATTCAACAAAATATAGGTGCTGATATAATTATGGCATTTGATTGGTGTTCGCCTTATCCTTGCACTCATGAGGAAGCAAAATTGGCAATGGAACGCACTCACAGGTGGCTTGAAAGGTGTGTTAAATCAAAAACTAATCCAAAACAGGCGCTTTTCCCTATTTGTCAGGGCGCATTCTTTGAGGATTTAAGAAAACAAAGTGCCGAATTTGTATCATCAATTGATGCCGTCGGTTATGCAATCGGTGGTTTGAGTGTCGGTGAAGATAAAGAAACAATGAACCATTTCATTAACTTCACAGCTCCGCTTTTACCTGAAAACAAACCAAGATACCTTATGGGAGTCGGAACACCTGAGGATTTATTAGACGGTATAAAAGGCGGGATTGATATGTTTGATTGCGTGCTGCCGACAAGAAACGCAAGACACGGTTCATTCTTTACTTGGAATGGTAAAGCTCAAATCAAAAATGCTCAATATCAAGAAGATTCTACTCCGCTTGATGAAAATTGTAATTGTTATACTTGCAAAAACCATTCAAAAGCATATATTAGACATTTATATAAATGTAATGAAGGTACAGGACAGGCATTAATGTCTATACATAACATTACTTTTTTGATAAACTTTTCTCAATTAGTTCGTCAGGCAATATTTGAAGATAGATTTGAAGATTTTTATAACGAACATTACAAGAATTTTATATAAGAATAAAGGGGATTAAATTATGAAAGGTATCGTACTCGCAGCAGGGGCAGGAACAAGGCTTTATCCGGCATCACAGCCAATATCAAAAATATTATTGCCAATCTATGATAAACCAATGATTTATTATCCGCTTTCAACACTTATGCTTGCGGGAATAAAAGATATTCTTATTATTACAAATGAAGATGATTACGATAATTTTAGAAAACTGCTCGGTGACGGCTCTCAATTTGGGCTTACTTTGAGTTATAAAATTCAATATATCCAAAGAGGTATTGCAGATGCCTTCATTATTGCGGAAGATTTTATCGCAGGCGAACCTTGCGCTCTTATATTAGGTGATAATATTTTCCATGGACACGGATTTTCAACAATTATGAAAGATGCTCTGAATAAAAATGAAGGGGCAACCGTTTTCGGTTATACTGTTAAAGACCCGGAAAGATTTGGGGTAGTTGAATTTGATAAAAATAAAAAAGTTATATCTTTAGAGGAAAAACCTCAAAATCCAAAATCAGACTACGCAGTTGTAGGATTATATTTTTATGACGAACATGTTTGCGAGTATGCAAAACAGCTTGAACCGTCTGCAAGAGGGGAACTGGAAATAACTGATTTGAATAAGGTTTATTTATCAAAAAATATGCTAAATGTTGAAATTCTTGGCAGAGGTTTCACATGGCTGGATACAGGAACGCACGATTCTATGCTTCAAGCAAGCAATTTTGTTCAGTCAATGGAACTGAATAAAGGGATGAAGATTTCTTGTTTAGAAGAAATTGCATATCTAAAAGGCTTTATTTCCGCAAAAGATTTACTTGATAAAATTGAAAAATA
The DNA here is from genome assembly GCA_902783125.1 of uncultured bacterium. Lineage (GTDB taxonomy): Bacteria > Cyanobacteriota > Vampirovibrionia > Gastranaerophilales > Gastranaerophilaceae > UBA2883. Next base: position 63,556 of record CACZPS010000045.1, on the reverse strand, counting down.
TGGAAACAATACATATTACAACTATGTTAGAAATATCGTTATGCATGACTTAACAGCTATTAAATAAATATTATGATTTTAGCCGATATAATTTATTGAGTGTTCAGGATCAATTTCTACAATAGAATAATTATCGCTGAAAAGTTTTTCGAGTTCTGCTTGATTAGGATTCCCTTTTATTTTCATAGGGTTTTTACTAAAATCAGGAGTGTGCGTAATTATAAATTTATCTTCTGATACGGCGAGATTATCTTTAAAAACAGGATTGACTTTTCCGGCAATCATTGTTAAATTATTCACATTGTTTTTATCTAAAAGGTTTCCGATATCGGCTAATTGTTTATAACTATCTTTTGATTTAAAAATAGGATTTATATTTCTAAAATCATGTCCTCCGACAACAATTGCAGAAACCCTTCCTGTTGAATCCTGAAATTTTTTGATAATAAAATCAAGTTTATCCATAAAATCAGATTTTCTCACCTCAGGAGCGTAATGTCCAAGATATGTTTCTTTGCCGTTACTCATAGCTAATATTGCACAAGTATTAGCATTATAAGTTACTTTGTTCTCTGCTGATGTAACCCCGTCTGTCACACGATAATAAGGAAATGGCGACACTTCTTTAAAACCCTTGACACTTTTTTTGAATTTTTCAGGGGCTTGTACAACAATATTTGTAATGAATTGTGGTTTAGGAGATGTAAAAATCATGGTATCTATCAAATACTTCTCAAGAATAAAAATTGACTAAATAAAACATAAGCGTAATAAATTTTTACAATTGTTATGTTAAAATTTAGATTAAATATGAGGGCAATAAATATTGTGTAATAATGAAATTTCAGAGATAAAAAAAACATTACAGTTAAATTTCCCTTATAAACAGGATGATTTTGGGAAAATGTTTCGTTCAAAGATGGGGGTTTTGTTACTGAAATCTATTAGTCTTCCTATAACCGAAGAACATCTTCAATTTTTAACAGTTATTGAATTGATTCATAACGCATCACTTTTGCATGATGACATTATCGATAATCAGCATATCCGCAGGGGTAAGGCTTCTTTGTTTGACCCCAAAACGGCTTTGTTATACGGGAATATGCTAACGGTTAAAGGTTATGAATTGCTTTTAAAAATCGGCTCAATAGAACTTATGTCTTTGATAAATAAGACTATAAATGATATGTGCAAAGGTGAATTGCTCCAGCAAACGCAATTGTATAAAATACCGACAATGGAAGAATATATTAAAAAGACAACTCTAAAGACAGCAAGATTATTTCAAGCTGTTTATAAGGGGATAAATATATTGTCCGGCGGAATAATAGATAATAAATTTGATTCGTTCTTTGAAAATTTTGGGATTGGATATCAAATAAAAAATGATTTAGATAATATCTTAAAAGATAAATCAGATATAAAAAACGGGGTTTATACAGCCCCCGTTATATATTCGGGGTCAACCGAAATAACAAATGACTCACTTGAAAAAACCTTATCTTTAATAGATAATTACAGGGGAGAAGGGGTAAATGTTTTATCAGGAATGAATGATAACATTTATAATGAAGAATTAATCAGGATAGTAGAATGTTTAAAGAATTAAAAGAAAAATATGATAAATGGGGTGAAAAGCATCCTTCCATAAAAGAATGGGTTGAAACATTTGTTTTTGTGCTTGTGATGGTAATTTTAATCAGGTATTTTATTTGTGAAATAAGATGGATTCCGTCAGGTTCTATGAAACCTACTTTGATAGAAGGTGACAGAATTGTTGTAGAAAGGATTACCCATTTTTACAAAAAACCTCAACGTGGGGATATTTTGGTATTTTATCCTCCGTTTGTCAAGTTAAACAAAACTCCTCTCGGGATTTTAGCAAGAAGAACAGGAATAGGATGTAACGATGTTGCATTTATCAAAAGAGTAGTCGGTCTTCCGGGGGAAAAAATTGAAATAAAAAAATTAAAGAACGGTAAAAGCGTTGTTCTTATAAATGATAAGCCTTTAAAAGAGGATTATATTTTAAGTGACGAAGACTATATCCCTTGTTCTGAAACAATGTATTGCGGGCCAATGATTGTTCCTGAGGGGAAATATTTTATGATGGGCGATAACAGAGGTAACTCGGAAGATAGCAGATTTTGGGGATTTTTACCCGAATACAGAGTGGTTGGGAGAGCTGTATTTGTGTTCTGGCCGTTCACAAGGGTAAAAACCATACTGACAAGGTAAGAGAGATTTATTATGGATACAAAATACTGGCAAAGTGAAGATTTAAAATATATTTGGCACCCTTGTTCTCAGATGAAAGATTATGAAGAACTTCCGCCTATTGTGGTTGACCACGCTAAAGGGATTAATATATACGATATTGACGGGAAATGTTATAAAGATGTTGTAAGTTCGTGGTGGTGTAATCTTCTTGGACACTGTAATTCAAGGATAAATAATGCGATAAAACAACAACTTGATACACTGGAACATGTTATTTTTGCTAATTTTACACATAAAACTGCAATTACACTTTGTCAAAAACTTGTCGAAGTTTTACCAAAGGGTTTATGCAAATTTAATTTTGCCGATAACGGTTCTGCTTCTATTGAGATGGCGATGAAGATGAGTTTTCAGTATCATCAACAAACAGGAAACACTCAAAAGAAAAGGTTTATGGCACTAACAGATGCTTATCATGGTGAAACAATAGGTGCATTGTCTGTTGGAGCGTGTGATTTATATTCAGAAATTTATAAACCAATACTTATGGATATCGTAAGGGTTCAGGGTCCTGACTGTTACAGATGTCCTTACTGTAAAGATAGAGATAATTGTAGCTGCGAATGTTTTGAAAAGGCAATTGAAACCTTTGAACAATTTGGTGAAGAAACCTGTGCAATACTTGTTGAACCGCTTTTGCAGGGTTCTGCCGGCATGAAGATTTATCCTCCGTTGTTCCTAAAAAAACTCAGAGAATTATGTGATAAATATAATGTTCATTTGATAGCTGATGAAATTGCAACGGGTTATGGCAGAACCGGTAAAATGTTTGCGTTTGACCACACAGGAGTATCCCCAGATATAATGTGTCTTTCGAAGGGTTTAACCGGCGGTTATATGCCAATGTCTGTTTGTGTAACAACACAAGAGATTTACGATGCTTTTTATGCGGATTACTTAACGGGTAAAGCCTTTATGCACTCTCACACTTATGCGGGGAATCCGCTTGGTTGTTCTGCGGGAATTGAGGTGCTTAATATCTTGAAAGATGAAAATATTATTGAAACCGCTCGTAAAAGAGCTGGGTATTTTAATAAAATCATTAAAGAAAAATTCTTAAACCTCAAAAATGTAGGAGAAGTTAGGAATATAGGCTTAATTAATGCTATAGAACTTGTTAAAAATAAAGAAACAAAAGAGCCATTTAATTCAAAATTAAGAACGGGTTACCAAATTTATAAAAAAGCCCTAAATAGAGGGGTTCTCTTACGTCCGCTGGGTGATGTTATATACTTTAACCCTCCTTTAATAATTGAAGAAGAAGATATGGACTTTGTAACAGATGTCGCACTAGAGTGTACAAATGAGGTTTTAAACAGTTAGATAATAAATCCTCCATATAATGTTTGAAGATAGTATAAAAATTGTTTACAATATAAATATTATGAAAAAGATATTTATATTATTAGGATTATTTATAGGATTATTAACAATTCAGCCGTCTTATGCAATAAAAATAGGATTGTGTACAGGCGTAGAGTCCGTCAGGGTATCAGTTTCTGACGAGGCACAAATGATTGATGTTAAAACAAATAAACAGCTTTGTTTAATCAGAAAAATGCTTATGTATGAAATAACCCCGCTTGGTAATGATAAAATGATTGTTCGCTCAAATTGGGGTCAGTGTACTGTTAATAGTACAGATGCTGTTGTTAAACCAATAGAGCAAACAGCTTGTGTTTATGCAAAAGATAAGTGGTACCGCGGAATATTACGGGTTATGAATAAAAATGGTGTGCTTACTCTTATAAACGATATTTGTATGGAAAATTATCTTCAAGGGGTTGTTCCTGCCGAAATGCCGTCATCTTGGAATATAGAAGCATTGAAAGCTCAAACAATTGCTGCCAGAACTTATGCAGTTGCAAATATGGGTAAACACTCAGCTGAAGGGTTCGATCTTGGCGATACTTATATGGATCAGGTTTATGAAGGGGTCAATGCAGAAACTGAAAACACTAACAGGGCAATTCTTGAAACAAGCGGAATTATAATGCTTTATGATAATAAACCAATCTCTGCAATGTATTGTTCGTGCGCAGGTGGGCAAACGATATCAGCATTAGAATCCTTTGGGAACGATATTCCATACCTTAAATCTGTTCCATCCTATGATAATAATGCTCAAAAAGCAGGGCATGGGGTCGGCATGACTCAGCATGGTGCAAAAAATTTAGCGGAAATGGGCAATTCTGCCTATCAAATTTTAACACATTTTTACAATAATATACAATTTGTAAGGCTTAATCCTGTTTATTATAAATAGCAAAATGCACGTATTTAGTGTGTTTTAAAGGTTTTACGTATCTAAAAGACAATTATAATATTTAATCATTACCTTTAACCACTTGCAAAATCAAGAATAATGTGTATAATGGGTTTTGTAGGAGAGTTTAGTGTTTATTTATTAACACTTTCAAGACAATTAGAAAAGGAGATTGTTATGAACAAAGATGAATTAGTAAAAGAAATTTCTAAAAAAGCCGGCGTTTCTCAAAAAGCTGCGTCTGATATTTTATCAGCTACATTAGACACTATTGAAAAAACTGTTTCTAAAGGTAAAAAAGTTACTTTAGTAGGTTTTGGTACTTTTGAAGCTCGTAAACGTGCTGCAAGAACAGGTAGAAACCCTCAAACCGGTGCTGAGTTGAAGATTGCTGCTAAAACAGTTCCTGCTTTCTCAGCTGGTAAGAAATTCAAAGAATTAGTTAAGTAATTCTAATTGTTCAGAAGTTTTATAAGAGGTGATGGTTATTCCGTCGCCTCTTTAATTTTTTTATAATTATTTATTAAAACTGTGACATTATTTGCATTCTTATTTGTTCAGTTATCTGTATTCTTTCACTTTACCCCTGTTTTTGATATGATATAATCATTTAAAAAGAGGGATAAACAGATGAATGAAATTTTACAAAAGAGTGCGGCAGAGCAAAGCAGAATGATATCAAATAAAGAAATTTCTGCGACAGAATTGACTCAGGCTGCTTTAAATAGAATTAAAGATGTTGATGAAAAGATTGGTGCTTTTAATTCAACAACAGATGAAATAGCGCTTGAAACAGCAAAAAAAGTGGATGAGTTGGTTGCGAAAGGTGAAAAATTACCTTTGTTAGCAGGTGTGCCATTGGCATTAAAAGATAATATGAATTTGAAAGGTTCAAAGACAACCGCATCAAGTAAAATATTAGAAAATTTTGTTTCACCATACAATGCAACGGTTACTCAAAAATTATTAAATAATTATATTCCGATTGTCGGGAAGGCAAATTTAGATGAATTTGCAATGGGTTCTTCAAACGAAAACTCTGCTTTCAAAAAAGTTCACAACCCTTGGAATTTAAATAAAGTTCCGGGTGGTTCTTCAGGTGGTTCTGCAGCTTCTGTTGCAGCTTGTGAGGCAACGTTGGCGCTTGGTTCCGACACAGGCGGGAGTATCAGATTACCTGCAAGTTTTTGCGGATTAGTCGGGATGAAGCCAACTTATGGCAGAGTATCTCGTTACGGGTTAATAGCGTTTGCTTCATCTTTGGACCAAATAGGTCCGTTCTCAAGAACGGTTGAAGATTCAGCCTTGTTGCTTGAAGTTATTTCAGGTCATGACCCGCATGATTCAACTTCTTTGAATATTCCTGTTGAGCATTTTGCAGGTCATTTGAGCGATAGTATTAAAGGTAAAAAAATAGGTGTTATTTCTGACCTTATGAGTGACGCTGTATCTGACGATGTTAAAAAAGCTGTAGAACACGCTATTGAAGTTTATAAATCATTAGGAGCAGAAGTCGTAGAAGTATCTTTACCTAAGTTAAAATATTCAATAGGTATTTATTATATTCTGGCAACTGCGGAATGCAGTTCAAACCTTGCGAGATTTGACGGTGTTAGATATGGGCACAGAACAGCTAATCCTGAAAATCTGCTTGATTTATATTGCAAATCAAGAGCGGAAGGATTTGGCGATGAAGTCAAAAGAAGAATAATGCTTGGGACTTATGCTTTGAGTTCAGGATACTATGATGCATATTATAAGAAAGCTCAACAAATGAGAAGATTAGTTGCAGATGAATTTAATGCGGTATTTGAAAAAGTTGATGCATTAATTTCTCCAACTTGTCCTACTACGGCATTTGATCTTGGGGCAAGAACAGCTGATCCTCTAGCAATGTATTTAACGGATATTGCAACCATTTGTGCTAATCTTGTGGGGATACCTGCAATGAGTGTGCCTGCTGGGTTTGATTCTGACGGTATGCCAATCGGTTTACAGATTATGACTCCGCAGCTAAAAGAATCTGATTTGTTTAATATCGGTTATCAATTTGAACAGCAAAATGAGTTCTATAAACAAATAGCAAAAGATGTTGCACTTTGTGAAGTGTAGGGATAAAAAATAGTTTAGCAAGGTATGCTTGCTAAACTATTTTTTTCAAGTGACTAAGGGAACCGTGACTAAGCGGTAGGTTGGGTGAACCCTAACAAACAGTCGGTAGTGGTAAATCTGTGATTTACCGCAACACAATAATAAAAAAGCGGTTGGGTGAAACCTAACAAATCTAATAAATTATATATTGTTAGGGGGGTAACCTCCAAACCTATTGTTTTTTTTGGATTAGAGCAGTTCAATTTCAAACCTCACCCCAACCCTCTCCTGAATCTTTTAGGATAGGGATAAGTTGTTTGAATTTGCTTGCAAATTCATTACAAATTCGGGGGGCAATATTATAACGACACACTCTATCTGCTAAGGCATTAGGAAAATATATAGAAATGTTTAAAATTTGTCGGGCATAGCCCGACATAATAACTCCTAACTCCTAATTCTAAATTATAGTTTAATGAGCTTCGCTCGATAAACTATATTTTATACCGGTATAAAAAACATTATCCCGAACAGTATTGTGAAAAATATAGTTCCGATTACCGAAAAAATGGTAAATGTTGTGTGCAAAACGTTTTTTTTATAGTTTTTTATACAAAAATAGATTCCGTAGATATAGGATAAATAAGTCATTATCCCAAGAAATATCATAAAATTTATCAAATAAATGAGTTTTATATACATTTTTTCCCTCTCTTTTGGGGTAAATTATATATTGTATTCATAACGTAATGTATTGTCCTGTTTGGCTAATTCTTTGTAAAGTATCTGACTAATAAGCGGTATCTATGCTATAATTTTGATAATATGTTTATGAATTTTTTGAAGAGATTTAGGTTTGTATTTATATTTGGGGTAATTATCTCGATTATTATCGGGTTGGTATTAGCTATATATTTGTGGGCAATTCCTTATCTTGTTGCCTCAAAGAGAGTTCATAATTTTGTTGATAAAAAATTAAACGAGGCTATGGGTATCCACATGTTATCTAAAAATCTGAAATTAGTTACGGGATTCCCATATATAACATTTTCTGCCGATGAATTTAGTCTTTCAAAAGGGGGTAAATATCTAATTAATCTTAAAATGGTTGATACAAAGTTTTCTGTTGCAAAAGTAAGATTTAAGAGGATTGATGTTAAACGCTTGGGGGCAGATTATATTTTTGTTGATGTGAATAAAGTTCTTGATATTATTCCAAAAGAAGAAAAAAAAGAAACAAAACCCTTTGACTGGTATATAGATTTTATACAGTCAGAGTTGTATGTCAATAAACTTGTTTTGCTCTATAAAGTGAACGGAATTGATTTTAGTGTTGATACAAAAGATATAAAAATAGATACTGATAAAACCGATATAATTCCTGTTCATTTTGATTTAAAGGCAAATATTAAGCAGAAAAATAAAGGGGTAAGAGTTATCTTTAAAGATAACAATAAGGTTTATATTAAAGATAAACAACTTCATATTGATAAAAACTTTATTTTCTTTAACAAATCAAAGTTGAATATACAAGGCAGAGTTAAAGACGATAAGGATTTTGGAATAAATGTTTCAGCAAGAGATTTTGATATATCTAATGTTGTTGCTCTGATTGAATCAAATATGGTTATTCAAAATGGGGCTGAAATGCTTACGTATTTTGATAATATAGATGGTGATTTTGATTTTGATTTTGGGTTAAATCCAAAAGGAATTAACGGGAAAATAAAAATTCATCATCTATGTTTTTTGCTTGTTCCTATTGAGAATGTTCCGGTTCACATTCATAACGGTAACATTATTGTTGATACAAGAAATATTTATCTTAAAAATTTTTCGGGATACTATGGAACACGTCCCGTCAATACTTTAAAATTTGAAGGTCGGGTTAAGGATTATATGAAAACCTTTAACACTCATATTGTTGCAGACGGGGTTGTTGCTGATGATTTCGCGAAATATTATCTCACCCCAACAATAGGTATCCCAATAAACATTGTCGGAAAAGCTGATACTCGTTTAAAAATAGATTTTGTAAATAATATAATAAATCTTAAATGGTTTTTTAAGGTGTCACCTGAGGATAATCTTTTAGTCAGCGGTGAACCTGTTTCGAAATACAAAGAAGAACGGGTTATTATCTCTGATATGGCAGTTGAGGGTTTGTTATTAAAGATAAAGAACCTTAATTATTACGTCACCGTTCCGGGGGTAAAAGATTTTTACAGAAGGAAATTAATTTCGCTGCATGGCTTGATTGATTTTTCTAAGGGTGTTGATTTTAGGGTAATGGGATTTAAAATCGAAAAACCTGTACCTAGTGCGTTTCTAAACATAATAGCAAGACACGAAATCTTCAAAGACGGAACAGCCGTCGGGAATTTAACGGCAGTTGACGGCCCAAAGGGAGTCAAACTTTTTGGAAATCTGGAACTTGATAAAATCAAAATCCCTGATTTGAGGGTATATTTGAGCCATGCAAAATTGGATACTAATTTTGATACAATAAATATATCAGCTGATGGCGAGTACAGACGTGCAAAATATACTCTGAGCGGGAATATTCATAACAACATAGGTTTTCCTGTGATTGTTAATAATCTGGAGTTTGGTTTGGATAGCATTGATGTTGAAAAGATGCTCACAACCTTAAATCAAAGTGGAAACAATGCTACTCAACCACAAGAAAGTGTTTCTTCCCCTGTAAAAGATGACGACAGTGCTTCTGATTTTGATTTATCAAATTTGATAATAAAGGATTGTAAGTTAAAGCTGGGTAAAGCATTCTATAAGGATTTGATTGCAGAAAATATGGAAGCAAAATTATCTCTTGATGAAAAAAGTGATTTAGAGCTTGATTCAAACAGGTTTGAGTTTGCAAAAGGACATTCCTCTGCGCATGTTTGTTGTGATTTTTTAAATCACAACTATCATCTTAAACTTGGTGTGAAAGATGTGGATTCAAATCTTATTGCAACAACATTATTAAATCTTCCAAAAGAAATTTCAGGAAAATCCAGTGGTATTATTAATCTTCACACAGATGATACTTTAAAATTAAACGGCGGAATAAAATTTATTATTAAAAAGGGTACCATTGGAAAAATTGGTCTTATTGAATATGTTTTAAATGTAGCTTCAGTCTTTAGAAATCCGCTTGCTATGATAAATCCGATGATTGTGTTTGATTTGATAAATGTTCCAAACGGGGAATTTAGCAAAATTCAGGGGACACTTGATATAAAAAATAATGTTATCGAATCGTTAAAGATTAAATCTTTTGCCCCATATTTGAGTGCATATATTGTCGGAAATTATAATCTTGAAAAATCCGATGCATCTTTGAGAATTTATACAAAAATGACAAATAAGAAAAAAGGAATTTACGGATTTTTAAGAGGGATTTCTTTGAGTAATCTTGCTTCAAGAGTATCAACAGGCGCAAGAAATGATGTATATTATTATTCGTCAGAAATATCAGAACTCCCTGAGATAGATGCGGACGAAAAAGATTGTCAAATCTTTATGACAACGGTTGATGGCGATGTTGAACATTTTAACTTTTTGTCATCCTTAAGAAAATTGAAATAACTAATTTTTACAAAATTCAAATTGGAATGATATATTTCCTACAGGAGAGATAGTGGATTTGATGTGTTTCCCCAAAACAGATAAAAATTCCCAGTGCCCTGATATCTTTTATACATTTACCCCTTTACCCCTTTACCCCTTTATCCCTTTACCCCTTTACCCCTGTAAATTTTTTATCCACGACAACAAATCTCTGATATAATTATATTTGTTATGAAGATAAAAGAAATTCTTGAAAACAAAGATATAATATCTTGGTTATTTATATTACCTGCACTACTTGGCACGCTTGTGTTTATAATTATCCCTGTTATATGTTCGTTTTCTTTGAGTTTTACAGACTGGAATTTACTCAGTGATATTCATTTTGTGGGGGTAAATAACTATGTAGCCATATTCAAAGATAATTTCTTTTGGCAAATGCTCGTAAATACCTTTGTTTATGCAATATCTGTATCGGTTTTAGGGGTTATTATTCCGCTGATTTTAGCCTGTATGCTTAATAACAAAATAAGAGGAAGTGAGTTTTATAAAACTGCCTATTTTATCCCTTTTATTACTCCAATGATAGTTATAGCGCTTGTCTGGCAATGGATTTTTGACCCTAATATAGGAGGGGTAAATACACTTTTAAATTTGCATATAAATTGGTTATATGACAAAAATTACGCCATGCCGGTACTTATCGGGGTGTCAGTGTGGAAACTAATCGGATATAATATGATAATTTTTCTGTCAGGTTTAGCCTCCATCAACCAAGAGGTACTGGAAGCCTCGAAAATAGATGGCGCAAACGCTTTTGATACTTTCAGGCATGTAACGGTTCCGATGATATCCTCTACGGTGTTTTTTGTAATAGTAATAACATCTATTAGTTCATTTCAGGTTTTTGACTTAATCTATATGATGACAGAAGGCGGGCCGGAGAACAGCACTATGGTTCTGGTATATTCTATTTACAAATACGCATTTGAATATTTTGATGTAGGACAGGCAAGTGCAATAGCTTATGTCCTATTTGCTATTATATTTGTCCTCGTTTTGTTCCAATGGAAACTTCGCAAAAAAATGGTCTATAACGAAGAATAATAAATCTTATATTTTTATCCTGCATTTTAAATGTCTTGTCAACACTGCATCTTAGCCAAATGTGTTAAGTTTTGTAACACAAATAAAACAAAAAAGGCAATTTTTTAAGTTGGATATACTTTATATATACATAAGAGATAATTAAATCTCAAAGGTAATTAGGATTAACTATTAGAATAGAGGATATAGGATTATGGCAATGATTAATGGAGCAACAACCCCAAACGGATTTGAAGGCAAGGGAAAACTTGGGGGTATATTAACAAATTATAAAAATAAAGTATTAGGCTACAATTCAATGTGTGCATCAAATGATTTTGCAATGAAAAAACTTTTAGAGATGAACAAAGTTGATACTAACAGACCAGCACTTGAAAATACAGCGCCTGCGGGTCATATTGATATAGATTCATAATTTAAATTTTTGATTTTAGAAGCGTTATTGTGTCAACCAACGATTAATCTATCTATTCTAATTATCAAATTTATCAAACTTTGGGGCAATTGCGCCCCTTTTTTTTTGTTAATTATAAGGTTAATATTCATGTGTCGCCCCTGTTTGCGCGCATGAAACATGTTAATTTTTGTAACGAAACTATTCAGCTATGAAATCATAATAGAAAAAAATACTTTATATACATGTAAGATTTATCACAAGGTAAGAGAGCAAAATGGCAGAAGCGATTTTAAACGAAACGTTATTATCGTATATTTATCGACGTAACCAAATTAATACGATGGTGACACAATATCAAAACAGCAAGACGCTTGCTGCAGCAGAAACTGCCGATTTGGCAGACTGGAAAACTGCTAAATATCAAAACCTTCGTGCTGAGTGTAAAAATATTTTCTCGAATACTTATGTTGGTTCAACCTATACATTTAATGATTACACAGAGATTCCTGAATATACAGAAGAAATTGAGTACATTGATTGTTATTATGAAGCTGAAATGGAGGATATGACAGCTTGGGAAACTCAATTAGAAAATCAAATTACTACATTAACAACAGAACTGACAGAGATTAATAGCTATATGGAATCTTACAAATCAATGTTATCTAATAACATTAAGAATGATTATAACTATTCGGAAGGTTTATAATAAAGATTTATACTTACCTAATCTTACTAAATCGATGTTTAATAAGTCGCTCATCGGAGCGGCTTTTTTTTATTTTTTTAAGGCTTCATCAAGTGCTTTTTCCAGTACTTCTATTTTAGATTCCAAGACTTTAATTCTTGATGAGCTTTCAGTCGAGGAAATAGATTCTTTTTCGAGTTCTCTTTTGTACGCATCAAGCGAGTTTGATGTATTTGAACTCAAGATTTCAAAGATAAGTCCTGTCAGAGTTGCCCCAAGCGAAAACATGTATATAAGATTTTTTATTGTCAACTTTGTTATATCAGGATTAATCGCTTTAAAAAGGTCTGTGCTGTATTTGTAACCCATATAAGCTGATATCCCAAATGCGGCAAGCCATAAAATTGTTATTATATGTTTTTTCATAAATTACCTCTTTCTAAATAATCTAACACCTTTATTATTTTTTCATCAGGTTTTATTTCTATATTTATAAGTTTATCATCAAAAGGATTAATAAACTTGAGTTTATATGATTGCAGAACTTGTTCTTCGGTTTTAATCTTCATTTTCCCAAATCCGTAGAGCGTGTCATTAAAAACTGGGTGTCCAATATGTGAGAGATGGACTCTAATCTGGTGGGTTCTGCCTGTTTTGAGGTTGACATCGATATAAGTTGCATTATGGAACTGTTTTATCAATTTTACTTCAGACAGGCTTGGCTTTCCGTCTTTCGACACACACATTTTGTTTGGATTTGATTTGCTTCTTGTAATTGGTTCATTGATAATAATGTCTGAATCCATACGACCTTTTACAATGGCACGATAGTGTTTTTCAATATTTCTATTTTTTATCATTTGAGCAAATTTTTCGTGAGCCGTATTGTTTTTTGCAACAATAAGAAGTCCCGAGGTGTTTCTATCCAGTCTGTGGATAATCCCCCGCCTGTAATCGCCGTTTATATCTGAAAGGTTTTCTCCATATCTATATAAAAGTGCATTGACTAAGGTTCCTGATTTTTCCTTTGAGGTAGGGTGTGTCAACATGCCTGACGGTTTATTGATTATCACAAAATCATCGGTTTCAAAAACGACATCTATATCTAAATTTTCAGGTAAGATTTTATTTTCTTCATCAGAAAAATTGCAGAGTATTTCGTCATCAAGGTTAAGGGTAAGCGATGGTTTGCAACTTTTCCCATTTACTAAAACCTTTCCGGATTTTATCATTTCCTGAATTTTTGTTCTTGAATATGTTTCAAACAAACCTGCAAGAAAAGTGTCTATGCGAATGTCTGATTCTGTTTCATCAACTCTGAAGGTTTTAGCCATGTTATTTTGCTCGTTTATATCTCTTTGTAACAATCAATATTATTATAACAAGAACACCTAAGTTAATTAATATATCTGATATATTGAATACAGGAAACTTAATGAATTTAAGACTGATATAATCACGAACATAGCCAAGAGTAATTCTTTCGTAAGTGTTACAAAAAATTCCTGAAATAAGCATAGCTGATGCAAAATAAGTAGAAGTTGTATATTTATGAATATCTTTAAAAAGCTCATATAATAATATAATAATCGCTAATATTGATATTATTATGAGAAATAATGTAGCGTGCTGGAATGATGAGAAGGCTGCCCCTGTATTTTGGACATAGATTATATCAATAAACTTAAAATTTTCGTTTGATAAAAATATATTATGCAGAATTTTGTTGGTTAAAACGGAGTTAAAACAGATAAAAGTAAGTAAACAAGCAATAAAATACGGTATTGGATTAAAGAACTTATTTTGATTGTTTATTTTCACTTTTTACCTCAATATATTTATTTTTAGGAACAACGTTGACCCGTCTTATTAAACAAGCATAGCCTGATAAATTAACATTCACTCCGCCTGATTGGTTATTAGTCGGTCTTGAATAACCGATTGATGCAACAACATATTCGTTTGTATCTTTGGAGTTAGCCATCATAATACGTTCGATAGTATAATCTTGCGAGAATTTTTTAAACACATCTTTTTGAGGTTTTTGCGGATAGGATACAATTTCGTTGCTGATAGAGCCTATTGCAAAAATTCCTCTTGGCGGCGCGATGAATAACTTTGCGCTGTATTCTTCTCCGGAGCTCACTAGTTGTGGTGCTTCAAGATACATTGCCACACTTCTTGCATCTCCCCAGCTTATGATTATTTCTTCAGTTATAACGTTTTCGCCTGTAATAATCCAGCTGTTACCTTTTCTTTCCAGATAGTATATAACATCAACATAGCTTTTTAATGTGCCTTTTCTGGCATCACCCGCTATATTTGCAAAAGCGGATTCCGACACATTGACAATGGCGGTGTCACCATAGAACGCAGCTGAATTAACTTTGTTTTTATATTTTATCCCGTTATATTGCTTCCAGAGATCTGAAAATAACTCTCTTGTAGATGTCAGATTGAATCCGTCGTTGCTGATATATGTAGGAGCATAAAGTTTGATAAAGTTGCTCAAATCATTTTCATTAGCATAATAAACGTGTTCCTGAAAGAACTTAACGATTGAGTACTTGTTTGCATAAGTCGGTTTAGAGTTGTTTAGTCGCTCTTTTATCGGCAAAACTTCTTCTTGTGTTTTTGCATAAGCAAAATTACCCATTGTGACAGCTATCATTAAAACTAAAATAATAAATCTTTTCATAGACCTAATTATACAAAAAACAAAATAAATCTCAAATGGTTAGTATATATAGCAATTTATATTGTTCATTTTGCGTATACAATTATAGAACATATCGATAATTATAAAAATGTAATACATCTACCTCTTTTTTTTATTCATATAATTTCTGTAAATAGCTCTCATTTTATTTTCTTCATCAAAAGCTTCTTTTTCTACAAGAATGCCAGAATAAGTATTCCAATCATGACTGTTGTATTTAGACCAAGAATCTAAATCCCTGAGTGCTTTTTGTCCATTTGGTGAACTAAGCGGATGTTTAGGTGAATTTAGAGCGTCTTTAAAGGATGTTGATAATTCTCCATAGTTTTTACGAGCTAAGTTCCCGAGCATAAATCTTGTATATTCTTTTTCTTTTCCGTTTTGTTTTGCTTGCCTAAATTGTTGTTGAGCAACAGGATTTCTTGATAAAGTCGAATTAAAATCAAATATGGCAAAGGCAGTAGCAACTGTTGTTAACGGTAAATCTTCCGTTTGCATTATATTTACCAGTTGTTTCATGTGGGTAACTTCGTGTGCAATAAATCCGAATTGTTCTTCTTTTGTCTTACCTGAATTTAAAAATAAATCTTCGTATAAAACAACATTATTCTCGTACCATCTGTAATCACTTACGATATCCAAATTTGAACCTTTGCATGTTTTATCCCAATATAATTTATCAGGAACAACACCCTCCAGTTTATAATGTTTAATCAATCCTTTATAGGCAACCTCTGCAAATTCCTTGCCTTCTTTTCCTTTTAAATCCTCAAACAATATTTTTAAATCCTCAGGAATTTCGCTTTTCGTATTAGAGGTTTTTACTAAATCCTTTCCATAATACGCATTTCGATTAATCTCAGACTTAAATTCTTTTCTTAGGTCATTTATATTTGTCTGTTCAGATTTATTAGCAGAAAAACTTAAACTGTTATTATTTAATTTATTTGTATAATTTGTTTGAATATTCATATTTTATTAAAACTTGTAAAAAATAAATTTTGCTAGTTTTATTAATAAATCAATGTTGTTTGATATTCCTTCAAAATCGCTGTAGTGTTCTTTTAGATATGGTTACTGTGCATATTAGTATCTTGTGTTCGTAGTAGTAAGGCGGGTAAAGCGTGGCGTGCTCACTAATAATCAAGTAGTTACAAATTAAAAAAGGCGGGCAAATTTCATTTTTGCCCAACCTTGCTTAGCGATTTTTTGCAAAACAAAATGAAAAAGGGACAGAGGCTTAGTCCAACCTTGTTTAAGAAACTTATCGTGTAGATTGTTCTATTCTTTTCCATAACAACAAGACTTAAGAAATACCCGTTTCAATACTTGAAACAAGGTTGTTCGTTGTTCTCATTTTAATTCACAATAAGGAGTATAACGAGAATTTGAAAGAAAAACACTACTCGTTTTTTCACTATTTCTTAACGCTTCAACGCCTTATTTATATTTTTACCCCTAATATTTATTATGTATATAAATTTGCCTTCACATTGTATATAAAATCACTAAACACTTTTGTTCGTGATAATATAAATAATAAGAGGGCTGAATTATGGAACTTAATAAATATATTGAACACACTTTGTTGAAGCAAGATGCAAAAAAAGAAGATTTTGAAAAATTATACCAAGAAGCTATTGATAATAAGTTTTTTGGGGTTTGTATAAATCCTGCTTATGTCAAAGATGCAGTTGAAAAAGTTCAAAAATACGGGGTTAAAGTTGTCACAGTTATTGGTTTTCCTTTAGGTGCAAACTCTACCGATGTTAAAGTTTTTGAAACCCAAAAAGCGATTGCAGACGGAGCTGATGAAGTCGATATGGTTATAAACGTATCAAAGCTCAAGGATAAAGATTACGATTATGTGATTAATGACATTAAATCCGTAAAAGAAGTTTGTTCTAATCATAACCTTAAAGTGATATTAGAAACGGATTTGCTGACAAAAGATGAAATCGGGACTGCTTGTGAGTTGTGTATTAAAGCGGGAGCTGATTTAGTAAAAACCTCGACAGGTTTTGTAAAAGGCGGAGTCGGTGCAAAAGAAGATGATGTTAAACTGATGTCAGAGGTTGTAAAATCACATGGATTGAGAGTAAAAGCATCAGGCGGGATTCGTGATAGAGAAAGCGCTATTGCTATGATAAACGCTGGAGCTGATAGACTCGGCACAAGCTCTGGGGTTTTAATAATGGAAAATTGAAAATGGAAAATGGAAAATTATTAATAGTTTTTATATATAATCTTTAATTATAATTACAGAAAGCAGGTTGTGACACTTGCCCGGCAATAAGTAAAAGGAGAAAAAATGTTAAGAGCAGGTATAGTAGGACTACCAAATGTAGGAAAATCAACATTATTTAACGCATTGACTTCGTCAATGAATGCACAAAGTGCAAACTATCCGTTTTGTACGATTGAGCCTAATGTTGGGGTTGTAACAGTACCTGATGAACGTTTAGAAATACTTGCAAAACTTTGTAAAACAAATAATATTATCCCGACAGCCATTGAATTTGTTGATATTGCAGGGCTTGTTAAAGGTGCAAGTAAAGGTGAGGGGCTTGGAAACCAGTTTTTACATAACATAAGAGAAGTCGATGCAATTATTCAAGTTGTGAGATGTTTTGATGATGAAAATATTGTCAGAGAAAATAAGGTTGATCCTTTGAGTGATATTGAAATCATTAATACAGAGCTTATTTTGGCGGATTTGGCGTCAATAGAAAAACGTCAGGCAAGAATACTTAAACAGGTAAAATCGGGTGATAAACTTGCCGTTCTTGAGGACAAAGTTCTTAAAAAAGTATCAGATTTATTGTCTGAAGGCTCTTTTATAAACCCGGAAGAACATTTTGATGAAGAAGAAATAGGTGTTTTGAAACAGATGAACCTGATGTCTGTGAAACCTGTTATATATTGTGCAAACGTTGCTGAAACAGATTTGCAATCGGGTAATGAATACACTAAACAGGTTGAAAAATACGCATCTGAACATAACGCTAAAACAGTTATTATTTCAGCGAAAATTGAAGAAGAACTTGTGGCACTTGGGAAAGATGAAGCAAAAGAATATCTTGCTGACCTTGGGGTTGAAGATAGCGGTATAGATAAAATGATTAAATCTGTATATTCATTGTTAAAGCTCTTAACCTTTATAACAGCAGGAGAAAAAGAAGTCCGAGCTTGGACTGTTAAAGAAGGAACAAAAGCACCTCAGGCTGCGGGAGTTATTCACACTGATTTTGAAAAAGGATTTATAAGGGCAGAAATTACTCCATATAAAGATTTTGTTGAACTTGGTTCTTATCCTGCTTGTAAAGATAAAGGTGTTACGAGAATAGAGGGTAAAGAATACGTTATCCAAGACGGTGACCTCGTTCATTTTAGATTCAATGTATAATTTTAGTATTTTTTCAGGATTTTAGTAATGAATTTATACAGCTCAGGGTCTTTTGACATAAGTGTATATTTTGTCAGTCCCCATTCTGTTAAAAGGTATTTGTGCGGTTTGTATGTCGTCGCATACGCTTCACAGCCTGTCGCAAAATATTCACTTTCATTCCGCCCTGCGTAATCTCCCATTATTCTGTTTTCTTTTAGGGCTTTTTTGTATAATTTTGATAATTTTTTATCATCTTGAGAATAAAACATCGCATTAAGTTGATGACCTTCTTCATGTGCAATAACTGACTGATATGAGCTTTCTCCGATAGTTTTTTTATTAGTTATAATCATTTCATTTGTTTGTAAATCCGTAACAGAATCAGTAAAGTTTCCGCTATTATACAAACCTTGAGTAAAATTTCGCTTTCCGGTTTCTTCTTTATATATTTTTGTGTAAGTATCGTTTATTATAGCTATTTTATTCAGGATTTCAGGATTCTTTTTCATAATCTCTCTATACTGAATCAAATCCATATCTATACTATTCATTTTGTGTGTATTGAGCTTGTTTACATATAAATTTTCTTTTTTAAAATCTTCAATAAGCTCAACTTCTGAATCTGAAAGATTATGATATTTGTATTCTCTCATATTTTGACCGTGGTAATTACCTGTTATTTTATCTTTAAGTATATTTGCAAGCGGAGAAAAAATAGAATCCTCATTTTTGACACTATCTATAATTTGTATTACTTCATCAGGCTTTTCTTTTAAGTATAAAGCACTTGACTGGAGCGCAAACTCTCTTAATCTTATATCTTTTTCATCACTGTTTAAGGCGATATTTTTCAATATTTCAAAGTTCTTATCACTTCTGTATTTCCCTCCGCCCCAGACTCCGAGCAATTTAACTTCAGGAATGGCTTCGGTTGAGCCTAAAATCTGTTCTACCAATGATGTGACTTCTTTTTTATCCGAGGGATTACTCATTGTGAGAACACAATCAAGTTTCTCGGGCTGATTTATATTTTTTTTCAATTTATTTATAAGCGGTTTAAAATTTAACTGCTCTTGAGAATATAATGATTTTTTAGCAGATGCATTAACTCCGTCGATTGCTAATCCGCTGTTAAATATAATATCGTTTCCAAAGGGTTTTGTACTATCCGTGTTTTCATATAATTTGTTTAGCAAATCAGTTTTCTTTTTTGTATGACGTGTATTAAACGGATTATCTAATCTTTCGATTCTTGCTAATCCTATAAGATTCATGTTCGTTATGATATTTCTAATAATGTCAGGACTTGTTTTTCTTGGGATAAGTGTGGAAATTTCATTATAATTTCTCGCAAGAGTTAATTCAGGATGCGAGAGTTCATTATAAAGAATTTTTCGTTCGTGATTTAATAAAACTTTTTTGTTTTTAATCGTAGAATATTGTTTGTACCTTTCAGAAAGTTCTTTTAATTTCTTCATTTGCGGGTCAGTGTCAGTAAGGTGAACATAAGTCGGGCGTTTGCCTTTTTTAAATTCATCGTAAAGCTCTTTAGGGGTTATTTCGCCTAATTCGGCAGAAACTCCGCAAGGCTGAACATCAGTTTTATGTTGAGTTTTAGACAAAAACATTGGATTATAAGCGCTTATAATTGATACTTTCATGGTTATATAATAAACGCTTATAAAAAAATAATTTGCTACTACAAAATTTAAAAACTACATAATGATCGTAATTATAAAATATTATATGCAAACCTTTGTTTTGAATTATATCTAATTTAAAACTGATTTTATAATTTACAATATTGATTCGAGCGAAGATAGTGCCCTGTCTGATAAAATTTTATTTTTTTCTTTTTTGTTTTTTCTAATCTTTTTGGGAATATCCATTTCTTTGACTATTGCCCAGTTTGAATTTATCGGTTGAAAATGTTTTTGTTGAGGTGATGTTATATAATGTGTCAACGCACCCAGCATTGTTTCAGTAGGTAACTGCAATAATGGTTTATCCGTTATTAAACGAGCCATGTTTATCCCAGAGAGCATGCCTGTCGCTATTGATTCCGTATATCCTTCGGTACCCGTGATTTGACCTGCAAAGAATAGTCCTTTTCTTGTTCTGCTCTCTAAGGTAGGATTCAAAAGTTCAGGGGAATTAATAAACGTATTCCTGTGCATAACACCGTATCTTATAATATTTACCCCTTCTAACCCCGGAATTAATGACAATAACTCTTTTTGCGCACTCCATTTTAAGTTTGTTTGGAACCCTACAAGATTGTATAATGTTTTCGCAGAATTATCTTGCCTTAATTGAACAACAGCATAATTTATTTCATCAGTCCTTTTGTCAACAAGCCCGACGGGTTTCATTGGTCCAAAACGCAAGGTATCAACCCCTCTTGCTGCCATGACTTCTATCGGCATACAACCTTCGAAAAATTTGGCATTTTTTTCAAACTCTTTTAATTCTATCCTTGGAGCATTTATCAAATAATTATAAAACTTTTCATACTGTTCTTTATTCATAGGGCAATTTATATAAGAGGCTTCACCCTTATCATATCTGCTGCCGTAAAATGCTATATCAAAATTTATACTGTCTTTTTCGACAATAGGTGCAATAGCGTCAAAAAAGTGCAGATGCTCTGCCTTTGTAAATTCTTTTATAGAGTTTGCAAAACTATCACTTGTTAAAGGCCCTGAGGCAATAATAACATTCCCGTCAGGAATTTCTGTAACTTCTTCATTAATAACCGTAATTTTATTATTTGATTTTATCTTATCAGTCACTGTCTTAGAAAATAGTTCTCTGTCGATTGCAAGAGCATTACCCGCAGGAACTGAACACTCATAGGCGATTTTTATAAGTTCTCCGCTCATTATTTCCATTTCTTTTTTCAAAAGCCCGCTTGCATTGGTTACATCAGAAGATCCCAGTGAATTTGAACAAACAAACTCCGCAAAATTAGATGTAACATGCGCTCCTGTAGTTTTTTTCGGACGCATTTCGTATAATTCTACATCTATTCCACGCTTTGCAAGCTGTAACGCAGCCTCTGAGCCTGCTAACCCCCCACCTATTATTTTTACTTTTGATTTATTTTGCATACATATATTTCACCTATTTAACACGGTTTTTATTAGTGTACGGCACGTTTTATAACGTCAGAAACCCATGGAATATAACTATACTGACCCTGAATTGAGGTAAGTACGAGGTATACTATAATTAGAGATACCGTACCCGAAACTAATGAATAATGCCCAAAGAATATAGGATTATTAAAGAAGAATAATATTTTCAGTATCAGTATATTAATGAACGGGATAAAACTCAAAACCTGTGCTATCAAAGAAATAAATACAGATAACAACCAATAGAACATTACTAAAAAGAATGACTGAAAAATATGATATTGCAAAAATGTTGTCATTCTTCCGCCTCTTATGGCATTTATTATCAGATATGCAAACCCGACTAATCCAAATGTTATATAATTAGTGACAACAATTATTCTTTCAAAAAATGATGGTGTTTCCATTTTATCTTAACCTCAAACTACCAATCTGCGACAATCTCGTCTTTTCTGCTTTGTTCAATAAAATCTTCAACAACCTGAATATAAACAAGTTTAAACTCGTCATTTTCAGGGCTAAGACCGACTGCAGCTTTGTATGAATATATTGAACGTTCAATTTCGTTGTTCATATAATATGTGTTAGCAATCAGAATATATAAATCCGGATCAAGCTGAGTGATTTGAAGTGCATTTTTGTAAGATTCTTCTGCCTCTTTGAATTTTCGTTGGTTAGAGAACATATTTCCTAATAAAATGTGTGCTTTTGCTTGATCAGGTTCAAGTGCAATAGCTTTTTTGTAAAGTTCAATTGCTTCGTCATAGTGTCCAAAATCTGATTTAGAAATAGCGTAACAAATATATGCTCTATATTTGCTGTCACCATCCAGCATAAGTGCTTTTTCAAAATACATGTTGGCACGTTCTTCATCTTTCATAAGAGAAAGAGTGTTTGCCAGACAAAGTGCAACGGTTTGGTTATCAGGTTCCAGACTAAATACTTGTGAATAATATTTGAAAGCTCCGTCATAATCGAACAGTTTAAAACATACATTCCCCAAATCTACAAGTGCTGTGAGATTTTGAGGGTCTAATGAAAGCGCTTTTTCATAATATGCTTTTGCCTCAACATAATCTTCAAAATCGTGATATAAAAGCGCTATTGAGTTATATATTTCAGGCTCATTGGACACAAAATCAAGTGTTCTGGAATACCATCTTAGTGCTTTTGCAAAATTCTTCATCTCTGCATAAGTATTTCCAAGATTATAATATACGAGATAATTGCTCGGGTTGGCATACATAGCTTTTTCAAAGTATTTTAGCGCCTTTCTGTATTCTTTTTCAAAATAGTAAATACTGCCCACATTCAATAATGCCTGTTCATCATTCGGGTCTATTGACAAAAGTGTTTCATATACAGAAACAACCTTGTCATAATCTTCCTGCATTGCATAATACTTGGCAAGTTCATGATAATGCTCAGTGTTTTTTGGTTCTCTTGCCATTGCAAGCACCACTTTTTGTATATTCTGTCTGATTTCTTCTTGATTTTCCATTGTTTTCCTTTTTATGAAAATTTTAATTTTTCAATAATGCCGTAACAATTTTACAGTATTTTTAGTTATTAGTAAATAGTTTAATTACTCTATTTTAATTCGAAATGTATGTATAAATTCTAATAAATGATTAATAGTTTTATATAACAAAGCTATAATAATTTCTTTATTTACCCTATCTTTTATATTCCGAGTATTCCTCCGATTCTTTCAGCCATTCTTCTTCTGAAATACTGAATGCGTGATTCCAGAATTTTTCTATTGCATAAGTTTCACGTTCTTCTTTGTGTAGAATATGAACGACAACATCACTATAATCCAAAAGATTCCAACGGTTACGGATATCGTTCTCCATTCTGTTAGGCTGACGGGAGAAGAACTCTTTCAGTTTTAATCTTACTGCCTCAGTCATAGCTTTGACTTGTGTGCTTGCCTCTGCTGAACAGATTACAAAATAGTCCGCAAACGAGGATACATTACTAATATTCAAGATTGTAATATCTTTTGCCAGTTTTTCATCTAAAATTCTTGCAATAACACATGCCAGCTTATACGATGTGACTTCTTTTTCAGATTTTAATTTTTCATTTTCCATATTCTGTTTTCCATTATAAATTATTTTCTATTTTATTAATTAATTCTATACGTTTTAAGTGTCGTTCTCCGTTAGAAAACGGTGTTTCAAGCCAGATTTTCACAATATCCAGTGCTAAATCTTGACCCGTTATTCTTTCTCCAAGACAAAGAATGTTTGAATTGTTGTGTTCTCTTGTCATTCGGGCAGAAAAAGTATCAGTACAATGTGATGCTCTGATACCTTTGAATTTATTTGCAGCAATAGACATTCCAATCCCTGTTCCGCAGACTAGAATCCCTCTGCCGTTTGTTTCTTGAACTTTGTTAGCAACTTTTTCCGCATAAAGCGGATAATCACATGACTCTGTGGAATTTGTTCCTAAATCCTCAAATTCATAACCTGATTTGGAAAAAATCTCTTTAATTTTTTCTTTCAGATTATATCCGCCATGGTCAGATGCGATAAATATTTTTTGCATACATTTACCCCTTACATTTTTCCCTATTGTAACAAAAACTTAACATTTGTGCAAATTTTCTAAAGTTTTGTCTTTGGCATGCCGTAGAAATAATTGTTAGTACAAAGCAGTTTATTAGGGGTATATGTATGGACAAATATTTTAATGTAGATGTGGATGAGATGATGGTTGATTACGCGGAGATGACGGGGTTCAACTTTAACTGTCAAGAATTTCAAGAAATTAAAAGAGAGCTTGGCGAATACGCTAAACAACCATATACCTTTAAATATGGTAATTACGACATGATGGATTACATGCAATCTTTGTATCAGGGAGCATAATGATGAAAGAACACGATTTTGACAGAGGTTGTTTATCAGGCGGTTGGACTGACGAGGTTGAACATAATATGACCCAAAAACAACGTAAAGATTTAGCGACTCTACTCTTGGAGTTGGAGGATATTAAAAAAGATTTTGAAAGAATTACAGAGCAAAAAAACAGATTAACAAATTTGTTGAAATTTTATAACGGAGGTATTTTAGAAAACTAAGGAAATTAAGACACAATTGAATAGTAAAAACAGGTTTGAGCGGGTCGCCAAACCTGTTTTTTTTATTTATACCGGCATGAAAGAAATATATTAACAAATGTAAACATATATATCTATCTCTAGCAAAATAATATTTTGGGGTACGTTATATATAGCATAAAAAGAGATGTCAAAGAAAGGATAACTAATGAACCCAACATCTAATATAGTATCTCAGGCAAAAATATTCGGGTGGCTATTTAGTGGTGCAAAAAAATCGGTTAGCGAGGATAGAATTGCAAAATATACAACCGTGTCAACTGCATTCAGACCGGAAGAAACTAATTTGATTAAATCAAACTTGGATGAAATATCTAAATATGCCGAAGCAAATAGATGTAATTTGTCTTTCAGACCAAGTTATAAACATAAGGATTCTTTCAGAATGGAAGTTGATGAACGTGTAGTTAAGACTTACGATCCGGCAGACGGTTCAAAAGCATATAAGGCGGAAGTTCTTGAAAAACGTGGCTCGGCTTTGTTACCTAAATCACTTCAGAGTAATGAAGACCTCTTAAATGCTATAAAAACAGAAGCCTCAAAACTTCTTTATAAAGGTAACTAATAATTTAAATATAATTCTGACTTTGAAGTTTTTTAACCCTCGTTGTCTTTATTTTGTTCTAATTGTTGAATTTTTGCTTCAAAATCAGCATCCATTACGGAAGGTTGTCCCTTTTGATTATCAAGTTCATTAACTATTGCCTGCTGATATTTAATTCGGTTATGCTGCATCCCTCTAAGTATTCTGTTAAAAGTTGTCGCAATAACTTTCAAATCTTTTAAAGTGAGAGGACAATCCGAGAACTGACCATCATTCAGGCGTTCTTTAATAATTTTATCAATAATAGCTTCAATTTCTTCATTAGACGGTGTTTTTAATGACCTTACCGCTGATTCAACAGCATCTGCTATCATTAAAATAGCTGTTTCTTTCATATTAGGTTTTGGACCTGTGTATCTGAATTGTTCTTCTTTTACATTTTCAATACCTTCTTCGGCAACAGCTTGATTATAAAAATAACTTGCCAAACCTTCTCCGTGGTGTTGAAGAATAAAGTTATGAATAATTGAAGGAAGGCGGTATTCTTTTGCTATTTCAACCCCGTCTTTCGGGTGAGCGGTAATAACCATTTTGCTTAATCTCGGATTAAGTTTGGTATGTGGATTTTCTATTCCGAAGTATGACTGGTTTTCAACAAAAAATAACGGTCGTTTTAATTTACCTATATCGTGATAAAAAGCACCTACTCTTGCTAAAATCGGATTGGCACCGATAGCTTCCGCTGCGGCTTCTGACAAATTCGACACCATAAGGCTATGATGATATGTCCCCGGGGCTTCAAATTGTAATCGTTTCAATAAAGGCTGGTTATGGTCTGCAAGCTCTGCCAAACCGTAAGGAGTAATTATTCCAAAGGTACTCTCTAATATTGGTAAAGTACCCAAAGCAATAATCCCGCTTAATAGTCCGTTTACGAAGATTAGCAATATATCTCTTAAAATCAAAAGGTTATCTACGTCTATCAAGAATTTTTCGAGCATATAGATAGCACCGACAATAGCAACTCCTGATATTGATATTTTTAGCCCTGTTATAATAAGGTCAAATCTTTTTGAAAATTTGATTTTTGAAATCGCTATCATAGAAACTGTATTTATGAGCATAAATGATGTCACAAATTCAATACCATAGTGCAATCCTATTGTTAATACCGCCAGAATCAATGTAGATGCAAATAGTGCTATTCTTGCATTTGTGAATACTGACAATATTATAATAAATGCCGGAAACGGCAATATATATGGTGAAAATCCCGTAGGTAATAATACTGCGATAAGAGCAATAAACAAAGATAAAAATCCGGTTATTGTTATATGATGTGATTCATAAAACATTTTTTCAAAGTTCTTTTCATATTGTAAAAATACAAAGGTTGATAACAATACAAGAACAAATACTCCAAAAATACCCCAGAAATTGAGTTCTAATACATTGTAGCCGGCTTCTCTGAGAGCATCTTTTTTTAGTTTGGTGACGGGCTCGCCTTCAAAAACTATCTTATCACCTTGGTGAAATACTACTTCATAAGGTTTCACTGCATTTTGAGCATTTTTCTTTGCAATTTCGGTCGCTAAATCGTCAACAACGAGATTAGGAGTGATTATTTCTTTTAATAATGCAGTTATTACTGTTATCTGATTTCGTGGTGTATTCATAGGAATATTGCGCTGAATAATTTTATCCAGTTTCCCGTCTTCGTAACTGCTTTCAGTAATACCAACATTAAGTACTTTTACCAGTGTTATTTTTGCTTTATCAAATACTTTTTGTAGCGACTGATCAGGTGTATTTAAAAGATAATTCGCCAGATAAGCTTTCCTTTCCTTTGACTGTATATCAAAAAGAAGTGATAATTCTTCTTTTTTTACGGTATCTGATATATTTTTATCTCTTATTTGTTTAACAGAATTTTGTAAGGTTTCAAGGTTGACTTTTATAAATTCATCTTCTGCCGGTATAAGTATCGGTTCTATGTTTTGAATAACTTCTTGTCTGTGTTGTTCTGTTCGTTTTGTATCAACAACTGTTATGGTTTTTTGTGCAACTATATCACGTTTGCTTATCCCATTTTCAATAACACGTTGAAAAAAGAAATTCTGCGATGATACAATGAGCGTCATTATAACCGCAAATCCGACAAATAACATTAAATCGGTTACTTTATGTGCTTGCACTCTCTCTATTAAATCATTAAACGAAACCATAATTATTCGTCCTCTATTATATTATTACCATTTCTTTGTACTATAAACCCGCATTTTATACAAGCAAGCGTTTCACCTGTGCTGTCAACAGGCATGAACTCGTGGTTGCAATCTTCGGCATTTTCTTCAAGATTATCCTGTTTTAACGGGTTATAGTTATATTTTTCATCTAATTTTTTAGGGAAAATGCGTTTAAGAATAAAATCCAAAATATACATTTATAATTCAAACCCTCCGGGGAGCAATTCTTCTATTGTTTTTACGATGATTTTATCGCCTGCTACAGTTATAACAACTGTTTCATCTGTTTTAAATTCGTTTATTACCTGTCTGCAAGCGCCACACGGAGTACAATTATACATATTAGGTGAATAGATAGCTATTGCTTTTATTTTAGTTTCACCGTTTGTGATAGCTGTTCCTATTGCGTTACGTTCCGCACATATAGATAATCCGTAACTTGCGTTCTCAAAATTGCAGCCTGAATAGATATTGCCCTTTTCAGTAAGCACACATGCCCCGACTCTGAAATCAGAATAAGGGGCATAAGCATTCTTTGAGGCTTCTTTTGCTTTTTCTACTAATTCTTCATAGCTAACCATTATAATGCTCCATAACATATAATAAACAGTAACCGTATTTTACCCCTTTTAATTATTAATTTCAAGAGGTTAAGCAGAAATAATCGTTTTTAATGATATTAAAATAATATAAAATTTTTTAGAACTAAAAAAAAATGTGGTATATTTAATACGAACACTAAGAAATTTATAAGAAAGGGGACGCTTATGAGATTAGCAATACTTGGCTATGGGAATTTAGGCAGAGGAGTAGAATATGCTGTAAAACAAAATCCTGATATGGAACTTGTTGCAATATTCACAAGAAGAAATCCTGAGGATTTAAAAGTTAATTCTAATGCAAAAGTTTTAAATGTATCGGAAATTTCTAATTGGAAAGATAAAATAGATGTACTAATTTTATGCGGTGGAAGTGCGACTGATTTACCTGTTCAGACTCCTGAATACGCAAAAATGTTCAATGTAGTGGATAGTTTTGACACTCACGCACGTATTCCTGAACATTTTGCGAATGTGGATAAATCAGCCAAAGAAAGCGGTAAAATCGGGATTATTTCAGTAGGCTGGGATCCGGGGCTGTTTTCATTAAACAGATTATATGCTAATTCTATACTTCCTGACGGAAAAGATTATACTTTCTGGGGAAAAGGAGTAAGCCAAGGACATTCTGATGCAGTTAGAAGAATTGAAGGAGTTCTTGATGCTAAACAGTATACTATTCCTGTTGAAAAAGCACTCCAAGCAGTAAAAAATTGCGAAAATCCTGAGCTTACAACAAGAGAAAAACATACAAGAGAATGTTTTGTTGTAGCAGCAGACGGTGCTGATAAATCAAGAATTGAAAAAGAAATAAAAGAAATGCCAAATTATTTCTCAGATTACGATACAACCGTTCATTTTATATCAATGGAGGAATTTAAGGCTAATCATTCAGGTATTCCTCATGGCGGCTGTGTAATCAGAACAGGAAAAACCGGTGACGGTTCAAGAAACCACGTTATAGAATACAGTTTGAAACTTGATTCTAATCCTGAATTTACATCAAGCGTCCTTGTTGCTTATGCAAGAGCAATTTTTAGATTGAATAAGGAAGGAAAAACAGGTGCAATGACGGTGTTTGATATTCCGCCTGCTTATTTGAGTCCAAAATCAAATGATGAACTCCGTGCTGCTATGTTATAGTATTAATGTTATAATAATATTTATAAATAGGAGGAGATAAAATGGCAGATTCATCAAAATTAATCGGAACAATTGAAAGAAGCGAAAAAGAAAGAGTACAAATTGCCGTAAACGAATACAAAGGCAGAAGTTATCTTGATTTGAGAATCTTTTACACAACAGACGGCGGCGATACTTGGCGACCTACTCAAAAAGGTATAACAGTCGCACCTGAACATTTAGATACCTTGATAGACGCAGTTGAAGAATCTAAAAAAGAGTTTATGGAATAATAATGAATTACGCTCTCGTACTTGTAAATATTAAAGGTTTGGGAGTCAAAACCTTCGGGTATTTAATTCCCGATGAACTTAAAGATAAACTGAAGATAGGCCAAGCGGTCAGAGTACCGTTTGGCCGTCAAGGTTTGATAAAAGCGTTCGTTGTCGGATTTTCCGATTATATGGAAGAAGGGATTAAGCCTAAAAAAATCAAAGAAATTATTGATGAAAAACCGCTTTTTACCCTCAAGTATTTCAAATTACTGGAGTGGGTTGCCAATTATTATTGTACAGATATTATAAATGTTCTTAACCTTGCTATCCCAATGAAACTTATTGATAAAAATTCAAAAACAGAGTATTCGGTTGAATATATCAAATCTGATGGGGCAACAAAAAGACAGGAGCAAATCTTAGAACAGCTAAAAGAACTTGGGAAAATATCATTAATTGAGTTTGAAAATAGGGCAAAAACCACCCGTGCAACTATGAAAAAGTTAGCCGATTCAGGTTGTGTAAAGCTAACAGAAGAAAGCATTTACAGAAACCCGCTTAATATCTTTAAAGATGAAAAATTGGAATCGCTATCTGAATTATCCGGAGAGCAAAAAGAAGCGTATGAAGGAATAAGAAAAAAAATAAAATCCCCAAATCCGATTTTGTTACATGGGGTTACCGCTTCCGGCAAAACAGAGGTCTATTTTAAACTTATAAAAGATACGATAGATGAAGGTAAGAATGTGTTATTCTTAGCTCCGGAAATTGCTCTGGCTTCTCAATTAACCCAAAGGATTGCCCGTAAATTCGGGATAAATGAAGTTGCAATCTGGCACAGCAGTATTTCTGACGGTGAAAAATACGATGTTTGGCAAAGACTTTATAATAACGAGATAAGGATACTTGCAGGCGCTCGTTCTGCTGTTTTTGCACCGTTACAAAATATTGGGCTTATAATTATTGATGAAGAACACGAAAGTGCTTACAAACAAGCAAATCCTGCGCCAAGATATGATGCGAAAGTCGTTGCCCAAAAACTTGCACAATTTCATAAAGCACCTTTAATTTTAGGTTCTGCAACTCCTGATGTGAGTACTTATTATTATGCATCTAATAATAATAATCTCTTTGAAATGCCTCACAGATTTAATAACTCACCAATGGCGCATATTGATATTATTGATATGAAAGAATATTCAAGAGCCGCATATAGAGGAGTTATCTCAAAGCCGCTCCAGACTGCAATAGAACAAACTTTAGAAGATGGAAAGCAGGCAATAATCCTTATAAATCGCAGAGGGTTTTCAACTTCAACCCAATGTAAGGCGTGCGGTGAAGTTGTGCAGTGTCCTAATTGCGCAATTCCTTTAATCTGGCATGCAGGCGATAAAAGGCTAAAATGTCATTATTGTAATCATACAGAAGAAATGCCGGATGCGTGCCCTTCTTGCGGGGCTGATGCTCTCAGAAACAGCGGGCTGGGTTCTCAAAAAGTCGAATTATTGCTGAAAGAATTGTATAAAGATGCAAAAATTGAGCGTATAGATAGTGATGTTTTGTCAAAGAAAAATTCACATATAGAAATCCTCAATCGTTTTCAGAAAGGTGAGATTGATATTCTAATCGGTACTCAAATGATAGCAAAAGGATTAGATAATCCAAATGTTACGTTAGTCGGAGTAATTAGTGCCGATTCGACCTTCAATCTTCCTGATTTTCGCTCAGCCGAAAGAGGTTTTCAGCTTCTTACTCAGGTAGCAGGCAGAGCAGGTCGGGGCGAAGATAAAGGCAGAGTTATGTTCCAGACATATAACCCTGATTTTTATGCCTTAGATAGTGCCAGAGAACAGGATTATTCAAAGTTTTATTACACAGAAATTCGTTCAAGACAAGAATTTATATATCCGCCTTTTACACAGATTATCAGAGTAATTTTGAGCTGTGATAATAATGACAGAGCCGAAAAATCAGTTGAAGCAATCGGGGATAGATTGCAAGAACTTATCGATAAATACGGATTTTCTGAACACTTAGAAATGTTAGGACCGTCTAATTGTGTAATAGAAAGGCTTAACGGATTATATCGTTATCAGATTTTACTCAAAAATAAACTCCACGAAAAGGGACATAAATTCATTTCTCAATTCTTTAAAACAATTAAGCTCCCTCGTGATATCCGTATGGCTATTGATGTTGATCCTATTGATATTTTATAATACTGCTTTAAAATAATTTTTGTTTTTTTTATAATTTTATTGTTTAAATCAGTAACAGTCGTTTAAAGGTTTATTTATGGAAAATCAATTTTCAAGAACAGAATTATTGATAGGAAAAGACGGAGTAAAGAAATTATCTGAAGCTCACGTCGCTGTTTTTGGGTTAGGCGGAGTCGGCGGGCATGTTGTTGAAGCTCTTGTAAGAAGCGGTATTGGGAAAATTGACCTTATCGACAATGATAAAGTCAGCTTATCAAATCTTAATCGCCAGCTTATAGCGACACATAGCACTATTGGCAGATATAAAGTTGATGTGGCAGAAGAACGGATAAAAGATATTAATCCTAATGTTATAACAAAAAAATACCAAACTTTTTATACTCCGGAAACCGCTGATGAGTTTGATTTTAGCCAATATGATTATGTTATTGATGCAATAGATACGGTTGTTGGCAAAATTTCTCTTGTTGAAAAATGCAAAGAATATAACGTTCCTGTTATCTGTTCAATGGGTGCAGGAAATAAAATGGACCCTACAAAGTTTGAAGTTGATGATATTTCAAAAACTTCTGTCTGTCCGCTTGCAAAAGTTATGCGTCAGGAGCTGCGTAAACGTAAAATTAAAGATGTTAAAGTTGTCTATTCAAAAGAATTGCCGATTAGACCAAAAACAAACGGAGAACGAGTTCCTGCAAGCATATCATTTGTTCCGTCTGTTGTCGGATTAATAATTGCGGGAGAAGTGATAAAAGATTTAATCGGATACAATAAATAAAGAGGAATTTTATGTCATTAAGCTGGATATATTTGTTTATAGCGGGTTTTATCGAGGTATTTTGGGCAATAGGACTAAAGTATTCTCAAGGATTTACTCAGTTGATTCCAAGCATTTTGACGGGAATCGGAATGATTGCCAGTTATTATTTCCTTGCTCTTTCCGCAAAAGAACTTCCGATTGGAACAGCTTATGCTGTCTGGACAGGAATAGGAACGATTGGAACAGTGATTTTAGGGATTATTTTGTTTAAAGAACCTGCAAGTTTTATGAGATTTTTCTGTATATTTTTAATTGTTGCTGGCATTACAGGTTTAAAACTTATAACACATTAAATTATAATTTAACAGATAATAAATCACATTTTTACGGTTTAATTTTAATTGCACTAAAGCAATAAATTATTGCAAATTATTTTTATAAATAGACAAAATATTAGCAATTGCTCTATCTGATTTTTTACCTATTGGTATAATCGGATTTTTATTCCACATTTCTACTAAAAAATCATCTCTGTCTAATGTAATTGTTTTTGCAAATATTCGTAAATCATTCATATCATTTTCATTTAAAGTTGTGTCAACCGGTTTAAACTCACCCGCAAAAAGTGCATGATTCATCCAACCAAGTTTAAAATTTGATATTGCCTCATCACTCAATATATCGTTTGACATTATCATTTTCGCATTTATAACTGATTTTTTAATATTTTTGTCATTCAAATCCGGCTTTATTTCTGACATTGTTTCAACATAATTTGAATATTTTTTATCTAAAGTTTTCAAGCGAACTAACGCACCAATTATTAATTCATTTGCTGTCAAAGAATCATTTTTATAATTAATCTTGCAGTTTTTTAATTCTTCTTTTTCTGAATCGGATACACGATATAAACGTAACCTCTCTGGGTTTAGCGGATTAAACAAATCTTTATAGCTATTCTTATACATCATATATGTCGTTTTGGCAACATATATGTCATCCTCTATATTATTATAACCGTACGTTTCCGAAAATTCATTGACTGTATCATCTAATTTGAGTGTTTTTTTGCTCGGAGCTGCTATTTTTTTTATAGCCTTTTCGTATATTTGATAATCTTGTTTATTAATATTTAATAATTTTTGATATTCACTTCGATTTTCTGTCAGAAACTTTATTATTTTAGTGCCTTCGACTTCTTTTGACAAAAGGTTGCTCATAAATTTTAAAGGATTATTTTCTTCACTAATTAACGGTTTCAACGTTTTTGGTTTTATATTTTTATATGAATCCGATAAATTTGCTTTCATCAATACTTTTGCAGAACTAATTGTTAAAGGTGATGCCAGTGCTGCAACCCCTATTAATGCGGTTTTTAATGTCGGTTTTATATTACGACAAGATATGTTTATTGATAAAATTGGTGATATTTTCATAATAATTATGTTTCGTTAATAATATTTTAATAAACCTAAAAAAATATTTTGCTAATATTATTTGGTGAATTAATAATAATTTACATAATAATTTCGGTGAATTTCGTAAACATTAAAAAAGAGCGATTGTTTTACAAGAGTATAAAATATATTGTAATGAAATTAATAAATGAATTACAATAAACGGCAGATTAGATGCGACTTATTTTAAAGTTCATATAATTTTTGATGTTGTAAAAATTTGTAAATAATGTTAATAATATTAAAAAATGTGTTGACATAAGTGAATTATATTTATATAATAAATGAAAATATATTAAAGAGAAAGAAAATGGTATATAAAAATACAATTTTAATTGACCTTGATGGGGTACTTAATGAATATATTGGTGTTTTTGATGAGAATAACATTCCTAAAATCAAAGAAGGTGCGGATTTGTTTTTAAAAAAACTTGCGGAGAAATATATTGTAAAATTATTTACCACGCGAAATAAACTACTTGCAAGCAAGTGGGTTATTGATAACCATATTGATAGTTATATCAATGACATAACAAATGTTAAAGAACCGGCTTTCTTATATATTGATGATAGAAGTCTTAAATTTAACGGGGATTACGAAAAATTACTTAATGACATAGATAATTTCAAGGTATGGTATAAATAAATATTTAGTTTGTTATATTTGAATGATTAATTAATTCGAACTCAAATTCTTTGATTTTATTTTTTAAATTATTATCTATTGTACTAAGATATTCAAAATGGTGACTATCTTGATTGATTATATCGTATTTACAAGGATGAATAAGAGCTTCTGCGATACAATCTTTGTCTAAGGTTTTTAATCCATACTCAATTGTTGAACTGTCCATCATGCCGGTAAAACCTACTCCTATAAGATAGTCATTTGTTTTCAGATTATATTTTTTTGCAATAGGTTTATTTAATATTGTAAAAGTGTTAAGTAATATAATTTTTAAAATATTAGGTGGATATTTTGAATTTAAATATTTTTTTATAGACGGAACAAAATACGGTTTTTCCCATTGTGTTCTGATGTACGGAATATTATATTCTTCTGCCAGTCTTGCGGTTAATCTGAAAATATTAGGAATTGCGTGGGTGTGAACATGCGAATCTATATGGTCAACTTTTGTTTTTGCGAGGATTTTTTCGATTTGCGCACGAAACTCCTGTTCTACTTGTAACATAAATGTTTTATTAAAAGATTTTAGAATAATCGAAATATATTCGTTATTAAAAATCCCGTTTTCATTTGTTAACATAGGGCAATCGGTTAGCGCGTGTCCTTCTATAATATTCAGATGAATTCCAACAGATAAATCAGAACAGTTCGGGATAATATCATTTATTGCTTCATCAAATTTTTCACCATTTGCACAAAGGCTTGCTGAGGTCAAAATTCCATTGTTAACCCCATCCAACACTGCCTTATTATAATATTCGGACATCCCGAAATCGTCTGCGTTAAATATAAATTTTTTAGTCATAAACCCTTGCCATATTCTTTTGTATATTATAATATAAACAAAAAGAGAGAGGTTATATGGTATCAAGAACTATTCCAAGATTAGCAATAATTATTCCTTGTTATAATGAGGAATTATGTTTAAAAACTACATCAGAAAAATTAATTAATCTGATTAACACATTAATATCTAAAGGTAAGATTTCTGATGAAAGTTATTTATACTTTGTTGATGACGGTTCAAAAGACAGAACATGGAATATAATTGAAGAATTACATAATAGTAATCCACTTATAAAAGGTACAAAGTTTATAAGAAATTTTGGAAATCAGAGAGCTTTAATAGCCGGCTTAGAAAGTGTCAAAGAAATAGGCTGCGATTGCGTTGCTTCTATTGATGCCGATTTGCAGCAAGATGAGGGTGCCATTGAAAGATTTATTGATGAATATATGAAAGGGTATGATATTATTCTTGGTATAAGAAACGACCGAAAAACTGATTCTTTCTTTAAAAAATTTACGGCAGAAGCATTTTATAAAACAATGAAACTTTTTGGTGCAAATATCCCTATGAATCATTCGGATTATAGATTGGTGAGTAAGCGTACATTAGATATTATGAGTTTATATCCGGAAAAACTATTCTTTTTAAGAGGATTTTTTAATGAAATAGGATTACCCACGACTTATGTCAATTTTGATGTAAAAAAACGGATGGCAGGTGAATCAAAGTTTAATTTTTCATCACTAATGGCACTTGCATTGAATGGTATAACTTCATATAGTGTTGTGCCGTTGAGATTTGTTGCTGTATTGGGGTTTTTTATGGCACTGTTTGGATTTGCGATAGGTTTTGAAACTGTTATTGAAAAACTGTTCTGGCATAATTCACCTAACGGTTGGGCAACAAATATTATTATAATGTGCGCTTTTGGCGGGATTCAACTGTTTTGTCTCGGAATTATTGGAGAGTATGTAGGGCAATTATACAGAGAAGTTAAAGCAAGACCTCGGTATATTAAAGATATTGAATTACTTTGATTCTTGCCGAAATGCAAAACATTTGAATAAAATATAGGTCGAAATCGACACAATAAACAGTGATATGAATTGGGCAATATAAACATTTTTTATTAAGAATCGAACAAAGATTTCAAGAATAATAACATTTAACAAATAACTGATTGCCCAAGTCGTGCAACACTTTAGATACTCTTTTATGTAATTACCCCTTGTGCAAAATACAAAAAATTTCTGGTTAAGATAGGATATAACCGATGATATTGTCCACTGTATAAATACACATAACTGATAATAACTATCTCCGATTAAAAATACGGCAATAGCATATATTATGTAAGAAACAAAAGCATTTATACTTCCTACAATTAAAAATCTTACAATATTTGGTAACTTAAACCATAAATCCATAATAAGAGTATAACATATTTGTGGCAGAAATGTTATAAGAACTGAAAAGAGTCTAAAAGAATAACTTTATACGATAAATAAATTAGTCATTCTGCCTCCTATATCTTCTATGACCGGTACTACTCACTGTTTACGTTATTTATATTATATAAATGTGAAAAATATTGTTGTTATAAAGCCGATAATTATACAATAATATGCAAATACTCTTAATGAGAATTTAGATAAGAACTGTAAAAAATATTTGATACAAATGTAACCGACTATTGCTGAAACAACTGTTCCTATCATTATGTATGTCCAATTATATGATACAAGTTCTGATATATTAATTTCTTTCAACGGATAAACAATAGATGCTCCTAATATAATAGGAATACTCAATAAAAATGAAAATCTTGCTGCTGCAACTCTGTCTGTTTTAGAAAACAAACCGCTAGCAATTGTCCAGCCTGAACGGGAAAACCCCGGAAGTGCCGCTAAGCCCTGTGCTATCGACATTATTACCGCTGTTTTGGTGTCTATTTCTTTTTTCTTGTTCGCTTCGTTTATTTTGTCAGAAAACTTTTCTGCAAAGAATAAATAAAAACCTGTAATAATCAATAAAAATCCCACAACCGCAGGCATGTTCATCAATCTTTCTGCCGTATCGTCTATACATAGTGCAACGGCTATTGTAATAAGTGTCCCAAAAATAATATATAGTCCGAGTTTTGTATTATAATCATTATAATTCTTTGTTTTTACACCATTAACAAGCGCATTCCATATTTCAGCAATTTCTCTCCAAAAGAAGATAAATACTGCAACTAATGTTCCGATATGCAACATCATACTAAGAACAATATCATAATTGGATTCATCAGGTATTGGATTTCCTGATATTATCTGTAAAATATGTGATGTGAATACAAGGTGAGCTGAACTTGATATCGGTAAAAATTCACTCAAGCCCTGAACTATTCCCATTGTTATTACTTTTATTAATCCTAACATTTAAAGTGCTCCTTTGTTGTAGAAACCAAAATTTTCCATTTTCAATTTTCCATTTTTAATTATAAAAAGTAGCTCGCACAAGATGTTGAAGTTTCCCAAACAGAAATCTTACTTATTTGAGGAATTTGTTCTTTCATCTTGGTATAAATGTATTTTGCAAGTGTTTCACTGCTTGGACTTATTCCTTTAAAATCCGGTAATTCATTGATATCTTTATGATCCAAGATATCTAGAACAGATTTAAGATGTTTTTTCAGAACCTTATAATCTATAAGGATATTACTTTTGTCTAGCTCTGTGCCCTGAACATAAGCCTCAACAAGCCAATTGTGACCGTGTTGATTCTCACATTCACCTTCGTAATTTAGCAAATGATGTGCCGCTGAAAAATACATTTGTGCTTTTATTTCATACATATTTTGCTCTCCTTTGTTTTATTTTATTATAAAGCATTATACCATTGTTAATTTTTCTTTTATTTCTGATGCGGATTCTTCGTATCCTGCCCTGCCCATTAATGCGTAGGTGTAATTTTTCGCCTGTTCTACACCATTTTGACTAAATGTGTCAACATTATATAAAGCTCCCGTTATAGCTGTCTGCATTTCAAACATATATAACAATTGCGCTATATAATATCCGTTGATTTTCGGAAGTATAATACTAACTGTCGGTCTTGAACAATCTGTCAATGTGACTTTTGTTGACTCATACTCTGCATCTAAAAGTTCGTTTAAACTTTTTCCGCCAAGATAACCAATTCCTGTGTATTCAAAAATATTCGGGACTTTAAGTTCGTTATCAAAATTCTCTACCTTGATAAAATTAATTAATTTATTGTTCGGACCTTCGTTAAATAACTGCATTTGAGAATACTGATCGGTTACCCCAATTGCTTTTAACGGGGTTTGTCCCGTATTAATAGTATTGCCGTTATTGTCTGAAGATTTTCCCAAAGATTCTGACCACAAGTGGATAAACCAATCCGGTATGTATTGCAGACGAGTTGAATATGGCATTATTACGGTTATTGTTTTACCCTTTTGAGTATTTAAAAGATAATGAATAAGCGCATTTTGAGCTGCAATATTATTATAAATATCAGGATTTTTCAATCGTTCGTCCATATCTTTTATGCCTTGAACGACTTCGTCTATATCAATTCCTACAAGTGCCAAAGGCAACAGTCCTACAGCTGTAAATACCGAAAATCTTCCTCCGACATCATCAGGAATAACAAAAGTTTTGTAGCCTTCTTGGTCGGCAAGCTGCCTGAGAACTCCGGTCTGTTTGTCTGTCGTTGCAACAATATTCTTTCTGTAATCATCACCCAATTCTTGTTCTAATATATCTTTCACTATCATATATTGTGCCATTGTTTCATGGGTGGAACCTGATTTTGTTATTACATTTACCAGAGTCTTTTTTAAGTCTAAAGTGTTCAGTAAACTTTTAACACAGTCAGGGTCAATGTTGTCTAAAAAGAAAATTCTTGGGTAATTATTACGTTCTTCTTTTGATAAATAATTCCAATACGGTTTGAGTAATGCCTCGGTCATTGCCAGCCCGCCGAGTGCTGAGCCGCCTAT
The DNA here is from genome assembly GCA_902783125.1 of uncultured bacterium. Classification (GTDB taxonomy): domain Bacteria; phylum Cyanobacteriota; class Vampirovibrionia; order Gastranaerophilales; family Gastranaerophilaceae; genus UBA2883. The sequence goes on along the minus strand of CACZPS010000045.1, from coordinate 24,074 downwards.
CCCTAGTACAAGAATATTATCAAACCTATTCTCTACCATTGAAGCATACTCTTTTATATACCAAACAGTGTCTTCCATATATTTCAGATTCATCCACTGCAACCATTCACCGGCTCCGGCTTTTTTGTTATGTAAACTGGTAATTATTTCAGATATGCGGTCTTTATAATTTTCAAACTCTTTTTCTGTATCTATTCCGTTTTCTTCTCCGACCAGTTTTGATTCTATCCCCCTATGGTCAAATTTTATCATCAACTATCCCTTTCGTCGTATCTCTGCGGCGTTTGCAACCTCTCTTATTTTTCTAAGTTCGCTTTATTCATTAAGAAAAATTTCTCTCTTATTTCAGGAGAGATAGATTATACATTTACCCCTTTTAATCTCTTTTGTATTTCAAAGATTTTTTGTAAAAAATCTTGAAATTCTTTTCTCTCCTAAAGGAGAGATTGATATAACTAAATTATATATAAAACACAGGGCAAACATAAATGAAATTGTTACGAAGGAAGGGAAAATGTAACATTTTTTGTTGTATGATATCATATTATTTTTGTGTAATTTTTTTTATTAAAAAAATTAAGAGTAATTCAGGGGTAAATGAAAATAACTGTGTTAAGAAATGAAACAAATGCAAAAAATAATTACAAAAGATAGGGGATATTTTAATTAAAAGGTGTTGCTTTAAATTGTAATTTATGTAAAGTAAATATTCTAAGACATTACTAATTACTGGTTTTCTGTTATTTATTTCTGTATTTTCTTTTTGGTTTTTTAATTTCGTTGATACCGGTTTTATCCCAGTTAAAGATATGGGACTTTGCACTTTCCATCAAGTTCCAGCGGGAAAGGTTTTCCATATCGTCAAATGCTTTTATGTAATTATTCTTTTTGTTGTCCATAGATAAGCAAGGCAGATTATTTTCTTTTGCCAGTGCTTCTATTTTAGGGTCATAAGCAATTGCAAGTGTTTTGACCCCATATTTAACCCCGACTAAACAGGCATGATATCTCATTCCTATCATACAGTCGTATTCTGAAATATGATTGATTATTTCTTTGTTGTTTAAACCTTTTGCAATTGTAACTTTTATGTTTGGATTAGCTTTTCTTATTTTATTATAGAAAACCTCTGATATTCCTACATCAAGCTCATCTTGTAATGATATCAGTTCAATCTCTCGGTTATAAAATCTGATATTTATTTGTTTAACAATATTATCAAACAAATCATCTGTTAAGGTTTCAAAAGTTCTTAACTGAATACCGATTTTGTTTGTTCTGTTTGGCTGGCTAACTTCTAAGCTATAAACAGGGTCACAAACCAAATTAGCATTTTTTATCTTCCATTTATTCAAAAGTTCTAAACTTTTCTCATCCCTTACTGAGATATATTGGCATTTTTTTAGGATTTTTTTTGTATAACCTGTAGAGAACCAACCCTTTATCGGACCTATGCCTTGAGCAAAGATAACAACCTCTTTTTTCATTATTTGGGCAAATTGAATAATACTTGCATAAAACCATAAACTTTGATTACTGGTTATATTCTGAAGTAAACTTCCTCCGCCTGAAATCAAAACATCACAATATGCCAGCTCTTTTAATACGTGGTCAATCGAAAATGTATAAACCGTATGAACACCGTAAGTATCAAAGGTTTTTCTCGGATTATTGGAAAGCACTGTAACGTCGCAATCTTTTAGCTTTTCTAAAAGAATACCTAAAATAGCTTCATCACCAAAGTTATCAAATCCGTAATATCCTGATATAAGAACTTTTTTCTTCATATTTTACCTGATTATTTTTTTATTTTTTCCAGAATCTTTTTAGTTTTATCAGATATTTTATCAATATCCATTTCACATAAATCACGCCCAATCCCGACAGCAACGGCTCCTGCATTAATGTAGTCAGTGATTTCGTCATACTTAATATTTCCCATTGGCATAACATTCAAAAACGGCATCTGTCTGAGAATATCTTCTATGTATCTGACTCCGCCTAAAGCGCCGGTAGGAAAAATTTTAATCAATGGTATTCTTGATTTCCAAGCCGCATAAGCCTCGCTTGCGGTTGTTGCTCCTGCTATAAAAGGTACTCCCATATTTTTTGAAATTTTAACCATATTCATTTGAAATATCGGAGATGAAAACATTTTTGCACCTGCATTCATCGCTGCTTCGGCTTGCCACGTGGTTATAATGCTTCCGGCACATACATCTGCCTTTTTTGATATTTTAGAAATAACATCATACATTTTGGCATTTTCAACATTTATTTCTAAAATTTTCACCCCGCCTTCAATAAGAGCATTTGCGATATCTTCTGCTTTGACAGAATCTTTTTGTCTGATTATAGGGTACAGTTTTTCTTCCGATAAAATTTTTATTAAATTTTTGTTCATAAATTGTCCTTTTGCCTAAAATATTATATCATAGTGGGGGTAAATGTAAAATAAGGTTAAAATTTTACATTAATAACATTATTAAATTCCTTTAGGTGACAAAATGCGATTTTTAAAATTTTTGTTTTTATCATTTTCAATACTATTATTTTTCTGGTTAGCATATTGGGTGACTGATGAATTTCTTGAACCTAAAATGTATAATCACATGGTAAAAACATTTACCGCTACAAAACATGGGAGTAAAGACATTGTTCTTATCGTTATTGATGATAAATCCATAGGAAGATACAGGTGGCCATGGAAAAGGGATTTGTATTGTCCTATATTTAATTATTTTAGAGAATATACAAAGGCAAAAGTGGTTGTTTCTGATTCAATATTAGTAACAAAAGACAATCCTGTTGCTGACAGAAAATATTTTGATTGTTTATCAAAAATGAATAACCTTGTGGTCGGTATGACGTTATTTAACAGAGAATACCCCGATAAAGAAATGGGTAGGATTTATGATGAAAAATTCAAGAACAAATTTTCGTGTAATATAGATGACTTACGAATGTGGGCAGATGATTACCCGATGAACAGTCTTGTTGTATTTCCTGACGAATATTTCAATGCCGTAAAAAAAGTGGGCTCTATTAAACTCGCAAAAGGTAATGACGGATATGTCAGAGTTGCTATAGATGCGATTAATTATAAAGGAACAATTTATCCTTCTCTGGCGCTTAGAACTTTTATGTATCTCCATGGGGATGAACCTGTTACAATTACGGATAAACGTGTTATCGGAAATAAATCTAAATTATGGATTCCAACTACACGAGAAAATACAGGAATTTATACTTTTATCAGATATTACAAACCTAATTATCACGGAAGCAGCTATTCACATAAAACTTATTCGGCGATTGATATAATTGATTCTTATCGAGATTTAAAATCAGGTCAAAAACCGCTTATTAATCCGAGAGAATTTGACGGAAAAATTGTTATGTTCGGAGCAAACGTTAAAGCAACCGCAACGGGTTTGTCAGACATAAAAAGAACCCCCGTTTCAAATGACCATTCAGGACTTGATATTCAGGCTACTACTCTTGATAATTATTTAAACAATTATTTTATGTATGAATTGCATGATTTTCAGAATATTTTGGTTGCGGTTATTTTAATGGCATTGACATTTTATCTGATTAGAATGTTTTCTTTATTTGTAGCATTATCAGGAATAACTCTAATCTTAGTGCTATATATAGCATTTTGCGGATTACTCTATAGCAAAGGATTTGCTATTAATACAATTACACCCATAACAATGTCTATAATAACTATGATTTTTGCCTATTCACATAAATATATTTTAGAAGACAGAAACAAAGAAAAAATAAAAACAGCTATGGGCAAATATATATCTGAAGATATTATGAAAAATGTTGTGAAAAATATAGACGAGCTGAAACTTGGAGGGAAAAAAGCGAATGTTACAGTGCTTTTTGCTGATATAAGAGGGTTTACATCAATGAGCGAAAAACTCTCTGCAGATGAAGTATCAGTAATATTGAATGAATATTTTACCGAAATTGAGCCAATAGTAACAAAGCATAACGGAGTTATTAACAAATTCATCGGTGATGCTGTTATGGCTATCTTTGGCGAACCTATTCAAGATGAAAACCACCCGAAGAATGCTGTACGTTGTGCCTGTGAAATGCTTGATAAGGTAAAAGAATTGCAAACAAAATGGCTTAAAGAAGGAAAACCTAAGATTGAAATCGGAATCGGAATAAATACAGGCGAAGCCTTTGTCGGAAATATTGGCTCGGAAAAACGCATGGAATATACTGTTATCGGGGATATGGTTAACCTCGCAAGCAGAATCGAAGGAAACAATAAAATCTATAAAACAAACCTTTTGATTAGCGCTTCAACTTATGCTCAAGCAAGAGGTATTATTGATACCGTAAAAATTTCTAATGTTAAAATCAGGGGTAAAGAAAAAGAACTTGATTTGTATGAAGTAATCAGACTTATTGAAAAATAAATTTTTGCATAAAAAAGGAGCAACTGACTCAGTTGCTCCTTTTTTGTTAATAACAAAAATTATTTTGCCAGCTTTTTAACAGCAAGAGCAAGTCTTGATTTTTTTCTTGAAGCAGTATTTTTGTGCAAGATTCCTTTTGATACCGCTTTGTCACAAAGTTGATAAACTTTTGACATAGCTGTAGATAAAGCATCTTTGTCGTCACCTGATGCAAGCTCAAGCGCTCTTTTAACAGCAGTCTTGATAGAAGATTTCCAAGCTACATTTCTTTGTCTGTTAGCTTCTGCTATTAACACTCTTTTCTTTGCTGATTTAATGTTTGCCATTTTATTTTATCCTTTCTACTTGTATTGGAGTCTGCGATTAATGACTTCGCATATCCATACGAGGATGTGAGTATAATTATTCTAATTGATAAAAAAAATATTGCAAGCAAATAAAGTTTCAGTAAACTTAAACTAATAAAATTTATTAATAATGATATAAAGATTAGATAAAGAAATCAGGATTTTTGAAAATTCGCATTATAATGATAATGTGAAATAGAATTTTATTTGGAGTTATAAATATGCAATCAGTTAAAGAAATTTTATCAATGTTAAATGATTCAGATAAGAATGAAATAGAAAATATGTTAGTAGATATCGGTTCATCCGCTGTACCGGAATTAGTTGAACAATTGCAGGTTGTAAGAGGTTTAACAAGAGGGGTTGTTGCAATGACTTTAATCAGAATTGGCGATTCTTCTATTGATTGCCTCAAAAAAGCAGCTGCAAATAATAAAGATTTTGAATGGGTTGCAGAATACCTAATCTCTGAAATCCAAGGCTCTAAAGCTGCCTAGAGGTAAGGGGTAAAAGGGTAAAGGGTAAGGGGTAAATTGGGAAAAAATCCCGTACTTGTACCATTTATTTAATATATAAAATAACAACTAAAAATAACATCAGAAGGACTTGTCAATTTGGCAGTCCTTTTTTAGTATTATTTTGAGAACCTGAAAAAATATGTTAAAATAACAAAATCGGAGGAGTTATGCAAAAAATTGAAATAGGAAAAACTTACCGTCATTTTAAAGGTAATTTATATAAAATAGTAGGTTTCGCAAAACATTCGGAAACGGAAGAAGATATGATTATTTATCAACCGCTTAAAACAGGTCACAATTGGGTCAGACCTTATTCTATGTGGAATGAAGTCGTCGATGATAAAGGAACTTTAAGATTTACTCTTATTGATTAGTCTTGTTCTTTTTTGTATTTTTTTGTTTATCTTTTTTAGTTTTTGATTTATTTTGTTTTTGCAAAAGTTCTTCTTGTTGTTTCTTGATGAGTTCCATTCTTTCTTTGTTCACTTTTTCGTAATCTAAATCCGGTGTTTCCGTAAGATTAGGATCAACTATCATTTGATTATCTCCGCCCTGAGAAGTAACTCCTTTGTGTTTAGTTTTTTTGTATTCTTTTAATTTTAATCGGTAATCTGCTTTTAATTGTTTTAATTTTTGTTTATAGACTTTTTTATGGGCTTTTTTCTTTGCTTTAAATTGTTTTTTCTCATATTTTACCCGTTTTTTCTCTAATTTTTCCTGACGTTTTGATTCAAATTCTATATAATCTCTTGATTCATAACCTGCAAAAGCGAGCTTAAATCCGACTGTACTTACTTGATGATTAGCGCCCTGTAAATCAATAAGCTCACATTTTTCACCTGTAATATCTACCGCCCATGTCCCTAAAAACGCGGGTAAATCTCCGGTATAAGCATACGCACATACTAAAATTCGTTCTTGATTATTTTTGTCAAATCCAAGGGGGTAAATATCCCACCTTTGTTCTGCCATATCAACACCTGTGACATTGTGCCAATATTGAATAATTGCTGCTCTAACCTCAGGAAGTTCCCAGCTCCTGTCGGATTTGAAATCGTGTACCCAAAGATTTGTTTTCCAAATACCTTCATGTGCCCAGCCTAACTTTTCTTTTGCCACTATATATCTGTTATCTTCCGAAAAATCAACAGGTGTAATTGTTCTGTATGCACCCTCGGTTGAGATATCTTTATCTGTTTCAAATATAGGCTTGTCTATTTTTCTTGCAACATTGGCTTTTTTTACTCTGTCAATTTTGGTTAATTTATCATCAAGCGGAATTACAAAGGTTGAACAAGATGTGCAGTTTGAATCAGCATAGTAATAAACAGTTGAATATACCAGCATTGTAAAGTCACCGGATACAACACCTTGAGTGTTTATTTGCCTGTCAAAATTCAATTTTCTCGGGACATTAAGTTCCGGTGTCCCCGGAGGATTGTTATAACGCACAAGTTTATACGTCGGCTGAGGGACATATTTCATATTACTTTCTCTGATAGGTTGGGCATCAGGAATTGTTAAATTCATTCTCGGCACACCTTTTGAAAGTTTTTCGTAATCTTCCGTCAACATATATCCCGATTTAGGCATGTTAGATTTTTCGTATTCTTCTTTCAGTTCTTGCTTTTGAGCTTGATATTGGTATTTAAACTGAGCAACAACAGGGTCACGTTCTTTGAAGAATATCGGTTTTACTTCATCACGAACAAGCCGGATACAAACTAAAAAAGCTGCCGCAAGAATACCCCAGAACATTCTATACCAAGCCCTCTGTTAATGCTGTATTGGTTGCTTTTGCTCTTGTTTCTGCCGATAGTTTTTGTAATACATTATGAACGTGAGTTTTGGCGGTGTATGGAGAAATGCAAAGTTCTTCCGCTATCTGTACATTAGTCATACCTTCTACAATTAACGCTAAAACTTCCATTTCACGTTCCGTAAGTCCATAATTTAATCTTCCTGCCTCATAGTTTATACCATTTGTTGTTTGTTGAATTTCAGGATTGATTATCGGTCGTGAATTAATGCTTGATAAAACAACTCTGGCAATAGCAGGATCAAGCCAAGCCACTCCATAACTAACCGATGTAATAGCAGTACAAATTTGTTCTTTTGATGCATCTTTCATGACATACCCGTCAGCACCTGACTGAAAAGCTGCAAATACATCATCATCATTATCTCTTGATGTAAAAATTAAAACCTTACAGTTAGGGTTAAAAGATTTTATTCTGCGAGTTGCCTCTATTCCGTCTATAATCGGTAACCCTATATCCATAACAACGACATCGGGCAGAAGTTCCTGTGCCAGTTCAACCCCTTCCATTCCGTCTTTTGCCTGACCGACAAGCTCTATATTCTCTGCCTGATCAAGCATAATTGATAATCCTAATCTTTCAAGTTCGTGATCTTCTACTAATAGTGTTTTTATCATATCTACCTGCTTATTTTATTGCTTTTATAATGTTATTTTTATTTTCTAATCGTTTTCTTAGTGCTTTAGTGCCTTAGTATCTTAGTATCTTTTTTTATATAAATTAAGTCTTTAGCATCAACCTATCTACTAAAACATCCGTTAAAAGGAACGAAAATTCACTTCCCTTATTAACTTTGCTCTCGAGCCAAATCTTGCCGTTATGAGCTTCAACAATTTGTCTTGACAGATATAATCCAAGTCCTGTTCCTGTTGAACGTTTTTTGCTTGTACCTTGTGAAAATCTGTTGAACATTTGCGGAATATCCTCTTTCGGGATACCGTTTCCGTTATCCTGAACGGTAAAAATCAAATCATTATCTTGCGTTTTCACTGATACATTAATTTCACCTTTATTATTTGTATAATTTATTGCGTTTCCGCAAAGATTACAAATAACACGTCGTATTGCAGATCGGTCAGCCCTGATTTTTAATTTGTCATCTGTATCATAATTAATATTAAAAACTATTCCCTTTGTATCAGCTAAAGGTTTTAGTTCTGCATAAGTTTGTTCCAACAATGTTCTAAAATCAAAATCTGTTTTGCATAAATTAATTTTAGAAGCATCATATTTATACACTTCCAGCAGCGCATTAACTAACCCTAACAAATCTTCGTTACTTTTCTTCATTGTGGATAAAAGCAGAGTTTGTTTTTCCGTTATTTCTCCGACAGTACCGTCAAGGAAAAATTTGAGGGTTTGTATTGCAGCTAAAAGCGGAGTTCTTAAGTCGTGAGTAAGTGTTGCAATAAAATCATCTCTTAATTTATCTGCTTCTTTTTGTTCAGTTATATTATGAACAACCCCGACGAATTTTTTTATAACGGAATCTTCTGAAATACAAGCAAAACTAATATCAACAGGTATTTCCTTTTCGCTCAAAGTATTATAAACCGTACAATCTCTCATAAAGAAATCCCCGTCTTCCGATTTGAAATTATCTATCAGATTAGTTTTTGAAGAATGAATAATTTTGTTTAAATTTTGTTTTAGGATATGTGATTCAGATAACCCCAAAAGGTTTTCAAATGCTTGATTTACCTGCTCTATATTTCCGTCTGTATCTGTTAAAATAATTCCGTCTGCGCAGTTAGAAAATATACCTTGAAGTTTTGAATTTGCCTCTAATAAATCGGCAGTTCTTTCTGCAACAATATTTTCAAGGTTATGAGAATAATCCTCTAACTTAGATTTTGCATCTTCCAGTTCAACTATTTTTTGTCTTAATTGGCTTAAAAGATAACTTCTTTCTATCCCGTTTTTAACATTCAGAATCAAATCATCGTTATCCCAAGGTTTTGTTATATATTTGTATAATCCGACTTCATTTATGGCTTTTATTGCATTTTCTTTATCGGCATAACCTGTTAATAAAATTTTACTTACTTCGGGATATAGCTCATTTACCCCTGATAAAAATTCTAACCCGTTCATTTTTGGCATAACAAAGTCAGAAATTACTAAATCCGGAACATTATCTTTTAGATATTCCAACGCCAATTTAGGTTCGGTAAAAAATTCAACGTTAGAAAAATCTTCTATATAAAACAAAGTTTTTATTGCCGAGATGATAGTTTCATCATCATCAACAACTACAATTCTTCCATCCTTCATACTATAATTTTAGCCTAACACATGAACTGTGACAAATTCGTAAAGGAAATGTAATATAAATCTCAAATAGTACGTGTATATAAAATTTCTATTAAATATTTGCAATAATTATGTACATCACTTTTAATTTTAGCTATAATGACAACAATATATTCGTTTATAATTTAATTACAAAAAAAAGTTTATTTAAAAACTTATAATGGGGGTATAAATGAATTTTGCACAATTAAGAGCGTTAATTAAACAAGAAGCGTTAAATGGCGATTTCCAATCTTCTTGCGATAAAATCCAAAACATAGTTTTTAATTTAGATAAAAGTAATTTTATTCCACTAATTAACGAAATAGGTTCAATACCTGAAGACATAGAACATGATTCAAGTGAAGAAAAATTGTACACAAAAGTATCAGATATAATATTAGCTAAGTGCTTTATAGAATTGGGTTTAAAAGCAAAAGTTTTAAAAGAACGTGCAAATTGTGCAGATGTTATTGCAAAGAGTCAATTTCATAATTATTCTCTGGTTGCCGATGCAAAAGCATTTAGATTAAGCAGAACTGCAAAAAATCAAAAAGATTTTAAAGTAGAATCTATGGTACATTGGAAAGGTGATAATAATTTTAGTGTTTTGTGTTGTCCATATTTTCAATATCCAAAAAATAGAAGCCAAATTTATGGTCAGGCATTAAATGGAAATGTATTGTTATTTTCTTGGGAATACTTTAATTTATTGTTAAATAAAGGAGTTTATGAAACACCTAATATAAATCTTTCAATATTGTGGAATTGGAGTAATAAAATTTCTCAGACAACAACAATACAAAATAAAAATATTTGTTTTTTAGCTCAGCAAAATAAATATTTAAGTGAAATTCTTAATATTTCTTGTAATGATTTTGAAAATAATCTTAAGGTATTTAAACAAAGTATAGTAATAAGAGGGGAAAAAGAAGTTGAATATTGGCAAAATAAGATTAATTTTATAAAAGAATACTCCAAGGAAGAAGCTATAAATATGTTGATTAAATCTTTAAAATTAAATGAAAAAATCAATTCAATAAATAATTACATAAATCGATTAAGGGGATAAACGATGTTTTTAGATGATATTAAAAACGGTGATTGTAGAGAATTAATAAAAAAGATTGATGATAATTCGACAGATTTAATACTAAGTGATATCCCATATGGTATTTCTGTTGAAAATTGGGATGTAATTCATAATAATACAAATTCTGCATTATTAGGTGCAAGTCCTGCGCAGGTACAAGCCGGAAATATTTTTAAAAAACGTGGAAAACCGCTGAATGGTTGGTCTGAAGCTGATAGATTAATCCCAAAGCAGTATTATGAATGGGTAATGACTTGGGTAGAAGATTGGCTAAGAGTATTAAAACCCGGCGGAAGTGCATTCGTTTTTGCAGGCAGACGACTTGCTCATAGGTGTATATGTGCATTTGAAGATTCCGGATTTATATATAAAGATATGATTGGTTGGGATAAACAAAAAGCTGCCCATAGAGCACAACATATAAGTTGTGTATTTGATAGACGTAAAGACTTCGATTCTGCAAATAAATGGGATGGATGGAAAGTAGGGAATTTAAGACCTGTTTTTGAACCGATTTTATGGTTTATGAAACCATACAAAATAGGAGGAACGTTAGCTGACAATATTTTAGAATATAGCTTAGGAGCTTATAATGAAAATATATTGATGAAATATAATCAAAAACCAAATAATATATTATCCATAGAAGCACAAAATACAGATAGAGGTTTACATCCTACGCAAAAACCTGTGGAACTGATGAAATTATTGATTGAACTTACTACAAAAGAAGAACAAATTGTACTTGATCCCTTTGCAGGAAGTTCTACAACTCTAATTGCTGCTATGCAATTAAATAGGCATTTTATAGGTTTCGAACAAAGCAAAGAATATTTTGAAATCTCTCAAAAAAGACTTCTTGAAGAAAAAACAAAACCTCGTCAAGGTACGTTATTGGACAGCTATTCTTTAAAGGCATTGTAATGTGCAAATTCTGTGATATATTATTTCAGACACACTTAATCTATAATAAACTTACGATTCACTATTTACTTTATTTATTATAGATAATACTTCTTTACTGATTTCTTCAATAGTTTTCGAGCCGTCTATTAGTTTAATTCTGTTTGGCTCTTGTTTTGAGATTTCAATGTAACCTTTTCTTACTTTTTCAAAAAACTCTAATCCTGCAGATTCCATTCTGTCTTTTTCTTTTCCGACCCTTTTTACAGAAGTTGTTATATCAATATCAAAAACAAAAGTTAAATCAGGCTTAATCCCATTTGTTGCAATATTATTAAGCATTTTTATCTGTTCAATGTTCACACCTCTGCCATAACCTTGATAGGCAATTGTAGAATCAGTATGTCTGTCGCAAAGTACAATTTCGCCTCGTTCAATTGCCGGCTTTATAATTGTATCAATATGCTGAGCTCTGTCTGCAAGAAATAAAAAACTTTCGCAGTTAGAGGAAACCTCTCCATCATAGTTTAATAAGATTTCTCTAAGTTTTTCGCCAAGTCCTTTCGCTCCGGGTTCTCGTGTCAATATTACTGTTCTTCCGATACTTTCAAAATAATCTTTTAATAACTTAATCTGAGTTGTTTTTCCGCAACCGTCTATTCCTTCAAATGTAATAAATAACCCCTTGTTCATAAAACTCTCTTTATTTTTTATTTAGTCTAAATTTGTAATCAAAAATTTCAAATGATATTATATTTTCTTTGATAAACTGCAAGAAGAATATTTTTACTTAACATTCCCGTTAATATTTGTAATTTAGTTAATATCCCATCTTCCGCAAGTTCCGCCCCAACGAGCAATAATATTACCCTGAATGTCTTTTATATTTTCAACATGCTGAGGTCCTTCGTAACCTTCAACAATAGTAATGACTTCACAGTTATTAGAACAACCGCTGCACTGGCATGTTATAGACTGGAAATTCATATTCCCAACATTCCAACCTTTAAAGGTAGTTTCTTTTTCAGTGTACTGATGGTTTTCCATAGCTAATAAAGCAGCACCGATTGCGCCCATAGTCTGATGATGATCAGGAACCACGATTTCTGTTTGAAGTGCTTCTTCAAATGCCTTAACCATGCCGGAATTTGTAGCAACACCGCCTTGGAATGAAACAGTAGGCAAAAGCTCTTTTCCCAAGGCTAAATTACTTAAATAATTTCTGACTAATGCCTGACAAAGCCCGTATAACAAATCTTCCACAGGATAGCCTAATTGTTGTTTGTGAATAAGATCAGACTCCGCAAAAACTCCGCAACGCCCCGCAATCCTTGCAGGATTTTCTGATTTAAGTGCCGTTTCTCCAAAGATTTCAATAGGAACATTTAATCTTTGTGCTTGATGGTCTAAGAAACTGCCTGTCCCTGCCGCGCATACCGTGTTCATAGCAAAATCCGTTACAATCCCATCTCTTAAAATAATTATTTTACTATCTTGTCCGCCTATTTCAAGAATAGTTTGAACTCCGGGGATATTAGTTGCAGCTGCAACTGCGTGAGCCGTAATTTCGTTTTTAACAATATCCGCCCCAACCAACGCTCCTGCAAGATTTCTACCGGAACCCGTCGTCCCTACACCTTTTATATCATATTCACGATTAGCTGAGTTTGCCTGTTCTAATATTTTATTTAGTCCGGTTTGTACTGCCAATACGGGTTTCCCTGCGGTTTTGAGCATATAAGAATCTATATATTTACCATTTTCATCTACCAATGCTAATTTTGTTGTGACAGAACCCACATCTATTCCTAAATATGATGTTATACTCATTCTTTTTCCCCTTATTTTTTTTTAATTTTATCATAAAAATCGGTTACAAGATATCGATTTTATTTTTTTTAAATTAATTATTGAATGTTTCACTTTTTTATAAATTTTATGTTAATATTTTGTTATGAGATTATTTGGGGCTTTTTTAATCCTTTGTATTATGTTTTTTTACGGAAATGTTTCTGTTGCGGATGAGGCGAAAATTACTCCTGCTCAGGCGGTAGAAAAATCATTTCAATATATAAAAGAATCTTCGGAATATATTGACGGAGAACAGACTGAGGATAATGATTTTGATAATGTAACAACAATTGATGTAATAAATGGCAACTCAAAAGATGAAAACGGACAATTATTAATTACTGCTTATCAAGAAAAAAACAAATTCGGATTAAAAAAATCTAATGGTGAAAAAATAACAAAGCCTATTTATAAAAAACTTATAAGACTTGGTGATAATTCATGGATTGTTCAATATAAAACAAAATACGGACTTATTGATTATAACGGAGATTACATAATTCTGCCCAAATACAGAAATGTTCAAAGAATAGCAAACAGGTTTGTAAAATTTGGGAACGACAACGATTACGGGCTTTATGATGAATACGGATTTACAATAATTCAACCGGAATATTCATCTATTGATTTATTATATGGAAAAATGTTTCTAACCCGTAAAAATTTCAGGTACGGCATTATGGATATAAATGGGAACACTATTTTAGAGAATGAATTTGATGATATATATATGCCAAAACCAAATGTAATGATGGTTCAGTATGACGGGAATTGGTCAAAGATTGAAACTCTATCAGAGAGTGAAATAACTCTGCCTTATGATATTGAAAATGTTTCAGGTAATACTGATTTTAAAATAACTAATCTTGTTGTAAACACGGGAGTCGGGGCAAGTTATTCAGTCGTAACCCTGACGGATTATTTGCTTAAGATAATAGCATCAATATCACCTGCGTATGAAGCTACTATTGATGAATTGATGTATTCACAAGGCGCAGATACAATATCAATCCTGATGAAGTTGTCTTGGCTACCGAAATTTCCGTTTGTATATATAAAACAATATTACAGACAATTGCGCAGTCCAAACAGTGGCCCACTCGCGAATACAAGAAGTTCATTGAAGAAACAATTACGTTAATTATTCATTAGTGTCATTAATGAATACATCCCCTTGACGAAAGATTTTTACCCCATCATCAAATACTCCCGCAACAGTTGAGGAAATACCTTTAGAAGTTAAACCGTACGGTTTTACAATATAATCAACTTCTGAGCCGATATATTTAACAGCTTCGTCATAAGTAAGGGCAGGCGGTTGAGAAGATAAATTTGCACTGGTTGTTGCAAGTACCTGTGTCGGAATTGATTTACATATATCTGCAAAAACTTCATTATCAGGGACTCTGATTCCCACTGTATCTAAGTTAGAAGTTAAATAATCAGGTGTTTCATTACTTTTTTTTAATACAAGTGTCAACCCTCCGGGGAAGTGTTTTTTTATTAAAATCTGTGCTGATTTGGGGATATTATCTACATATTTAATCAAAGGATAAATATCATGGGACATAAGAATCAGCGGTTTTTTAGAATCTCGATGTTTTATATCATATATTTTTTTGACTGCTTTTTTGCTCTCGGGTAAACATCCTAAACCCCAAACGGTATCTGTTATAAAAGCGATAACCCCGTCATTTTCTAATATTGATTTTATTTTTTGTTGTTCTTCGTTTGATAACATTTTATTTAATACCTAATTTGTACATTATTAACCCTACTGAAATACTCAGATTTAAAGATTCAACTTTTTCATTCATTTCAATTGTGAGATTATTTGTTGCATAATTTATTAAGTTTTCAGAAAGTCCGTCAGCTTCCGAGCCAAACATTACCAACACTTTTTCTGATGGAGTCCAGTCATTTAACCATATTGAATTTTGAGTCTTAGGTAGAGTTGCAACTCTTTCAAAATCGGAAAAATATTTCTTTAAATCATCTATAGATTTTATAGTTATGATATTCGTTTTCCAAAGATTTCCGACAGAAGATCTGACACATTTTGGGTTATACACATCAACAGTATCGCCATATAAAACAATAGATTCAATATTAAAAGCCGATGCTGTTCTGATTATAGTACCTAAATTACCCGCATCTGAAATATTTTCTAACAGAACTACCTTTTTTGATTTTTCTAATAACTTAAAGTCGTTTTTAGGTTGATAAGCGACTCCGACAATTTCCGGAGCGGAATCAGTCGTTGAAATCTTTTTTAATACCGCATTGTTTGTTTTAATTATTTCACAATCAAGATAAGAGTATTTGTCTGATTTTTCAGATAATACAAACACATAATCTATTTTTACTTTACCTGAATTAAACGCCTCTGTTACACCTTTGTTTCCTTCCAACAAAAACTTTCCGCTTTCTATTCTATATTTTTTTTGTTGAAGTTTTACTGTTTCTTTTACTAAATCATTATTTATTGATGTTATTTCCATTTTATAAACCTTTATCTATATTATAGTTAAAAAGACTTTATATATGCAAATTAAATATAGGATAAATTATAATCCGGTATGTAAAAGCCATTAATAATTTCATTTGTTTTAAAATATCATTTACCCCGACTATTACAATTTTGTTAAAAATTTGGTAAAATATTTGTATTGTTATAATTAATTTAAGAAAGTTTGGTTGAATATGATAAAAGAGAGCGATTTAAAAACAAAAAAACTTACAAAAAAACATAGAGAATTATTAGCAAATACAACAATTTCAGAAGATTTTATGACTCTGATTGATTCAGTCAGGTTTGAAGACGCATTTTGCGCCAATACATTTAATATTCTGAAAAAGTATTTGAAATTTGATATTTGCGGGTTATTTTTTAACGATTCAAATGAGCTTGCAATAAATGTTTTTAACCTTGCATTACCAAACAAAAATATAACTCTTGAGCTTACGGAAGAAATTCGTGATAAGTTCTTTGACGAAATGGAAAAATATAAACGTATTATGGAAATCCAGTGTAATTTAATTGACGGTGATATTTCAGATTCGTCAAAAATTAAGTATAAATCGCTAAAAACAACAAAAATTTATCCCTTTTTCTACGCTGAAAAATTTATTGGCGGATTTTATTTTGGCTCACAAAGTAAACTTGACCCAACCGAGAAACTTTATTTTGATTTAATAATTAAACAGCTTGAATCGGTATTTAAATTAAAATACTTAATTCATGAACAGCAAAAACACGCACTTTTAGATCCGATGACAGGGCTATACAACAGGCAGGAATTTGATCACGCTTTTGAATTTGAATTTATTAAAGCACGTCGTTATATTTATAACTTCACTCTTGCGATATTGGATATAGACCATTTTAGCAAAATTAATGATGAACACGGCAAAGCCTATGGAGATTTTATTCTTACTGAACTAAGTGATTTATTAAGACACGTTTTCCGTAGAACTGACCCTATTTACAGATATGGCGGAGAAGAAATAATTGTAATGCTGCCTTTCACTCCGATTACAAAAGCTATTATTCCTATTGAGCGATTACGCTCTGCTATTGCGGATTATACCTTTGACAAAGACGGGATAAAAACAAACCTTACAGTGAGCGTTGGACTTTGTGCGAACTATTCTAAATTTACCGAAGATAATCAAATGATAGAGGCACTCGGTGCAGCTCTTGTCAGAGCAAAGGAAGGCGGAAGAAATAAGGTCGAAATAGTTGAATAATATACTGAAGAAAGCATATACCGAACATAACCTTTCAAAATCAGAGATAATTACCCTGCTAAATTCTGACGGAAAAGAGTTGTATAAAACTGCCGACAAAGTAAGACAAGAGTTTGTTGGTGATGGTGTGCATTTGCGCGGTTTGATAGAATTTTCTAATATATGTAAACGGGAATGTAAATATTGCGGACTGCGTGCCCCAAACAAAAATGCAGACAGATACAGACTTAAACCCGATGAGATAATAGAATACGCAAAAAAAGGGGTTGAACTCGGATATAAAACTATCGTTTTACAATCAGGAGAGGATAGTTTTTATACAACAGAAAAATTATGTAATATCATATCTGAAATAAAAAAATTTGACATAGCTCTGACCTTGAGTATAGGCGAAAAAACTAAAGAAGAATATCAAGCCTTTAAAGATGCGGGTGCTGACAGATATCTTTTGAGAATAGAAACTACTAACAAAACGCTCTATCAAAAAATGCACCCGAATATGAACTATGAAAACAGAAAACAATGTTTGTATAATATAAAAGACTCCGGATTAGAAGTCGGGTCAGGTTCGTTAGTCGGGCTACCCGAGCAAACAGTCGAGGATTTAGCTGACGATATTTTATTCTTTAAAGAACTTGATGCGGATATGATAGGGATAGGACCTTTTATTCCACATCCTGATACTCCGCTCAGCGGGAAGTTAAACAAAGAAAATTTCGATTTTGCCCTAAAAATGATGGCAATTGTTAGACTACTCCTGCCTGATATAAATATTCCCGCAACAACAGCGATGGAAACAATCAATCCTATGGGCAGAATTATTGCACTGAATAGCGGTGCTAATGTCGTTATGCCAAACATACTTGATTCCGAATACAAAATAAAATACGAAATTTATCCGAACAAAATATGCCTTAATGAACACTCAGGCAAATGCAGAAATTGTATTGAGGGTAAAATAAAATCAATAGGCAGATTTGTATCTGATACAAAAGGATTTCACAAAAGAGTATAATAAATAAGAAAGGAAGTAAAAAAATGATAAGAAGTTTATTATTCAGTTTAATGGGTGCAACCCTAATTACACTAGGGATAGGATTTTGGGCAAACAACTGGTTTTTGCAAGGCTATAACTGGCTGTGGATAGCAATTCCGTCTTTTTGGTTGTGCTATAAAGGATTTTCAAGAATCTTTAAAGTTCTTGATTTGATAATCCTTGTGCTTGTAATCATAGCCATAGTCTATATAAGCATCCACGGTGTAACCCTGCCGTCATTTAGATAGAGGGAATGAGGTTTTGATGGTGATTAAAAAGTTGCAATCATAACCTCATGATGTGATACTTGAGCAAGCTAACGGGAGTGTTTACAATATATTATTCACAGTTGTTTAATACGAGGCTCATCAAGTGAATACGATCGAAGAAACTCTTTTTTAGAGTTTCTTTGTCTATTGGTTTAAGATGACGATTTTTTTTAGAATTTACTCAGTGGAATGTAATATATAAATAACATCAATTTTATTGGTTTGCTGAGTTAAACATAATAAAAATATTGTAATATTTTGTTAAGCGATACGGCAAAAAAAATTTTTATGTACGTTTATTCATTGAAAACTTAGTACATAAAAATGGAGGCACAAAATGCATATTCAGCCGGCTGCACAAAATAAAAATTCAGACGTTAACTTTGGGGTTAACTTTATCAATAAACCAAAATGGAATAAGGAGCTTCTGAAAACTTTAGAGAACTCTGAATTGGTTAAAAATATAGACAAAAAATATCCTGATGCGTTTATAAAATATTTAAAACACGATGTTACCAACATGGATTTAGCAAATGATGAGCCCAACTTTTTAGCTTCTCTGGTTTTTGGCTTAGATAAAGACCATGTAACTGCTTATAATATCAACAGTCATACGTCAGAAGGTGCAGACAGAGCATTAAAAACATATATAATGGGGGTATCTTTGAAAAATATTGAAAAAAGAGCTCGTCAAACAGATGAAAATTTAGATTATACAATAAGTATTAAACCTATATATAATAAAAAACTAAACATATTCAAAAATTTCATATCCAAAATATTCGGCTAAGTTTTTGTAATAATATCTGAGCCTTATGTATAAGTATTTTTCATAGGTTCAGTTTTAATAATTATAACTTTAGATGTAGCAAAAATACAGATACTTTATCTTTCATATAAAAACAAAAACCTTGGGTTAAATCATGAAAATATTTGGAATAACAAATCAATCGATAAATTATCACTCGTACAGAAATAATACAAATTCTCAAGTTGCACAAGCAGGAAATTACTGTGATAACCGCCTCCAATATGAGAAATATTCATATTATCCTGTTTTTACGGGATTTTTTGGCAAGAAAAAAACAGTGAATAATCTGGCGCCAAATAATGATTTTGGGATGAACGGTAATGATTATACTGTATCTTATAAAATGGCTGACATAATCAACAGACTTGATGGCAGCTCTGTTCTGCTTATTGGGAACCCTAACAGTATCTGGACAAAAGGTTTTCTTAAAGGAGAATTAACCCGCGAAAAATCTGTTATTCCACATCCTAAAGATATAAAAACCGTCTATATGATTCATCAAACGGTAAGCAATCCTACATTAATTATAAGAAAAAATAATGATGAATTTATAGTTCATGGTCAAACAATGAATCTTACTCACTCCAAAGGAAGTTCTTTTCTTGATAAAGATGATGATTTCTGGAGGTATGACATAGATACGATTGCAAAATTTGATGATGTTATTGAAACAAAGGATAAGCTAAAATTAAAATTCTTTAAGTTAAATGAATCAAACGTCCCAATGTACGATTCAAAATATCCTGTGGAGTCATTTTTATCAAACTCACCAGAACTTAGAAATGGGCTAATCAGGAATAAAATAAAAACGGATACCAATAATGACTATATCGAATCAAACACGGATTACGGACAAAAAATTCCTTACAGGACATTTGATGATATTGCAGGGATGGACGATACTATAGATACAATGAAGAAAAAATTGCTTTATCCTATTATGTACCCTAATGCGTTTAAAGATGATAAAAACCACGGAATTATACTTTATGGCCCGTCAGGAACAGGTAAAACCTTGTTAGCGCTTGCGACAATCGGAGAAGCAAAAAAACGAAAAGATATTGATGTACACTTGGTTAAAATTAATTCAAGAGATTTGGAACGCAAATATGTGGGTGAATCAGAAGAATTGTGGAGAGATGTATTTGAGGAACTTGAAGAAAATCAGCCATCAATCCTTATGATTGACGAAATTGATGCGCTTATGGGAGATAGAAACGGTTATGCTGAAACAACCAACAACTCGAACACTTCAACGGTCGCCCAATTACTTCAATCTATAGACAATCTTGAAAAAACTAATGAAAAAGTTTGGATAATAGGGACAACTAACAGACCGAATGCTATTGATCCCGCAATTAAAAGAAGCGGACGACTTGGAGATATGATAGAAGTCAACCGACCTGATGCAAAATCGTGCCGAGAGATATTAGACCTTTATTTAAAGGACAAAACCGTTAGCGAGGATTTCAACAGAGATAAATTTTCAAAAGATTGTTATAATCTTGAATATACGGGTGCAGATATTGCGCAAATCGTAACAGATGCCCGAAACACAATGTATGAACGCTGCGGAATATATAAAAAAATGAACGATGGAACATATAATGACTCGGATATCGAGGGATTGGTTTATACACAGGATGATTTTGATAAAGCAATAAAAAATCAACAAATCAATAAAAATATTAAAAAAAGAATCGGATTTAAAATGTAAACTGACTATTATCTTCTAATTGTTTCAAAATCGTTATAATCAGACGGACTACTATACTGTGTTCTGCGTGCCATTGTGAAACCGCCTTCAACATTTGTTATAATCCGTCTTGTACGTGAAGGGAAATTAAGAATAGGTCTGTTTCTGTAACTCATCAAAACAGGTTTTATCATTCGTACCGCATAATCCGAATACGTAGGATTTGTTGACCAGACCCTGACATTAGACATATTACCGTATTTATCTACGGTAAAACTAAATTTGAAAACCGTTCCCAGTGGTGCCATAACTTTTGAATCCATCATTACCTGATTTTGAAGTCTGCTTCTCCAATGGTTCCAAGCAATAATTTCTTCTTCTTCTGTTAAAAATTGTTTAGGCTGTCTGTTTTCTATGTTCTGTGTAGGTTTTACTTCAACCGTTTTGGGTTGTTTAATTGTTTTTGGCTGCAGGTTTGCTCCTGTATTTTGGGTTATTGGCTTTGTGATTTGTTTTTGTATATTTTGTACTGGGCTTTGCGGCGCCACTCTTTTGGCATTTTGTTTTGTGGTTAAAGGGGTTGTTGTTTTTATTTTTTTAGTATCGTTATTAACGTTACTGTATTTTATTTTTTGTTGTTGTGAATTATTTTTTACTTCGATATTACTATCAGAAAGAGTTATATTTTGACTGCTTAAATCAGAAGTCGTTTGGGGAACTTCTATTTCAACAAATCCATATTCCGAATCAGTAATAACCGCCTGCTTAGGCATCTTTGGATTACACACCAATATAAGCAGGCTGACAATAATAATTAAAGCTGTCAAAATCGTTTTTAAGTTAAACATAATAAAAAATTTATTTAAAATATTTGTCCGGTTATATTTTGTAAAACTCTCAAAAGAGTCACCATTTTTATCCTATTCATTTACCCCGCTACTCTACTTTGGCAATTAGTTCTTCTGATGCCCAGATATCAAACTTAGTCTGGCTCAACATATAGGTTTCGGCAATCAAAAGCGCTGTCGGTACAAGTGCTGCAACAACGCTTAGGAATATTCCCTGTAAATCCCCGCCTATTTCCCCGAAGAAATATGACATGTTCATTGTAAACTCAATGAGGATAATAGCGCATCCTATTACAAGCGAACGTGTTTTTTCGCTTTCTAATTTTTTAACCCCTTGAAGTCCTAAAATATCTACCCCATGGGTTAAATAGTTGCTAAAGCCGTCTTGTTTGATTACGTTAGAGCCTTGAATTTTTCTTATTGTAAAGAATGCGTTAACAAACGCAAAGAAGGCAAAGATAATCATAAATGTAGCCAGAACCAAAAACACAGGACTGAATCTTAAACCTGAAACCCTTATCCAACCGGCAGCTTCAGGGAAACACATTGCCAAGGTGTTCGATACACCATAAGCCAAAAATGGTGCTGTGATAAAGCCTAAAATCATTTCCCCGACTGATTTTAACTGCAGATTAAACAGCTTGTCTTTTATGTTAGATAATTTATTTTGGCTTAGAGTATTTATATATTTTTCAATCCATTGTCTGTATTCGTTTAAAACAACTTCAAAATCTTCTCTGTATTCGTTTTGGTCAAGGTTGAACGCAATCTTGTGACCTGTGTATTTGAAGTATCCGCAAGCCATTGCGACAATAATTGATAACCCGACAAAGAAGAAGGATACTAAAATAGCAAAGATTGGGTTTATATTTATATAGTATAAAAGGTTAATCGCATAAACCCCGACAAAGAAAAGACCTGTTGTAATCAGCATAAAGTTTTGGGCTGTTGATGTTACAGGATTTGATTTTTCTTGATTTTGGAAATATAAATAAACTCCTTGTTTTAGAATTAAGCATAATCCATACACAACTGCCGTGAATAATACTAAAATCTTAATATTGGTCGGAAGGTGAATAAAGTTTTTTGTTTCTTCTATTTTCAGACCTGTTAAATAATTCGATACCCCAAACCCAACAAGGACTGATGTTAGTATCATTGAGATATGTAAAAACAGTGAAGTTCTGTAATTTATGGTTAATTTGTTTTTAAGGTCATTAATTACATAACCTGTTTTTTTGATAACTCCGACTCTTGATTTTTCTATCTCAGCTTTTTTTTGTTCAATAGCATTTGTTTCATAGCTTTGTTGTTCGGTTATTTTAATGGAAATAAACTCATCATTTACCCCTGACATAAGTTTACAAACCTTTTCAATATCAATTTTTTGGGATAACGGTTTACCTTTGAATAAAATGTGCTCATTATTAAATGTGTTCAAAAGTGAACATTTTTTGTTTAGGTTATCGCATTGGAGTGTTAAGACTAAATCAAACCCCATGTTTACCACAAAATCACAGCTTGGATTTGAACCTATATTTATTAGTTCCTTATCGGTAAAGGTTTGTTCGTTATTCTTTGATGTTATTGTTATTATCATAATTTACCCTCTTTATTTACTTTTTTAATATTTATCTTATTTCATCTTTATGAAAAAATCTGTATAATTTTGTATTTTCATACCAGTAACAATATTTATCCATAATCGGTTCAAGAATAGCACAAGTATATGCCAAGACTTTCAAAAGGATTCCGCCTATGTGGATTATACCCAGACCTAAAACATATATTAATAATATTATAGCAATATCTTTACCAAAAATATTAATAATATCTGCCCAATGTAAATACAACCAATAAGCAATTGAACAACCGAGTATCAGATAAATTAATTTTTTCATAAACACATAACCCTTATTTTTTTTGGTATAAACCTTTGTTTATTTAAGTGAAAATGAAAAACAAAAAGTAAATAACAAACTCTATTCACTATTCACTATTCACTATATTTTTATAAAAAAACCGTGCCACTACCTATCGGCAAATACAAGACATTGAATCAAAAGATAGTATCTCCTCTCCTGTAATATAATACCCGTAAAGATTGCCTTAGTGCTGCTATGTTTCCATCCTGACACGGTTCGACAGATTACGCCATTATAAACCGGATTATCAACGATAGTATAATTATCAACAATGCTCACACAAGCCTCACAGTAGGCCCTGCACCCCGCTAAGCGTTCGGGTCGAGAGGTCCGCTATGTCCCCGTGGAGCACGGTCAATTCTTATTCTAGCATAAAGTTGGTGATTAGTAAATTATAGTTTAGCGAGCTTTGCTCGCTAAACTATAATTTACAGTGACTAAGTGAACCGTGACTAAGTGACTAAGAATTT
>CACZPS010000044.1 GCA_902783125.1 uncultured bacterium | reverse complement strand
TCGGCATCGGTGTTTCCTGAATAGATTGGCTATCAATAATATTTTGTATATTATTATCCAAATCAACATCTTCCGTATCATCTTCGTCTAGCTGTGTTTGCGGGGTTTCTTGATTATTTTTGAGCTTTGCAATTTGTTCTTGGGTAAAGTTATCCAATTGAGTGAAATCATTATCAATCGGTTTCCTCGCCGATTGAGGTATAAGGTTTTCCATATTAGCCATCGTTTCAGCAGGAGTCGGCAAAAGCGATTCCCAACGGGCAGGATAACTCTGCCCGTTTTCATCTGTATAACTATCCACAAGCCTTACATTCGGTGAATTTTTAAGTTCATCATTTGTCGGCAAACCAATAAGACTGTCTTGATAATCAATTTCATCTTCTCGGTCAAAAAACTCTCCCATTGACATCTTTAGTAAGTAACGTGCGTTATAACGCACAAGCAAATAATGTCTTTAATATTTCGTGCATTTTAATGCACGCTACAAACTGTATAATGCGTGTGCATTATATATGTAGTAAACGCACTATGTACAGCGTTATATTCTTTACAAATAAAAAACAGACAAACTAATGATAGTTTGTCTGTTTTTAGGGTTATTATATTCGCCCGTGATATATATCAAGAGCTGCAAGTGTTATGTTATTTGTATTTGTTTCTCCTGCATCTAAAATATCTATCATTTTTTGGATATGCTCATCTGTATGTAGTTCAGCCATGATACATAAAACATAATATTTATCGTTTTTAATTTTTATTAACATATCATATAATTTATGTGCCAATGGCGTATCTACTATTTGTTTTTCATATTTAAATATCATTTTTTTATCCCCTTAATTAATACTTTATCTACAAATGTTGGCAAAAGTTGTCCGTCAACTTCTTCTAATACTGCAGTATATACATAATCCCCATAGCAACGAATCAGAGTAGGTTCTGTATAATGCGTGTGCATTATATATGTAGTGAACGCACTATGTACTGCATTATATTCTTTTTCCGGTAACCAGATTTCTTTGTATGTATTTTCATTTATTATAAACTCTTTTGGTTTATTTGGCAAGCGTTTTTTAACAATTTCTCGTTTATTTGCCCGCTCTTTTACTTTTTTGTAATAATTTCTTAACACTCTCTCGTAAAATTCTTGAGGAGTTGCTGTTTCACCATTATATTGTTTAAACGCAATTGTTCCATTAGCTAAACTGATAGGTTTTCCGACATGTTTTGTTGCAAAATTTTCGATACCTTTCCAAAGTTCAGAGAGTTTTTCTTTTAAAGCGTTGATAACTATTGTTTTATCTCCGACTTTAACTAGTCCCCTTGTTAATAACTCTGTCAAGAAATAGTTTGCAGTGTCGTTAATTAACCCGTCAGTGAATTTTTTGTTATCCTCAAATCGTGCGTATTTAATTGTTTTTGAGGCTAATATTTGAATAGCGGAATATAGTAAGAATGTTACAATTGCAGGGAATCCTTCAATTGTTATCGCTGATATTTCAAACAATAACAATATTTCACTTATCAATTTACCAATGTTGTATGCATGACTATCAGACGGTAAGCCATATAATCCTGCATATCTGTTTTTTATCTCATAGTCACTTGGTGCATAGTTGCCTTGTTTTCTTTGATTATCGGCATCTCTGCGTTCAATTCCCTCCATTATCGAGCTATAATTTTGCACACCACCTTTTGCGAAGTCTGTTATAAACTTAACAAATTTATCTTTTAATTCAGAATTACTTTTGTTTTGTGAAGTTTTAAGTAAATCATTTGCATATTTTTCTAAATCTGCACTCAAATGTTGAGCAATTGGCTGATTTATTCGCTGCAGATTTGTTTTTTTGTTCTGCTCAAACGATATCCCTTTATTTTCAGGCAATAGTTGTGCTTTATCAGCACTTGCTTTGCCAAAACTTTGATTAGATACGTTATCTATCTTAATAGGTGTACCTTGTGCAGTTATCTGAACAGGCTTAGACGGACTTGTTGAAGATACCATTTTATCAACGAAATCTTGAACGAATGTTTTAGGGTCAATTTGGTTTGATTGTTCAGTATGTAAATTCCTATCAATAGAACCTATATCAATTCCGTCAACTGACGGAATAGAATTATTATTACTAATAGATACGTTAACAGGAGTATCTGATACATTATTATTGTCGCTAAACATTGATATTAGCTGAAATACTAACGGTAAAACTTGTAAAACAATGCTTATGGCACCACCAATCCCACCAAAAATTTCACCTAATGGACTATCATTATCTCCGCCTTCTTCTATCGGCCCGTCAGGAGCCTTTGTGGGCCAATTTTCAGGCCAATGTTCTTCGGTATCAATTTCGTAATTACTTGGCATAGCAGTTTCAGTAATAACACTGTTTTCAGGCTTAGACCTCCAATGAGCATGCACAACGGTACCGTCACCTCTTGTATATTCGTTAACATATACCACGTTGGATGAATTTTTTAGTTCTGATGTTGTCGGTAACCCAATTTGTTTGTATTGGCTTGTTAATTCTTTTTCTCGTCTTGTCATATTCCCGACACTCATATTTAAAAAATCTTCCATACTGTATATGCGAGGACTATTTGTGTATTTGTTTTTATACCGTTTAAATTTAGGCATAATTATATCTCCTTATTATTTGTAGCAATACAATATCCTCTCCAGATTACTTAGAGAGGATATCTTTTACCGTTATCATTGAATGGCAATTTGTATTGCGGGGTAACTTACTTTTTTAAAATGTGTTCTTTTGCTATTTCTAACAATTTTGGTAGCCCATTATTTATTTCTTCTGCTTGTTGTTCTTGCGTGGGCTGATTGTTGCCTTCTTGATTAGCATTAACTGACAGATTTGGATTATCATTTACTTCTACTCCTGTTCCATCATTTTCCATTTTCAATTTTCCATTTTCCATTTGAGAAACTCCTGCAAGACCTAAAAGTTGGGTTGTCATGTTCATCTTTTGCATACCCATATTGAGTTTTTCAGATTGTTTCATAAACTGTAATTGTTCTTGGTTTAAGAACCTTTCAGGGTTTTCTACTCCTTTTTGTTCAAAATACCAAATAAATATTTCCGCCATATCGAGGGGTAAATGTTGAGCAAAATTAGCTGCAGACTGTACAACAAGGTCTGCCATGATTGATTTATCGTTAATCATATTTCTGTCGGAGTATGTATATTTGTAGTCTGCTTGTCTTACCTCATCGTCTATGACAATTGTTTCTTGGGAATTATCGCCCGTTACATAGACTGTTTCCTCACCTTGTTTAAAATCAGCCGCCATTTTGGCAATATTTCTGATATTCGGCAGAATAAAATCTTGGTTAATAACATCAAGAATCATCGCCAATCTTGTCAATTGACCTTGGGTTTTTGTGTTGATTTCAGTCGCAGTTTTAGCAGAGTTTTCCTGAATACCAATCATACTCGGATAAATCCCTGAAACTTCACACATCAGGGTATCAATAAACTCAATATCAGGCAAGAACACATTGTTATCGAAAGCAAGTTGTTTAAATGCGTTTGCTGATGAAAGGTTGTCGCCGTATTCGATAATTTTCCCCGGATAAAGTTTAATTTCTTCATCTTCAAAGAACCCTTCCGGTGCTAACAATGGCGGATTTTCAGAAAGTGACTGCATATCAACCGTTCTGTTTAAGAACCCTTCTTGTGTTTTTGCTAATTCAATCACACAATACAATGGACTAATCCCGCGTTTTGTTTCAGGATCAACCACAAACGCACCGTAAGTAAACGGATTAATCAATGCCTCGTTCTTTCCGAACTGAACGAGATATTTTCTGCCGACAATAACTGCATGCCAGTTCTTTAATACTGTTCCGTTAGGGAGCTTCAAATCTCCCCAATGTTCTAAAACTTCGACAGTTGAACCGTTTGTTATAGCATCTTTTAATTCATTTTTCCTTTGTGAGCGGATATCAGCATCGTTTCCGCCTGATACAAGTTGACGTATTGCATCAGCAGTATCGTTAGTGATTGTGTATAATTTGTTTGAAATAATATCCTCAGGCGTTCTAAAACTTCGATAAATTTTAGGGCAGCTATCCCAATTATCTGTTTGAGATACATCAAACACCAAATCCGCAGGCGAAATAGGATAAATATAAGGGTTATCATAGATTTTTTTAGTATCAACCCAATAGTTTTTACCATTTTCTGCTGCTTTCATAATCATAGGAAGTTTAGAGAAATCCTTGCTGAACAGTGTTTTAAAGAAATCTATCGGACGGCGGTATTCTTGAAATTTCTTTTTCCAAGCTGTGAATGAAATAAGTTCACCGTACAAAAGTGCATTATCAATAACTTTATCGCAGGTTTTTTGATAATCCATTTTTTCCAACATATCGACTAAAACGGCTTTTTGTTTGTTAGAATTGTTATCAGAATCGTGGTTTTCGCCTGAAACATCAAACATACTGTTAACATTTGCGTAAACATTTCTCCAAATAAACGCTTTTAAAGTTTGATAAAACATATAGCATTTACACATTTTTATCTTGGATTTCCAGCGTTCGGATTTGTCGCTGATATTTTTAAACTTGTTTTTGAAGAACACTTCATCAATAACTTCGTTAGATTTATCAAGGTTCGATTTTCTGTTGTCCTCGTATTTTGTGTAGTTGTTCACAATTCTTTTAACTAACTCTGATTCACTATCTTTAGATAATGTTTTAACTTCTTGGTCTTGTTCAATAACGTACTCAAATGACATAAATTTTCTCCTTATTATTTTGTGTAACAAATTTTGCCTTATTACGCATATCAAGGTAATAAGGCAATGAGGCATTAAGGCAATAAGAAATTTCATATTGCTTTAATTACATAAACTATATTTTTTTGAGGTCAACCCCTTCGATGATACTGATTTTAGGTTCAATATCATCAGTGAGGGCTTCGTTATCAAGCCCTAGGGCGAGGCGCTGACCTTTTTGGATTTTTGTTAAAGACGAGATAATGAAATCAAGTGCTGAAATGAGTGATTTTGGCAAATCCAAATAAGAACCTTCGTAAAGTTTCACATCATCCAAAATCCCATCTAACATAAGCTCTATTCCGTCCAGTGATTTATTAAATAACTCAACATGCCTGCTATTTATTTTTAATTTATCTTTATCTGTGTATTTTTTCTTTCTACTCATTTTTAACTCCTTTAAATTAGTAAATTATAGTTTAGCGAGCTTTGCTCGCTAAACTATAATTTACAGTGACTAAGTGAACCGTGACTAAGTGACTAAGAATTT
>CACZPS010000043.1 GCA_902783125.1 uncultured bacterium | reverse complement strand
GAAAATGGATAATTGAAAATTACTTCGTAATGCTCACGCATTACAAATTGAACTCAGCTCAGAATAATCTCTCAAGGGGTTCAATAGTTCACGAAGTGAACTAAGAAATTTTCCATTTTCAATTTTCAATTTTCCATTTAGGGACGACTCCGTCGTCCGATAAACTATAATTTACCAAATAAAAAGGTCAAGTAAGGCTACCTGACCAAGAAATAAACGGTTTGATTTTTCAAAATTTTTTTATGCAAACTGAAGTCTGTTTACCTTCAAGATTGTTATGTCATAATCCCTAGTGCCCTAGTGCCTTAGTATCCTAGTATCCTAGTATCTTTTATTTTTCATCTTCAACTTACAGTCCTTTTATCTTTATTTCCCTATCTCAGTTGCACGAGAAGCCATAGCTTTTGTAATATTGATAACGGCAAGGTTAGCTTCGTAAGCTCTTTGAGCCATAACCGCATCCGCCATATCAACCATAGCATTGACGTTAGATGACCGAATATAACCGTTTGCATCAGCGTCAGGGTGTCCCGGGGCATATAATTTTTCGCCCATTGTAGGATCTTCTACAACACCGTTAAACACAACTCCGCCTTGAAGATATGGTAAGGTTCCCACTCCAAAGACATCGTTCTTCATCTGGGTTAAAACCCCTCTGAACGAAATATCTTCTGTTGCGTTTAATACAGGGATTTTTCTTACATAGTTTGGAGTATCGATGTTCGCAATGTTCTTTGCGTGGATATCCATTCTTAATCCGTGTGCTTTCAAGGCGTTTGCCCCGATATTCATTGATTCCATTATACCCATAATGTACCTGCTTCTTTCTTTTTTGGTAAACTAAAGTCTACCCTACTTCTTTCTTTGTTGGCTTAGTAAAGCCGACCTACTTAATGCCTTTATTTTCCTACGTTAATTACTGTTTTCATCTGAGTAATTATATTAGACATTCTTCTTGTTGCTACTGTGTAAAGGATAGAGTTTTTTTGCATTTCTGTTAACTCTTGAGCCGGATTAATTTCGACATTCTGTTCATAATCAAACATAGGTGACGGCCCCATTTTTTGAGCCAATTTAGTTTCAAGTGATGCCGTTGCTCCGCCTAAATATTGGCTAAAGTCGATATCCCGTCTGACATATCCTGGGGTATCCACGTTTGCCAGATTAGAGCCGAGCGCTCTTTGTCGTTGTGCAATTAAATCCAGTGCCAGTGAAGTTTTGCCTACACAGCCTAAAGCTCCAAAACTTACCATTAGTTAAACCCTCCAAGAATTATTATTCTCTGATATTAATACCTTTGTTATACATATCGTCTGCTACCTTTAGTAAACGCATACTCGCAATCATTGATGCGTTAAGTCTGAGCATTTCGTTTACTGAATTGTATATATCGACGTTTGATGTTTCTATAGAATGTTGTCTGAAATTTTTATGATTGGAAATTAACTCAGGTTCACCCGAATCCTCAGTGGCAACCATCTTATTATTTACTCCCTGTTGTAATCTTTCAGGGTTTGGGAAATCTACAAGCGGAATAGTTCCTATTCTTTTTGGTAAAGAACCGGCTTCATCATAAGTATAAACATCACCATTTGGGTTGATGGTGAACTTGTAGCCGTTCGCAGGGATTTTTATCCCTCCGCCGACTAACCAGCCGTCTTTTGTATAAAGATAACCGTCTTTGCCTTGAACAAATGAACCGTCACGAGTGTATTGAACTTCGCCGTCTTCTGATGTTACGGGGATATAGCCGTTACCTTTAATAGCTACATCATAAGGGTTTTCGGTTATTCTGATAGAACCTTGTTTGCAGTCTGTTCTCTCTGCACCTGCTACATAACCGTCCTCTCTGAGCATTTGCTCAAATCTTACGGATTTGTAACCGAAAGTATTGTAGTTTGCAAGGTCGTTACCTACATAACCAAGTTTGTCAAATTGTGTTGTTGCGTTATTGATTGCTTTTCTCACAATCGCTTGAGCGTTAAACATCATAATTTAGTTCCTCCTATGATGCTGAACCCAATTGGCTTATCGCCTTTTGGATGTTAGTGTTTTGCATAATAAAAATTTGTCTGTTCGCTTCAAAAGTTCTTATGGTAGGCATAACTGCCAAGAACTCGTTTTGAAGTGATACGTTTGAATACTCGTTATAGCCTTGTTTTACATCAGGGTGCATAACAGCCATGCCTGTTGAATCTACTACCCCCATTGTCGCTACATATTGGAGTTTTCTTGTTTGCGGATTAAAGACACTCAATCTGCCTTTTCTGTCTATCTGAATTTGTTTTAAATCATTAGGAACAAATGGTAATTTAATAGGAGTCCCACTGTCAGACAGAACTTGTCCGCCTTCAAGATTTATAATATTCCCGTCTTTATCCATTTGAAATCTTCCGTCACGAGTGAGTTTAACACCTTGAGGTGTGTTTATTTGAAAATAACCTTTTGTTGCAATAGCGATATCCAATGGTCGTTCTGATATTTGAATACGACCGACTTGCTCATCTACGTTTGTCGAAATCCCATGCACACCTAAAAACTCGGTGAAAGATGAAACTACTGCCTGTTTTCGCTGATATCCGACTTTATCGAAACCTGTTACGTTTTCATTTGTAATGCCCAATAACTCATTAGACACTTGCATCGCTCTGATTGATGAGCGAATCCCCGGTTCGCAATATCTGATACCTGTGCTTATTTTCATAACTACCTCACTCTATGTTGTTAGTTAAACCGTTTGCTCGTTTTATCGACTTTTAATTCACAACCTTTAACTTTGTTACACTATTTTCATCTATATAGATGAACCTATTTTGTTTTTAATGATTTTAATAAATAAGTCAAGTCGGAAAATTATAGTTTATCATTCAAAAATATGAAAAATCTTAATGCTAATTAAATAAATAAAAAACTAAACCGTTGACTTAATTGTATATTTGACTTTTGCTAAAAAATCCTTAATACAGGCATGTAGGTGAAGGTTATAGAACCCCAAAAAGAGATAGGAGAACATACCAATGGGTATGGCAGCATCACAAGCAAGATATTTGCAACTGACAGCAAGAAAAACTAACACAGAGTACGAAGGTCAACAGCTTAATCAAGAGCGTGTTGTTCTTGCTAACCGTACTGCTGATTTGTTCAACCAAATGCTTAATACAAAAGTTCCTACTTGCCCTGACAGTAACGATTTTACTAAACTTCAATATTCTTGGAGTGATGGTTATAATGATGCGGTACTTTCGGACTGGTATCAATTAAGTACTGCCGATGAAGAATATAATTATGTTGTAACAAGTTATCATTATGAAGATGTTTATACCGGTTCACGTCGTGAGATGAATGACCCTAAGGTTCAATCTCAAAGAGATGTTGAATATCTGTATGATGATCTGCATAATCTCAACCAAAACTTTCTTGTTCAATCCTTGTTGTATAACATTAAAGATGATACTTACACAATTATTAATGATAAACGTGTTCAAAAACAGCTATCCAGAGTTGATGACGGCGGTGATGTCAGACTCGAACTTGATAAAATATATAACAGAACAGAAAAAGCTGATGTCCATGATTTTACTTACGATGAACAAACAGGTAATTATATTTATGATACTCATACAGTAGATGAAGAAGGTAATCCTGTAACGATTACGTATAAACCGGTTAATTTATGGGACGAAGAAAGTGACCTTGTTCAACTCCTAAAACGTACTTATAAAACAGAATTTGATAAAGATGCGGATTACTATTATGACGAAGAATACGGAACCTTCTTCAAAGATGAAGGAATAGAAACTCTAAAACAAAATATGGGTTATGGCGAAGAAATCACTATTCGAAAAGAAGATGATGGTACTGTTTATTATACAGATGGAGATAAATATGTAACTGCAAGTGATTTAGCACAAATTACACCGGAAAATAATAAACTTGTTTTAAAAGAAGCAATAGAAAATATGTATTTTTCTAACTTTTCAAATGTTGGAAATTGTAAATTGCATCTTTTAACAAAAGAAGATTATGCCGATGAAGATGTTCAAACAGAGCTTAGACAAATTCGTATAGATATGAAAAGTGACGGCAAAGGTCATAAAATCTCAAGCCAAAACCTTGAAGCATGTTTTAATTCGGAAACAGATGAATATTTAGGCGGATTGTATTCGTTTACTTTGAATGGAGTTAAATATTATACAACCCAAAAAGATTTGGAAACTTCTGCGGAAAGTGCATTTAAATATGATAACCAAAAACGGTTGGCTGATAATAATATCGACCCTCAAACAGACAGGTTAGCTTATTATAAAGCTGTATATTTGAATACAAAGATAGAAGAAACTCAAAAAGCACTTCTTGAAACAGACGGTAAAGGTAGATTCTCATCCGTTAGATTTGAGAATGATTCAACCAGATATACATTGAATACTGAAACTATCACAGATGAAGATGCATACAGAAATGCTATGAATCAGTATTATTACAATCAAGAAAGATATGATAAACGCATTAGAGATATTAATGCGCAAACAGAGTTAATACAACAAGAAGATAGAACCTTAGAGTTGAGGTTAAAACAACTCGACACAGAACAAAATGCCCTGCAGACAGAGATGGAAGCAGTGAAGAAGGTTATCAGTAAAAACGTCGAAACCAGCTTCAAGACCTTCTCCGGCGGCTAGGGGTAAATAACAATTGAGAATTGAAAATTGAAAATCGAAAATTATTTTAAAAAAATTATAATGCGAAGCATTATTAAGAAATTTTCCATTATCCATTTTCCATTTTCCATTAAAACAAAACCAATTATATAAACCTAAAAGGGGTAAAAAAATGGCTTACAAAAATGACGGAATGTTAGTAATAGCAAACAAATTCGGCGCAGCATCGGCTGACGCTAAATGTATGCTGTACGAAACTTATGACAGATTAAGAGATTTAACAGTATCAGGTTCAGCGAGTTCCGGTACGGGTTTTGAAGCGGCGGGCGGATTTTTATATCAATTGGCGAGCTTGTTTGCACCGGCTGCTTTTATGAACACTTTGGGCGGAACACAGTCGTTTAACATTCCGGGTACATCATACTGGTCACCATATTCAGGTGGGACCGGTACAATGAATGCAGGCTATGCCTCATTCGGTTTAAGCGGATTAGGTAATTATTCGGGTTTCCCAAGCGGGGCAGCAAATGTCAAATGGGGGTTAGGATCCGCCACAGGTGGAGCATCACAAATTGACGGACTTATTTCAGGTTTAGGCTCGGCTAGTGGTAGCGCAACCGGATATGCGTCAAGTATCGGTAGCGTAGCAGATGTTGCAAGTGCAGCTGCGTACGGTTTGGGAACCGCGAATGGTTACGGAATAGGTAAACAAGGTATTTTAATGCCAATTGCCGGTCTTATCTCGGGTTGGGGCGGTATTATGACCGCCGCAGCACCATATTTAGGTGAATTTGGTTTACCTGCCGTTGTTATGGGTAACCTTATGCAAGGTACTTCTTCTGCCGCTCTTGCTGCTTATGAATCTGTTGCAAATAATGTATTGAGTAATGCGGATACTATCCTTTCTCAAAAGGTTGCCAATATAGAAACAGTTGTGAAAATGCTTGATACGCAAGGTGATGTAGTCAGAAAAATGTTAAAAGAATCTATCGAATCTGATAGTAAGGAAATTCAAAACTTATAGAGGTAATAATGCAAATTAGAACTTTTTTAAGAATATTGTTGAATAAAATCTTTCGTAACAATGTTTTTGCTCGAACAATTCGTTCGTTTGTAAATTTTTGTTGCGAGTTGGACGTAATGAACTATAAATCGTTAAAGTATAATAAAAGTATGTCGTTACCTTTAGAAGAAACCAAGAAGAATATTTTTTTTCAAGGTATCGGCGGTGACAGAATAGACTG
This sequence comes from uncultured bacterium, assembly GCA_902783125.1. Taxonomy (GTDB): domain Bacteria; phylum Cyanobacteriota; class Vampirovibrionia; order Gastranaerophilales; family Gastranaerophilaceae; genus UBA2883. The sequence continues at coordinate 898 of CACZPS010000043.1, read as the reverse complement.
TAAATAAATATTAAGACATGTTACAGAATGGGCTTAAAATAAGCAATTATCATGCTTAACGTGTTTTATTATATATGGAAGTCTAAGGATTGGGAATTAATATCAGTATGTTAGACTCAGTAAAGACCTCCCTCAAGCGAATAAGAAATTTTTTGAGTTTTGCTCGGTCATTTTTCATCCGAAAAAACCCAATAAAAATGTTCCTTGAAGAAATAGTGAACTCCTTAAAGGAAATGTTCAGTATTAGGCAAAAACTGAAGATGGCTCAATACAGAGTTAATTATCACAAACATCAATTAAACAAGATGGAAAGCCTGATAGCGGAAAGTAATGAACACACCTTCCTAAAAGGAAAGAACTTAAATGAAACAAGATAGTTAAGTTACCAAAATAAAGGGTGTCAATATGGGCGTTCTAGCAGCAACAATGCGATTAATGACTCTGACAGCAACCAAAAATGATTTAGAATTTAGGTTGATGCGGATTACGGAGCGTATGTCGGCTTTATCTGCTCAAATCGCAGACAAAGACGAGTTCATTGGGGATTTAGATCCTGAAAACCCTAATGTAAAAGTTCTGGAAAATGAGAAAAAACGACTTAATCAAATCGAACGTAAATTAGATATGCAGCAAAAAATGCTTCAGGCTAGGTTGCAACAAGTAATGCAAGAAATGCAGGCTTGTCAACAAATGTTAGGTGCAGATATCCAAAGCGGTATGTTTAGTTATGGCATGGGTATGGGCAGATAACAAATATAAGATTTTCCCCTCGATTCAACAAAAAGGACTTGGACTGATGTTCAGGTTCTTTTTTTGTAAATTATAGTTTAGCGAGCAAAGCTCGCTAAACTATAATTTACAGTGACTAAGTGAACCGTGACTAAGTGACTAAGAATTT
>CACZPS010000042.1 GCA_902783125.1 uncultured bacterium | reverse complement strand
CCCCTAATAATGTAATTCTTTCAAAATTATTCTTTTTTGATGCTTTATAAGACTCCATCGTAGTAATGGCATAATTCTTCTTGTTTTTACCTTGACCTTGGGTTTGAATAATATAATTAAATTCAACATATCTTGTCGTTTTTGTCGTCATAAATAAACTCCTTTTCTCGAATAATAACAAACAATAGTTAATACCATTTTATTTCAAAAATTATTTTAAATCTAAATATTAAGAAATAATACCAATATTGATAAATTTAAAAATTATATCAACAATTACTGTAAAAAAATGTATCAAAGCAAATGTTTTATATTCACTATTTAACCTGAACTATGTAAAATTAAGATTGTAAGAAATGGGAGAGAAGTTTATGACAGTATTAAAAATAAAAAGGTTAGAACACAATAAAATTTTGCCTGAATATAAAACCAAAGGTGCTGCCGGCATGGATTTGTGTGCGGCAATATCAGAACCGATAACTCTAAAACCTTTAGAAAGAACCCTTATTCCAACAGGGTTAAAAATAGAACTTGAACACGGTTATGAAGCCCAAATCAGACCTCGTTCCGGCATGTCAATAAAACACGGGATTACTCTTATCAATTGTGTCGGAACAATAGATGAAGATTACAGAGGAGAGGTTTGTATTGCAGTTGTTAATATTTCTAATGAAGAATACACTATTCAACCTGACGAAAGAATTGCACAAATGGTTATTACAAAATATGAACAGGCAGAACTTGAAGTGGTGACAGAACTCTCCGATACTGATAGAGGCGAAGGCGGATTCGGCTCAACCGGCAAAGTCGGAAGTTAACATTAAAATATTATAAAATAATGTATTATTGATAAGGCTTTATCATTTATGTAAATTTAATGATAAAGTCCTTGTTAATAAAGATATGTATCAACCCCTCTCAGGACATGGCTTTTGACATGTTAAGAAATGTAAAAACATGTTTATAATTGCTAAAGTTTAAAGAAAATATGCCGATAAAAATAATAATAGGACAGAATAAGGAGTATTTTGTAAATGGGTTTAGCAGTATCACAAGTTAGACTTTTAGCTCTTACAAATCGTAAGGCTGATATCGAACTTCAAATGCAGGTAAATTCTAAACGCAAACAACAACTCACCAGAAAAGCAACCGAGCTTTCTCAGGAGTATTATAATCGTTTGCAAAATACTGCGATTATGTATACAACATCTTCGGGTTATGAAGATGTTGATTTCAACTATGTAATGGGCGAAACAAATAATGGTGAATATACAAGTGATTTCTTACAAAGTGTTGCTAATGCCTTCAATGACGGAACAGTGCATAAGCCTGAATATAAAATGATACTCACAGATGCATTCGGTCAAGTAGTTGTGAATAACACTTTGGCAAAAGTTATAGCTGAGGTTAATGATGATAACCAATACAAAACCCCTGCCGATTCAGCAACCGGTGAAACAGAAGCTGTATCTGTTGAGGAAAAAACGGCTAAGGCTATAATGCAGTTAATTCAAGATACATCCCAAATCGGGTCGCCTTCTTTCTCAGCAGCATTTAGCAGTCTTTATGATTTGTTTACATACACTGATCCCAACTCAGATGAACGTATCATTGATGAGGCAGAATATAAAAATTGTGTCGGATATTTTTCTGCTATGATAAAAAATTATGATGCTACATCTTTAAACGGCGGAGTAATTTATTGCAATAACGGAGAGGATAATGCAGCGATAACTTCTGATCCGAATGTTCAGTATTTCTCTGATCCTGAAGGGTTGCATCCGATTAAGCCAAAGAGCGGTTATACTTATCGTATTGGAAAACTTGGAAGTAGATCTGCAGTGGGTAATACGGTATTATTCTATTCAGAAACAGGAACTGACGCTGTTGCAACAAGTATAACAAAAGGTTACGCAGAAAAAATGCGTAATATTGTTGAATATTTCGCACCAATACTTTCTGCGGCATTTAAAAACGGTATTTCTACTTCTGTAATCCGTCATACCGCAGATGATGAACATACTTATGAATCAATCTTTGAAAAACAAGAAGACGGTACTTCTATTCAAAAAATTTCATCAGGAAAAGATGAAGACGGTAATGTAACATATATAGAAGTTCCTGAATTGACAAATGAAACAGACGTTATGAACTTCTTTAATGATAATAAAGATATGTTCCCTGAAAAAACAATATCTTATGTTGCATTAAATGTTAACGGATTAAGACAATATTATCATGTGTATAAAGATGAAGATGGTAATGTAACTAACAGTCAATTTAATAACGGTGAAACTATCGGAAATACAATACAAAGAGTATCCCAAGATTTCTATACACGTTATGAAGTATCTTCTGATAATAACAAGGTTTTCACAAATGCGTCAAAGGTAGAGAATCTGCAATCAGGTTTAAAATCAGGTGCATATCAGTTCTGTATGGTTTCTGATGTTGACAGAGGTACTTATCACAAAAATACAAGATTAAATTATTTTACAAGACAAGGTTATGTTTCTGAGAAGATGGATTCATCAAAACGCGAAGAAATAACGGCTTGGTTTAATATGGAACAGGCTGCTATCTCAGAAAAAGAAACATATTGGGATACTGAAATCCAAAACTTGTCCACAGAACTAAATTCTGTCAATACAGAGATAGAATCCGTAAAACAATTAAAAACCAATGCAATTAAGTCTGTGTTTAATTGGGGCGGTCAATAATGTTTGATTGAATAAAAAATTCCTATTTTTCCAAGTATAATTTCTCAAAAAAAGTAATGCCTGATTGTTTTGACGGCATTTTTTTTATTAATTACCCCTTTACCCCTTTACCACATTACCACTTTACCCCTTTGCAAATTTATCACGTTAAACTGTAATTTACCTTCTCTACTAATTTTTAAATATGTTATATTCGTGATATTATGAACATAACAGACAAGGGGATTATAAATAATATGCTAGATTTTTTAATAAAGTTGATAGGTGGTTCTAACGAAAATAAAATAAAAAGTATTTCAGGGATAATAGATCATATAAACGCTCTTGAGCCTGAATTTGAAAAACTTTCGGATGATGAATTAAGAGAGAAAACAAACGAGTTTAGAGAAATATTAGCTCAGCGACATACCTCTAACGATTTTAAAGAAGATAGGAAACTCGAAAAAGAAGCGTTAGATAAGATTTTGCCGGAAGCATTTGCGGTTGTTCGTGAGGCTGCAAAAAGAGTATTAAACATGCGTCATTTTGATGTGCAACTTATGGGCGGGTATTTCTTACATAACGGTCAAATCGCCGAGATGAGAACAGGTGAAGGTAAAACCCTTGTAGCGACTTTGCCTGCATATTTGAATGCTCTTACAGGGAAAGGGGTACACGTAATTACCGTTAACGACTATCTTGCTAAACGTGACAGCGAATGGATGGGAAGAATTTATAAGTTCTTAGGTTTAACTGTCGGAGTAATCTTAGCAGAAGGCAGAGGCTCAAGTTATGATGATAAAAAAGCCGCTTATGCCTGTGATATTACTTACGGTACAAACAACGAATTTGGTTTTGATTATTTAAGAGATAATATGGCAACCTCTAATGATATGCTTGTTCAAAGACCATATAATTACGCTATTATTGATGAAGTTGACAGTATTTTGATTGACGAGGCTCGTACCCCTCTTATAATCAGCGGAAAACTCGAAAAATCAGCTGATACTTATAAACTTATGGCAAAAATTGCGCCAAAACTAAAAAAAGATATTGACTATGAAGTTGATGAAAAGAATAAAAATGTTATTCTGACCGAAGAAGGGATTGATAATGCTGAAAAACTGATTGGCTGTAAGGACTTATTTGATATATCAAATCAGTTTGCGCATCATCTTTTACAAGCACTTAAAGCAAAAGAATTATTTATTAAAGATACTGATTATGTTGTCAAAAACGGTGAAGTTATGATAGTTGATGAGTTTACCGGTCGTCTTATGGAAGGCAGACGCTGGTCAGACGGACTTCATCAGGCAGTTGAAGCAAAAGAACATGTTAAAATCCAAGACGAAACCCAAACTTTAGCAAGTATCACTTTCCAAAATCTGTTCAGACTTTATCCTAAACTATCAGGCATGACGGGTACTGCAATGACAGAAGAAGCCGAATTTGGAAAGATTTATAACCTTGAAGTTACGGTTATTCCTACAAACAAAAAGGATATCAGAATAAATTATCCCGATGTTATTTACAAAACTGAAACTGCAAAATTTAACGCTGTTGTAGATGATATTATTACTCAGCACGAAAAAGGCAGACCTGTTCTTGTCGGTACAATCAGTATTGAAAAATCAGAATTGTTGTCAAAACTTTTAAAGAAAAAAGGGATTAAACACAACGTATTGAACGCAAAATATCACGAAAAAGAAGCATATATAATCGCTCAGGCAGGTCGTGTCGGTGCTGTCACTATTGCAACAAATATGGCAGGGCGAGGTACTGATATTCTTTTAGGCGGTAATGCAGAATATCTCGCAAAAGATATGCTTGATAGCAAGGGAATAACTCCTGAAACAACCCCTGATTATGAAGTCCTGAAAGATAAGGCTCTTGCTGAAGCTCGTGAAATTACTCAAAAAGAGCACGAACAAGTGGTTGAAGCGGGCGGACTTCACGTTATAGGTACGGAACGTCACGAATCAAGACGTATTGATAACCAATTAAGAGGTCGTGCGGCACGTCAGGGAGATCCGGGGTCTACCAGATTTTTCTTATCATTAGAAGATAATCTGATGAGGATTTTTGGCGGGGATAAACTTGTCAGCATTATGAATATGTTAAATGTTGAAGAAGATATGGCTATTGAATCTCCGCTGATTACAAAACAAATTCAGTCTGCTCAAAGAAAAGTGGAAACATATCACTTTGATATTCGTAAGAGTGTACTTGAATACGATGATGTTATGAATGTTCAAAGAGAGAAATTCTACGCTCAACGCAAACGTGTGCTCAATCAGGATAACCTATCCGAGGATATTCTGTTTATGATGGATAAAGAACTTGACAGACTCATGAAAAGTTATATTACACCCGAACAAAATCCTGAAGAATATATCCCGGATGATTTATCAGCTATGCTCAGAGAGCTTATTTCAATCTGTCCTCAGATAGATTTTATAAAAGTAGATGATATTAAAGATAAAAGATATTCAGAAATTTATGACAGGCTTAGAGAAGCGATGCTTGATGCTTATCAAAAACACGAAACAGAAATTGTTACTTTCTACAACGATGTTATGTCACAGTATGAACAAGATTACACCCCGCAAGAATTGTTCTCGAATAATAACATTATGCGTTCACTCGAAAGAGATGTACTGTTGAGAGTTGTAGATAACAAGTGGATTGACCATTTACACAATATTGATATGTTAAAAGACGGTATCGGTTTGCGTGCTTACGGTCAAAAAGATCCATTGATTGAATATAAACGTGAGGCTTATGATTTGTATAATACAATGATGCACGAGGTTCAGGGTGAAACCGTAAAATACTTATTCCGAACAAAATTCGGGGTTCAGTTTGTTGGGAACGAAACCGTTTAAAACCGTTGAAAAGTTCTGTAAATCATTGTTTACAAATCTTGAAACCTATTATATAATAAGAAAAAGTGTTTAGTGTTGCAGAAGGAGGGAGTTATGAAAGAAGAATTTACAACAAAGACAAGACGCTGGTATGATCAAGACCCTGTGTTATCTTCTGCAATGGAAACTTTAGAAGAATCAAGTGATGATACTCAAATCAAGATTGCTCTTAATCTTATTAAAATCATCACAGAACATAATATTGAAGACTCTCAATATGAAGAAGTTTCTGATATTATCAATGCAACAGAAGTTGATTTAGCAAACCAGAAACGTAATCGCTGGTATGACTTAGATGAAACAGTCAGAACTGCTATAAGTATGCTTCAAAATTGCCCTAACGATACTCGTCATGCTATTGCTGTTGAAATGGCAAAAATGGTTGTCGAAGAAATCAAGAAGAATGAAGAAGACGACGAGGACGAACTTGATGAAGTCGAAAAAAGACTTGATGCTGAAGAAAACTAGAGATAAAAACTTTTATAATCGCTTTGCAAATAAAGTATATAAAACGTAAGTATCTGTGTCAGACGTTGTATTCCTGCTAAAATCTTATTTTAGTAGTAAATTCTACAGCAGAGCGAACTTTTCCTCCTGAATAGTATGTATGAGAAAGCCCTAGCTCAAACCTCAATATATCAGGATGTTTTTTCCATTGAGGAGTATAAATTATTGAAATTCTGTTCTTTTTATAGTCTTGATTTACATAAGCCTGAACGGTATCACGAATCGCAAACGATTTAGATAATTTTATTTCAGGTGCTATTTGAATTGTACGTTCATCAACGGTACCTTCCACATTACTTTCATTTGTGCCGACAGCACCTGTTATTGCAAAGTATTTGAAGTCGTATCGTGTGTATATATTCATTGATGACTGGAGCTGGCATGAATCTATACCTGATGAATAAATTGTGCCGTATGAAAAGTTTCCAAATTGTTCTGATATGTTACTCCATACAGGAGCTATCAAATATTCTTCGCCTGTTAATCTTGACGCAACAGATAAAGCACTTCTGTCCGGCATATAAATACCCGTTGTTTTTATCTTTGTGTTAGTTACCGGAATTACCATTTGAGAGGTTTTTAAATTAATTTGTGGTTTTTTTACGGTATTATCCAGTTCTATTGCCGTTTGAGTGCTTTCATTATAAATAATATTCCCGTGAAGTTCTAATTCACTCGGGATGTAATCTTTATTTGAGCTTTTTTCTTCGTGTGTTTCTATTGTTGAATTATTTTCGTCATCAATGTTATACACATACTGATGAATGGTTTGTATACCCTCTGTTTGATTTTCAATTTCCATTGAGTAAACAGGGGTGAATAGCATTAACCCAAAAACTAATAGTAGTAATCGTTTCATATCTACATTATATATCAAAAATGATTTAATAAAAAAATATTGAAAATCCACTGATTTACCAATTCCCAAGCAGCTCATCAACATTCATAGGCAGGCTTGTCGGATAATCATAAAGATTATTTCTTCTTTTGTAACGCATTGTCTTTTTAGCATCGAATGCTTGTTGCAAATGTTTATATCTTGATTTGGTATCTATGTCATGGATTGTGCCAAAAACTTTTTCTTCCAGACGACTCATCCTTGTTTCGTCATTATCTTCTGTAAATTCTCTGTGTAACCACTCACGCTCCATTCTCGAAAGAGATGTTGAATAACGTGATTCATATCCATACGAAAACGATAAACACGTAATATAAAAAATAATCAAAAATCCCAAATATTTTTTTAACATATACTTAGGATAGTAACTAATACCTGATTTTACAATTAGTCGGATAGATTAGGTAAATTATAGTTTAGCGAGCAAAGCTCGCTAAACTATAATTTACAGTGACTAAGTGAACCGTGACTAAGTGACTAAGAATTT
>CACZPS010000041.1 GCA_902783125.1 uncultured bacterium | reverse complement strand
TGGTGAAACACCTTACGTTAAATTGGTATCTCAATTGTTTGGTGAAAATGCAATTGTTGCAAACGCTACAGGTTGTTCATCAATCTATTCGGGTACATTCCCAACAATACCTTACACAACTACTAAAGAAGGCAGAGGACCTGCTTGGGCTAACTCATTATTTGAAGACAACGCAGAGTTTGGTTTCGGTATGAGATTGGCAGTAGATGCGAACAGAGCAACCTTGAAAACTTATGTAGAAAAGGCTATTGAAAACCCTGATGCTCCTCAAGAAATGAAAGATGCATTCAAGGCTTGCTTAGAACATTGGGATAATTCAAAAACTCCTGAAGCTCGTGAAGCTCAAGAAAGAGTTCAAGCATTGTTAGCGAAGAAAGACGATTGAGGTTGCGAAATTTGTGCTAAAATCAAAGAACTTCAAGACTACTTCACAGATAAGTCTATCTGGATAATCGGTGGTGACGGTTGGGCAAACGATATCGGATACGGCGGTATTGACCACGTTCTTGCTCAAAACAAGAATGTAAATATCCTTGTTCTTGATACAGAAGTTTACTCAAATACCGGTGGTCAAGCATCTAAATCAACACCTACAGGTGCGGTTGCGAAGTTTGCTACAGGCGGTAAACCAACCTATAAGAAAAATATGGGCTTAATGAGTATGTCTTACGGTTATGTATATGTTGCATCAGTTGCATTAGGTGCTGACAGAAACCAAACACTTAAGGCATTCCAAGAAGCTGAAGCTTATGACGGACCATCTATCATATTTGCTTATGCTCCTTGTATTGCTCACGGTATTGATATGAGTAAAACTCAAACTGAACAAAAGAGAGCTGTTGAAGCAGGATACTTCCCACTTTACAGATATAATCCTTCTCTTGAACAACCGTTCAGTTGGGATGCTAAAGATCCTAAGGGTGCTTATCAAGACTTTATCAGATCTGAGGGTCGTTATAAGTCATTGATGAAAACTAACCCTGATGCTGCTGAAGCATTGTATGCTAAAGCTGAAGCAGATGCTCACAAACGTATGGAAATGTACAAAGCAGTGGGTGAATTAGTTAGATAGGATAATTATAATTATGTAGTGTTGGGCATATTTGCCCAACCTACTTTATAAACAAAGGTTCGGCTTTAGCCGAACCTTTGTTTACTCACTAATTTATCTGTTATGTTGACTCTTTACCCCAAAATTAAAAAATGTTATTATAAAGCTATGAATATATATACGGATGTTGATAAAGCGATAATATATACAAAAGAAAAAAAATATTCAAAAGCAGAGGAAATATATAAAAATATTTTAAAAATTGAACCTAATAATTCTGTTATATTATCTATGCTCGGACTTTTATATTTGGAATCTGGCGCATTAAAAAAAGCAGAAAAAACACTTATGAAGTCTTATTCTTTAAAAGAAAGTGTTCCGACTATCGAAGGATTAGCTATTATAAAATCTCATTTAAAGAGAAAAGATTCCGTAAATTACTTTAAAAAAGTTATTGATAGAACAAAAAATTTTGAAATTTTTAATAAGTATATAAATTACTTGTTAGATGAAAGAAAATATAGGCAGGCATGTGAATATGCTGAAAAAAGTATTAAACTTTTTCCAATGAAAAAAGAAGCGTATACATTATTAGTTGAGTGCTATATTAATACAGGCAGGCTGATGGAAGCCTTTAATCATTCCGTAAAAATAACTTCGATTTATCCCAAATATAGTGATGGCTGGTTGTGGTTGGGTTTGTGTTATGAAATACTTTTTCATGATGATATTAAGGCAGAAGAATGTTTTCAAAAAGTTTTAACCTTAGGTAATAAATCAAAGGCATATCTGAATTTGGCAATTAATGCCTATAAACAAGATAATCCTGATAAATCAATATTTTATACAAATAAACTGCGCAAGTTAAAAAATAATAAATATAATACGGATTTTTCATTAGCAGTTGCGTATATGAAAAAACGGAATTTTAAAAAAGGATTAAAATATTATTCTCGTTATATACATGTTGATGCAATAACAAAATCAAAGAGTAAGATTAGCAGGCTACGAAATTATTGGGATGGAAAAACATACAAAAACGATACTTTATTTATTTGGGGCGATCAAGGAATCGGGGATTTGATTATGTTTTCTCGCTATATTCCTTATGTTTCAAAAAAGTTTAAAAAAGTTAAAGTGCTTGTTAGGGCAAAAATTGTGGATTTATTTAAAACTACATTTAAAGAATATAAAAATGTCAGTTTTTATACAAAGAAAATTCCAAGTTATGACAAATGCGCCATAATGTCTTGTTTAGCAGATTATTTAAATATGGATTATTCTTCAATACCTGCAGCATCAGGTTATTTTAAAGTTAACAAAAAATATATTGAAAAATACAAAAGGATAATTGATTCTAAAAAATTGAAAGTAGGTATTTGTTGGGAAGCAGGTGCTTCCGGCTGGAGGGAACAATTAAACAGGACTTTGCATGTTTCTTTTTTTGAATCAATAATAAATGCTGATAATGTGCAGTGTTATTCTTTACAAGTAAATCCGACATTAGATAGTTATAAAGATTATAAAAATCTAATTGATTTAGGGAAAGATTTTAAAAGTTTCTCTGATACGGCAGGCGCTTTAAAAAACTTAGATTTATTAATAACTGTCGATACTTCTGTTGCCCATCTTGCAGGTGCTTTAGGGGTAAAAACCTTCATGCTTTTACCGTATTGTCCTGATTGGAGATGGTTTAATGATGATAAAACAACAAATTGGTATAAATCCATTACTATTTTTAAACAAAAAAATCCTAAAAGTTGGGAGGAACTATTTAAAAATATAGAAGATGAACTGAAAATTTTTACAAAACAGTATCTTAAATCAACAGATAATTGCATTTAGAGCACTCTTTTTGTATATTTAACTTATGGACGGTGCGTATCCAAAAACACTAAAATCTTTAGAGTATGACAAAGTTCTCAGTGAGCTTGCCAATTATTCAAGGTGCTATTATTCGAAAAAACTATGTCTTGATTTAGAGCCTTCTAAAGAAGTCGATGAAATTAAAACGATGCTTAATTATACTAAAGAAGCTGTTACTATATTGGATAACGCATTGGATGTCCCGCTTGATTATGTGATAAATATCGAAGAAACAGATTTGCGTCCTGAGTATTTTTCGGAAGATGAACTTATAGATTTTGGAAAGACTTTAAGAAGTTTCAGGTTAGTAAAAAATTTTCTTAAAGAAAATACAGATCAGGCATCTTTATTGTTTAATCAAAGTCAAAAAATATACGCTAACAAGGAGCTTGAAGACAGGATAATTGATACTTTTGATGAAAATTATAATGTAAGGCATGATGCAACTCAGACTCTTAGCGGGCTTTTTTCTTCGTTGAAAGAAACTGAAAGTGCTTTAAAAGAAACAGTTACAAGACTTTTAAATTCACCTGATTTTAATAAACATTTACAGGAACAAATCTATACTCTGCGTGATGACAGAGTTGTTTTTCAAGTTAAAGCCTCTGCTAAAACAAAAATTCAAGGTATTGTTCACGATGCTTCTGCAACTAATAAGACTCTTTATATAGAGCCATCTCAAGTTATTCCTCTCAATAACAAAATAAGAGAAGTAAAGGCTAAAATTCATGGTGAAATTATTTCTATTTTAACAAATTTAAGTAAAGATATAAAACTAAATATTGAATCTATAAAAACAAGTATAAAATTAGTCGGAGAGATTGATTTTCATTTCGCAAAGGCACGATATGCCGTTAAGACAAAATCCATTGAACCGATTATTGAAGAAAAGAAATTTGTAAAAATTGATGCTATGCGTCACCCTTTGCTTATTGGCAGAGTGGAAAAACTTATTGAGAATGATTTTGTTATAGGAAAAGATTATGGTTCGGTTTTGATTACGGGTTCAAACACCGGTGGTAAAACAGTTGCTCTTAAAACTATCGGATTATTCCTTCTTATGACTAAATCAGGCATGTTTTTACCTTGTGCAGAAGCTCATATTTATCCGTTTAAAAATGTTTTTGCAGATATTGGTGATGATCAGAATATTTTACAAAATTTATCCACATTTTCATCACACATGACAAATATAATAAATATACTTAATCAGTCAAACTCTGACACCTTTGTTTTGCTAGATGAACTCTGTGCCGGAACTGATCCAGTTGAGGGCGCAGTGTTAGCGGAGGTTATTCTTAAAAGACTTAAAAAACTTTCAACGCTTTCTGTTGTCACAACACACTATGGTCAGTTAAAATCATTAGAATATACAGATTCATATTTTAAAAATGCTTGCGTAGAATTTGATACGGAAACATTATCGCCCACATATAATCTGATTATCGGTATTCCGGGGATGAGTAATGCAATATCAGTATCTTCTAATTTAGGATTAGATAAAAAACTTGTCGAAGAAGCACAGGAGCTTTTATATAACAAAAAAGACAACTCTCTGGAAGTTGTTGAAAAACTTCAGGATACGCACCAGCAGTTAACAAAAAATCTTGAATCTGCCGAACAGTCTAGCGTTCAGGCAGAAAATATCAAAAAGAAATATGAAAAAGAGATGTCAGAATTTAAAAAGACTAAAAACAAAACTCTAAAACATATAAAAAACAGATTTGACGGAGAATTAGACGAAGTAAAAAGAGAAATAAAAGATATTCTGACTGAATTAAGAAAAGAAAAATCAGAAAAAATCGCAAGACGTTCATATTTGCGGCTGGCAAACCTTGAGCATAAATTTAAAGGCGGCTTAGATGAGTTTGAAGAATCGGAAAAATACGACGAAATCAATTGGGATAACGCAGGGGTAAATGATATTTTTATAGTAAAAGGGATAAACCAAGAGGTTAAATTATTATCCTTGCCTGACAAAAATAACAATGTTTTTGTACTTATGGGAAATATAAAAACCAAGATTAAAACGAATAAACTTGCGGTATACAACAAATCATTGATAAAACCAACAATTAAAAAACCTGTAAAACCTTCAACAAATTTTGAACTGAAACGTTATTCAATGTCGACAAAACTTGATTTGAGAGGTTATACGGTTGAAGATGCGCTTGATGAATTGGAAGCGTATCTTGATAAGGCAAGTCTGGTGAATCTTACTCCTGTACAGATTATTCACGGGCATGGAACAGGTGCTTTGAAAACAGCGGTCAGAGATTTTTTGTCAACGTCACCTTATGTCGCTAAATATAGAGCCGGAGAGAATGCAGAAGGCGGCGACGGGGTTAGTATTGTTGACATTAACTAAAATATTGCATACGCTATATAAATTTTATAAAGTTTTTTATAATATTTTCAATGCAGTCATTTATTTTTATATTTTTTTGACAAAATATTCATAATTTCTTATAAATATTCGTGTTTTTTTATTTTAAATTTAATACTGGAAATTTTTTTATGTCTTAGGTATTATATTATTCATAAAAGAATAAGTGGAAATTATGGACACAAACAACAACAATGACGGAATTAATAATCTTATAGAAAAAGAGATTAATTCGCATGATAAAATTTTTAAACCTGATTTTTCACAAAAAACGGGGCGTGAGTTGTTGGCGTTTTATCTTCAAACAAAATTTAAGCAGGCTCTTGCTTATGATAAAAAAGCTGAGAAGTCTGTTATTGTAGATATAAAAGACGATTTTATCTCACGATTTACTAAAAGACTGATAAATAATCCGCAAAAACGTATTTTGATTGGAATTACGGGGGAATCTGCATCCGGAAAATCTACTATTTGCAGTGAAATATCTAAATTTATCAGTCATTTTAATCAGCCTGTTGCGATTGTTAAAACAGACAATTATTTCAATGATATTTCTGATTTAATCAAAAAATACGGTTCTTTTGATGCCTTGCGTGATAACGGTTATGATATAGATTCACCTCAAAATTTTCAGCTTGATATTCTTCGCAAAGATTTAGAATCAATCGCAAGGGGTGAAGATATCCAAATTCCAAGATATTTACTTAACGGTACGGGAGTATCAGTTCCTAACTCTATGTTGATTGAATCTAATAAAATTATTATTGTTGAAGGGGTTGCGACAATGTTCGATGCAATTCGTGATGTTTTTGATATAAAAATATTTGTGGAAACAGATGTCGAAATAAGAAAAGAACGATTTATGGAACGTGCCGTTAATGCCCGCAATCAGGATCCTGAAAACGCGTTAAAACATTGGGAGTATGTATTGGAGGCAGGGCGAAAATATGTTGCATCATCTCGTGAATATATGGATATAATTTTGAATGGCGATTGCAATTTGCCTTATTTTACCCAAATTCTTGAATATTTGTATACAATTACTAATAATTTTCAGGGGGTATAATTTATTTTTGATAACTATATGCAATTTTACACTAATCATTACCTTGTGTAACATTGAATATAAAAGCCTTATTTTTTAACAATTTCTTTTTTCAGAATTTCTTCGGCTCTTTTTAGCTGAGTATCATTATGTTTATACAAATCATTAAGGGTTAGTTTTACTTCATAATCAGGCTTTATTCCTTTTTTGTTAATATCTTCTCCGCTCGGAGTAAGGTATTTTGCTATTGTAATATTCAACCCTGTTCCGTTTGGCAGAGGAACTATTTGTTGAACTAATCCTTTCCCGAAGGTTTTTGTTCCGACAAGAGTAGCCTTTTTGTTGTCTTTTAAAGCTCCTGACAGAATCTCGCTAGCGCTGGCGCTGGCCCCGTCAACAAGAACGATAGTTGGTTTTGAGATAACAGGAACGCTCATTTGAGCATTTATATCGTTCTTTTTACCGTTCTTTGATACGATACTAACTATTTTCCCGTTGCTTATAAACAGATTAGCAACAATGACTGCATTCGTTAGTAGTCCGCCGGTATTGCCTCTTAAATCTAAAATTAAACCTTGCGTATTATTAACTTTTTTAAGTTCTGATATAAATTCTGATGCGGTGTTTGAACCGATAAAACTTTTTATTTTGATGTAACCGATATTATTTTTCTTAATTGAGGCTTCAACGGATTTTATCTCAATTTTCTTTCTTATAATAGTTTTGAAGATAATTGATTTCCCTCGTTTTAGTTTGAGTTTAACTGCCGTGTTTTCTTTCCCTCTGACAAGTTCTGCCACTTTTGAAATATCCATTCCGCTAACACTTTTGTTATCAACTTCTAAAACTATATCATTTGCCATAATCCCTGATTTTTGTGCCGGAGTGTCTTCTATAACGCTATATACAATTATTTTACCGGATTTTGACATAATATTAACCCCGATACCTGTAATGTGAGAATCTATTGAATTAAATTGCTCTGTATATTCTGTTTTAGAGAGAAATCTTGTATAATTATCATCAAGACTGGCTATCATCGTTTCTATTGCAACTCTTGCATCTTCGTCAGTCTTTAATTTTCCGTTATATTTACTGCGCCAACGGTTCCAGTTTTGAGAGTTAAAAGAAGAATCAATATAGTTCTTTTTTATCATCTTCCAAGAACGATTATATAACTCTTGTGGTGAAACTTTTGTATTATTTATTAGGTCTTGAGAATTTAATACCGGAGAATTCATTATTAATGATGTGGTAATAAATTGATAGGCAAAATAGACCACAAGAACTATCAGTATAAATATCCAAAACTCTTTCCTCTTCATATTCACATTTAACATCAAGGGTAATTCATAATCAATACTCTTTTGAAAGATGTGAGAATGATTTAATAATTTTTTATAATGTTAGAATAGTTTTTAATAACATATTTACGATAAATAAAAAACTTGCTTATATTTTATTAAGCAAGTTTTTTATCTTTTATTTATACTATATACTTACCACTTTAATGAGGTTTTACGGTAGATTTAAGATGTAATTCTCTCAATTGTTGGAGTGATGCTTCTCCAGGGGCATCAGACATTAAACATTTTGCTCCTGAATTTTTAGGAAAAGCGATGACATCACGAATGGAATCAGTTCTGCACAATAGCGCAACCAATCTGTCTAACCCGATAGCTAAACCTGCGTGAGGTGGTGTACCATATTGAAGTGCGTTAACCATGAATCCGAATTTTTCGGTTGCTTCTTCTTCTGTTAAGCCAAGTGCCTTAAAGATTTTCTTTTGAACTTCAGGTGAGTGAATTCTGACAGAGCCACCGCCTAATTCTGTACCGTTATAAACAATATCGTAAGCAATAGACTTAACATTCCCCAAATCACCGCTATCTAACTTGTCTAAATCTTCCAAGTTAGGTGACGTGAATGGGTGGTGCATTGCCATGAATCTGTCTTCTTCATCAGACCATTCAAACATTGGGAAGTCAACAACCCACAATAACGCATTGTCATCTTCATTGATAAGATTTAGTGTTTTACCAAAATGGAGTCTTAATCTTCCCATAATGTCATAAACTAATTTTGGTTTATCAGCAACAAAGAAGATTATATCGCCTGCTTTAGCACCTGCTCTGTCTTGAATTGCCTTTGCTTGTTCTTCTGTAACAAATTTAAGAACAGGAGATTTTGCAGTGCCGTCTTCTTGATAAATAATGTTAGCTAATGCTTTAGCCCCAAATGATACGGCTAATTTTGTAATATCGTCAATATCTTTTCTTGAATATTTAGCACCGCCTTCAATCTTGATACCACGAACAATACCGCCTGCCTTCAGGGTATTTTTAACGATATCAAAGTTAGATTCAAGAATAATATCGCCTATATCAAATAATTCTAATCCAAATCTTGTATCAGGTTTGTCAGAACCGTATTTATCCATAGCTTCCTGCCAAGTTATTCTCTTGAACGGAGGTTTAACCTCAATTCCTGCTTCTTTGAATGCAGCCGCTACAACACCTTCTGTTACTTCAATTACGTTATCTTGATCAACAAACGACATTTCCATATCAATTTGTGTAAATTCAGGTTGTCTGTCTGCTCTTAAATCTTCATCTCTGAAACATTTTGCGATTTGATAGTATCTTTCAAATCCGCCAACCATCAAAAGTTGTTTAAAGATTTGCGGTGATTGAGGAAGTGCATAGAATTTACCTTCTTGAACACGTGACGGAACAAGATAATCTCTCGCACCTTCCGGAGTTGTTTTTATAAGAATAGGGGTTTCTACTTCCAAGAAATCTTCTCCGTTTAAATAGTTTCTAACAGCAGTAACAATCTTGTGACGAAGTGTCATGTTATGAAGCATATTTTCTCTGCGTAAATCTAAATAACGATATTTTAATCTTACATCTTCAGAAACATTTTCATCGTCAAGTACAAACGGCAAAGTCTTTGCTTCTGATAAAACCTGCGCAAAGGTAGGATATGTTTCAACTTCGCCTGTTGGAAGTTTGTCATTATAAGTTTCTTCAGGTCTTTTAGTAACTTTACCCTTGATATTAATTACAGATTCTGTTTTTAATTTAGAAAATATTGCGTGAATATCAGGATTGATTTGAGGGTCTGCAACTAATTGAAAAAAACCAGTTCTATCTCTTAATTCAACGAAAATAATTCCGCCTAAATCTCTTACACAAGCGACCCAGCCTGATAATGTAACTTCTTCTCCGATATTTTTTGCGGTAATCTGTCCGCAATTATGTGATTTTAATGCTATTTTCACTATTTTTTCTCCCTTACTATACTTTTTTATTTGTCATAATAATAACAAAAACATACTGTTTTTTAAACACTTTAAAATTAATGTTAAATATTGTAACAAATTTGACTTATCCTCTTGAAAACTTATTGTCAGGCATGAAAAAAAATTGTATAATGGGTTTATCCAAAAATCAATTGAAGTATAGTGTAATATTATATAGTGTGTGTATGACTTTTCCGAAAGGAGAAAAATTTATGAAAACTGCGTCAAAAGTAAAAGAAAGCAAATCTAACTTCAATGATGAATTTGAAAACTATCTCAAAAAACAGTGCATCAAAACTACATTTAATGGTTCAGAGTTAGAAACATTTTCTTGGTACAAAAAAGTGTTAGGTTTAGTATAAACTTAACTCAATACGGCATAGGGGTGTGTTACGGTTACTGAATTAAAGGAATTCATTAAACAATTTCAATATTAGAATATGTGAGTCCGCAGGGATTATTGGGGAAGTTTTTGTCGGCATTATTCAAACTCAGTACCGAACAACGGTGATTCTCGCTAACCCATTTTGCATACTCTAATCCTGTTGAAGAAACAGGTTCTGTTGGTGTTGATATATTATTGCGCAACAGTATATAATCAGCACCACCTTTTACTGATAACTCAATACTTTCCGGTGTAGAATATAATCCAATAAGAAAATCTTTCCCAAGCAATTCTCTCGCAGAATGGATGTCAATAGCTTCTTGTTCAAGGTTTACACAATCAGCCGAAGATAAATATGCAATATCTGTTCTGTTTTTGATGGCTATGGTTGCGTTGTATATTTCGCATAACTGTTTAGTTTTCTTGGCTAATTCTAAAAAAACAGAATCGGAAATTCTTTCACCTGAAAGTTCTATAAATCCGATTCCGTTTGATAAATTTTCTGCGATTTTATTTAAAAACTCATCGTAAGACTTAAATCCTTCATATCTTGCAGATAAAAAGTTTTGCTTACTTTTAACTTTTATATTAATAATTTGAGTTTTTAATTTATCTTTCACAATTTGATTATATTATAAATAAATTGTGTTTAAAATTATCTTAGTCTTACTGAAACTGATCTTAATTTCTTTGTATATTCAATTTTGTCTTCTCTTGATAACCAGCCAAGACCCATTTCAGTAAAATTACCGTATAAATCTAAGTCTTTTTTCATTTTTGAGATAGAAACTTCACCTTTATCAGATAAATAGTTGTAAATTAAACCTGCAGCATTGATTATTTCTTGTTGGATATTAGCATCTTGAGCTAATGTTGCAGAACTTTTTTTCTTTAATAGTGCCATAATATTCTCCTTTTATTTTCACAAACTATGTACACAAAAATCTATATTTTATATAATATAACTTAAGGGGAGTTTTATCAATAGGTTTTTAATAAAATATTATGATTATTAACAAAATTTTTACTAAAAATAATTCAAAATTAATCGCTGAAAAATATGTCGAGTGGCTTAATTCAGGGGTATCATCATCCGATATTTTAGTCTTAACTTTTAATTCGACTTCCAAGAAAAATGTTATCAAAAATATATTGAATTTAACTAAAAATACTGTTTTAACCGATATAAAAGTTCATACTTATAACGGACTTATATATAACAGTATTATTGATAATTGGGCAACAATAGAAGAAAACATAAAATTTGGTAATCCGGTAATAAATCCTAATATGTCAGGCATGGAAATATCACAATATTTACTAAAGCAGATCATGAAAGATGAAGAAGTGAAGGGTTATAATTCAAAAAAATCGCTCCTTCACCAGATTTTCAGAAGATATTCGCTTATTGTGAATAATAATCTTAGCAGTGATGAAATAAGACAAAAATCAAATATTTTAAAAGAAGCCTTTTGTGATGATGCTGAATCAATACTTTTAAAGTTCAAGGCAAAAACTCTTGAATTAAGAACATTTGATAATTTAAGGCAAACCCAAATTTTCTCTTATATATACAAAAATACTGATTATTTTAAGGTGATAAAATATTTAATTCTGGAAGATGGTGATGAAATTACACCGTTATTTTTGGATTTTATAGAATATATTGCGCCTCAGCTTTCTGATAAATTGATAATTTTAGATAAGGATGGCGGTTCAAGATTGGGTTATCTTTGCGCGGCGCCTGATGCACCTGAACGGTTAGCAAAAATTTTTGCCGAAAATATTGTTGAAGAAGAAATCGCTCCAAAACGGGCAGAACTGCTCGTTGATAATATCATAAATGACAAAAAAAATATTCTCCCTGATATTGAACTTTTTGCGCAATCCAAAAGGCTTGATATGATTGAAGAAACTATGGTATTAATAAGCAGGTTATTGGCAAAAGGTGTATTACCTTCTGAAATTTCAGTAATTACTCCGATTCAAGATAGCATGCTTTCTTATGTATTAAAAAACGGTTTAAAAAACTGTAATCCTGTTTTTTTAACAGGAAACGGCAAGTTATCTGATAATCCGCTTATTAAAGCTATTTTAACCGTCCTTAAATTATCTTTAGGTCTGCAAGTAAGTGATTATGACATTAGAATTATTCTGACAAAATATTTAGGTATCCCTGCCAAGTTATGCTTAAACTCACAAATAGTTAATCTCAAAGTTGCTGATTTGGGTGTTTATACAGAAAAATATAATAAGTTTTGCAATCTTATAAACAAAATAAAAACAAGTAATTTACCGCTTTCTGAAAAGGCATATTCAGTTTATACATTATTTTTGAATAATGTTAGCAAAACTGATTTATCAAAATTTAATTTTTTCCTAAGAGAACTTCAGGATTTTGAAACAGTTTTTGGTTCAAAACTTATGGAAGAAGATATTATTATTCAAATAGAAAATTCTATCGTCACGGATAATCCTTATTCCGTAAAAGAATTTTCATCTTCAGATTTGATTGTGGCAACCCCACAAAAAATTATTGATAATAAAATCAATACAAAATATCAACTCTGGCTTGATGTATCCTCACAGGAATGGGTAAAATCAGATATCGGTCCGCTTTATAACTCATGGGTATTCCAAAAATCGTGGAATAAACCTGAATATACAATAGAGGATAATATAAGATTATCAAAAGAAAAGACCGCAAAAATATTAAGAAAACTTATATTAAATACCAAAAAAGTTATTGCGTTATCAAGTCTTTTTGATACTCAGGGAGTGGAAAATTTCGGTGGAATTGAGCAGTATCTTGTAACAGAAAACAAAACAGAGGAAGCTCAGAAAAAACAATTTAAAATAATTCCGAGAGATGACCAAAAACCGGTATTGGAATATAAATCAGGACGGATGGCAATATCAGCAGTCCCCGGAGCAGGGAAAACAACAATTTTATTGGCGCTAATTATTGAACTTATGAAAAAGAAAATCAACCCTGAAAATATTTATGTTCTTACTTATATGGAATCTGCCGCACGTAATTTTAAAGACAGAATCAGTTCCGGAGTCAATGCTAATAAATTACCAAACATTAGTACAATTCACGGGCTGGCACTCAGAATTTTAAAAGAAAATTCTAACTATGAACGGCTTGGGTTAAATTCCGATTTCGATATATGTGATGATACCCAAAGAGGCGCAATTATTAAAACATTATCGGGGGAATTAAAAAAGACTGAAATTGAAGATTTTGATAGAGCTATTTCGGTTTTTAAACTTTCTAAAATAAATTTTGAAAACAATTTCGAGATATCAAGGCTGTTAAACTTAAGAAAAGGTAACTATAACGATATGAAGTTATCAAGATTTTTGAAATTCTTTTTTAGTTATCAACAAAAATTAAAATCAGAAAATCTTATTGACTACGATGATATTTTGATATCAGCTGTTAAGTTACTTGAGGAAAATAAAGATATTCTGAAATATTATCAAAATATTTGTGAATATATAATAGAAGATGAAGCACAGGATTCATCTTCTATTCAACAAAAATTAATAAATCTTTTAAGCGGGAAACATAAAAATCTGATACGCTGCGGAGATATCAATCAAGCTATTACAACAACTTTTACAAACGCTGATGTGGAAGGGTTTAAAAAATTTATACAGACTTCTCAACGTGTTGATATGAACTGTTCTCAAAGATGTTCTGAAGGGGTCTGGAAACTGGCAAATAAACTCGTTAAATACGGTAATTCAAAACTAAAAACACCGTTTTATGAAATATTTATGCAGCCTGTTGAGAGTAAAAATCCGACCGAATTAAAACCAGTTGTTTCCAAGATTTTTAACACAGGAATAGAAGAAAAATTAGAAACGGTAAAAGAGATAAAAAACCTTCTTTCAAAAAATCCAAACGCAACAATAGGTGTACTTCTGAGAAATAATTATCAGGTCAACAACTGGGCGGATTTTATAAATAATTCAGGGCTAACAACAATAACAAGAAATGATTGCTTAGCTCAGAAAAAGATTTTTAGAGTAATATTTTCTATTTTAAAATTCCTATCAAATCCTTATGACAATTCTATTTTAGCGAATGTATACAGCGCTTTGGCTGATTGCGGAATTTTAAAGCCTCATTTGGAACAAGTAATAATCGATTACGAAAAACCTTATATTTGTCTGGATAATGACGATATCGCCGATTCTAATTTATCACGTTTTCATTGGGATATGAATTATTGGTTATCCTTTCCTGAATTGAGCGTGGAAGAACTTTCTCTGATGATAGGATTAAACTATTTTTCTGATAATCTTGAAAAATCAAACATTCATCTGATTTCTACACTATGTGCAAAACTTGATAACGGTAATCTTGCACAAACTGTTCAGAAGTTGGAGGATTTGTCTAATCGCCCAACGTTGAGCGGATTCAAGTTTTTCTCAGAAGATGAGGGACAGGATTTGACAGGCGGAAAAATTCAACTTATGACGTTACATAAGTCGAAAGGCGATGAATTTGATTACGTATTTTTACCGGAGATGAGCGAAAAAAATCTTACCCTTGATATAGAACAATTAACCCTTAAAAAATCGTCAGATTTTATGGAAAACATAAGAGGTTTGAGTTCTGATTACAAATCTAAAACCGAACGAGAATTAAAGGAATTCATCATAAACGAAAACTATCGACTGTTGTATGTCGCAATAACAAGAGCAAAAAGACGATTGTATTTTTCAACTTCATCAACTGAATTATACTTTGGTAAACAGCGTGAAAACATTCCAAGTATCATATTTGAAGAATTGTTATAAAATTTTTATTGATTTTTTATATCTGAAATAATTGTGTAATAAAACTTATATTTCTTAGTTTTGCCGAGTTTGTTTGTTATTTCAAAATCGTATCGTTGGGGTTCTATTTTATAATCTTTTGGAAGTAAAACAACCATTTCTTTTACGTAGTGTTTTAAATCTTTTTTATTTTTACCTACGATAAGAACTCCTGATTTTATGACATCTTCGTGATCTACCCATGGATTTTTATATCCAAAGGTTTCTAATATAACTTTTGGGTGTCTTTTATTGTATACATGGAATTGGAAAACATAATCTATATTCCCTCCCACATATTTAAACTCAGAATTATGAGTTTTAGCATCCCAAATTTTGTTAAATTCAGGCATGATTTTCTGATACGGATAAGATAACGTTCGTTTTACTTGCAACTGAGCAAAAATAATCATTCCGATTAGCCAAGCAATCATTAATGAATATGCCCATTTCATAAAATAATTAAAAGTTTTTTCATTGAACTTAACAGGAAAGAAATAAAAAAGAAAAATCCCGACAAAAGCCACCATCACCGAACCCCAAATGCCCATTACCCTATTGTTTTCTATCGCAGCCATACACCCTTGCGTAAGAATAGGAGCAAATGTTATCAGTAGAATAAATATACTTTCAGCTGCTTTAATATTCTGATTTAACCCAGATTTTTTCGTCTGAAGCATTAAAAACAAATAAACAACTATGCAGGTCGCAACAGATAGAATTTGATCGAGTAAGAATTTTAAAGGGAAAACTACTCTTCCAAATGGTAATAAAAACTTCGGAGTGTTATGAGAGCCGATTTCTGTCCTTTCTGCCATATATATAAATGAGAAAAAATCCGTCTTATAAAGGAACAAAATGTGTGGAAGTACAAAAAGTAATCCGACTAATATTGATATATATATCCCCTTTTGTCTGAATTGTTTTCTGTCACAAATTATTAAATACAAAAGTAGTGCAAAAAACAAAAAGATAACCTGATATTTACAAAGAACACCCAGTGCAGCTGCGAAACCAAATAATATCCAGTCTTTTAAAAGGTTTTCTTTAACCGACTTATAAAAATAATATGTAATCATTGGCCAAAGCGCCATAGATAAAAAATTACAATTAAAATTATCAATAAAAACTATATATGTGTAATAATAACAAGACGACAAAATCATTGAGGCACACATAGCTTTTTCTTCACTCATAAAGAATTTTGCTAATTTGTATAAAAATATAAATCCAATTAAAATACAGGCTTGCCCTAAAAAGTAAGCAATATAGTCGTGCTGCCCGCAGATGTGATATAATCCGCTCATTAGCCAACCTGATAACGGAGGATGTTTGTTTGTGCCATAATCAATAACCTCTCCCCAAGAAATTGCTTCCATTGCGTCAATACTTATGACATTTCTGAAGAATTGTACAAAGCTCCAGCACAAAGCATTTATAAATAAAAACAGATAAAACATTCGTTTTTTTGAAATATTCATAATCCAAATGTTAACATAAACAAAAAGTTATTACAGAAAAATTTTGTAGTGTGCACTTTAGTGCACAAAAATATATTTGTTAATATTCTTATTCGTGCATTAAAATGCACGCTCAACTGAAAAGGTTGTTATTATATTTTAAATCAATATGATGGCAAAATTATTTTTCAGAGGTTTTAAATAAATATGGAACTTCAACCGGCAGTCACTTTTCATCCAAATTTTACGGCAGTGAAAAAATCTCAATTTAACGGGATTGATTATGCAGTTGTGGAAAAATTCAAGCCGCCGATTGAAAAATTTAATTCCTGTGAGGATTTGCAGACTTGGGCTGAGGAGAAATGCCGAGATATTATTCATTCAGATTTGGGTGGAAGAAATAAAGAAATATATTTTCAAAGGAGAGAAGAACTTTTCAATTGGGGAAAAAATTTGAATTATGAAAATAAAACAAATTCAGAAAAGTTATTCGTTTTAAGCGGAATAACTAAACATTTAAATCAAAATGATGATACTTATGTACCGGTTTATGATGAGATTGTTTTAAAGAAGTCGTTAGAAGAAATTAAATTACTCACAAAAGATAAGAAAAATCTTCATTTGAATTTTAATGAGATATACAGGAAAAATCTGATTGATAGTGTTATTTTAAATGAAAATAGTGATTTAGAAAATATTTGGGTACATATTCCGTCAAAAAAAGAAAATAGAAATGATTATAAAGATAATATAAAAAAATTACAAATAATATCAAGTCAGCATTGGTGTACAAAATCAGAGCACGCAAAAGATTTTTTAAGAGATTGCGACTTTGATATATATCTTGAAAACCGTTCTCCAAAACTTGCAATAAAATCGGAAGAAGGTTATATAATAGAGATAGAAGATGAATTAAATTCGCGTAAAGTTCCGAGCGATTATAAAAAAATAATAAAAAATTATATAAAAGAGCGTGATATGGTTTTGTCGGAATCCGCTCAAAAAATACTGGATTCAGAATAAAATAATATATAGAATTCTACCTGAATACTGATTTCGCCCCATTAATAGAAAAGAATCCACCCCAACAATGCAATTAAATCAAAAGGAGGATGTCACAAAGTGGCAGGAGAGTTTTTTTTTCAACCCCTCTCAAATTTCTAACATTTGAGCACTACTCAAATATTTTTAGTAATTCTTTATTAAGTTGTGGTTTCGCACCGTCATCGAGTGGAACCCTGCACCCGACGGGTATAATTTACAGTGGCTAAGTGAACCGTGACTACGTAAAAAAGAATTTCTTATTTCTTAATCATCTACTTAGTAACTTTTTAGTCAGGCGGTGCCCGACCGCTATCATGTAGTTTATTTCCCTACCAGTCTTTTGAACCATATTTTGCGTAAAGATTTATTCTTGCATCTATTTGTTTTATTAATTTTTCATATAAATTTTTTTCTTTTTTGGTTATTTCTGTTTTTAGCTTAGCTTTGTAATATATTTGTTCTTCTTTAAGTTTGCGGATTTTTTGTTTATGAGCTTCTCTTTCCTGAAACAACCAACCTTCAAACCCGCATCCGGGGGGAGTGACTGCCCATGGCGATGTCGGAAATGTTCTGCAAACGGTATGTCTTTCTTCATATTTAGGGCATAAATTGCTGTCATTATTTATATGTTTGCAATAGTAAAAAGTCCTGTTTTTCCAATCGGGAATATTTTTTACGGTTATTTCATCTGCTTTTAGAGCATCTTCTAATGTTTCATAAGGTTCAAAAGTATCTAGAAACTCTTTGGCACTTTCATCACCTGAGTCAGCTTTGGACAGCAAATCTTGGTATGAATCTGCAGTTGTCGCAAGTCGGCAACATTTTCCGCACATTTTACACAATCTTTGTGGCCTGCGTTCTAAAAAACTTTTGTTTGAATAATCCATGATTTTATTATATACCATTTATTTTTTTTAGGCATTAGTAAATTATAGTTTATCGAAGGACTTTGTCCTTCGATAAACAGTGGAAAGTGGATAGTTGAAAGTTGAAAGTTACTTAACAGCCTACGGCTGTAATTATTATAAATACACGTCGAGCGAAGCT
>CACZPS010000040.1 GCA_902783125.1 uncultured bacterium | reverse complement strand
ATCTCGAGCCATCATTGTTGCAATGCCTTTAATGCAGCTTTTAGTGTTTTCAAATGCAGTAACGATGCAAGTAAGAAACATTGATACAGTTGTTTTAGATCGTTCTCAAAGCGTTGAAAGCAGGGAATTGCTTTCAAGGTTTGAAAATTCATCAAGATTTAGAAAATTTTATTATGTTGATAATGAAAAAGATTTTCGTGAAAAACTTGATACCCAAAAAGTTCAACTCGGAATAAATATCCCAAATGATTTTGCAAGGGGTATAAAGTCTAAAACAGGTGCAAACGTTCAAATAATATCGGATGGCAGACAAACAAATTCTGCTGCAATAGGCTCAGGATATGCCTCGCAAATAATAAATTTGTATAATGCGGAACTTACAGGAAACAAGGGTGCAGGATTGAATATAACCGTAAGAAACTGGTTTAATCCTAATCTTGAATACAAATGGTATATTTTGACAATTATAGTTGCAATGCTTTCACTTGTAACAACATTAATTCTGACATCTTTATCGATAGCAAGAGAAAGAGAACTCGGGACATTCGATCAACTTATTGTCAGTCCTTTGTCGTCATTTGAGATATTACTCGGCAAATCAATTCCGCCACTTGTAATTGCAATGACTTTAACAATGGTTATGATTGGAATAGTCATTGTATTTTTTCATGTTCCTTTTGTAGGTTCTATATTTTTATTTTTTATTTCAATATTGATATCGCTCTTAGCGATAGTTGGTGTCGGACTTTATATTTCGTCTATTTGTAACACGCAGCAACAGGCAATATTATCTGTTATGACATTTATGATACCTGCAGTTTTACTTTCGGGGTTCATATCACCTATTGAGGATATGCCGCTTTGCTTTCAGTATTTAACGTATTTAAATCCGGTAAGGTTCTTTATGGTTCTGTCACGAGGAATAATATTAAAGGGTATGGGAATAGAAGATGTTGTAACAAACTTAATCCCGCTAATAATAATTGCCGCAATAACCCTAACCCTTGCAAGCAGAACATTTAAGAGGAAATTAGGATAAATATTAACAATTTCTAATCAACTTATGACAAACATTTGTCTTTTATTCTGCAAACTTTTAATATAAGTTAAATTTATCAATCAATAATACCGCACATTTTATACACATTTTTAACATGGGCTAAAAACGAACCGATGACAAAATTTTAATTCGAAATTCGTTTAATATGGAGTGTAACTCCGGATTAAACGAAAACAGATTTTCTTTACAGACTTTTACCTAATTCATACGCTTGGGTTGGATATTCGGTTTGTTTCATATGTCCGATATTTGTTTACTATATATTCTCAATTTCCGTAAAATCAACGCCGCCCAATGCTTGATATAGATTAATCGCAGAAATTATTTTATTAATTTTTGCAGAAACTGTTTGCATTTTAGAAATTACAAGTTTTTGTTCCTGAAACAGTATATCTAAATTGTCAGCCGTTCCTGCGTCTTCTCTAATAATAGTATATTGCATCTCTTTTTCATCATTATTTAGCCTGTCATCAACAACAGTTTTGATATTTTCTGCTGTTTTCATTGAATACAAGGCATCATTTGTTTCTTGAATAGCAGTTAGTATTGTTTTTTCATACCTTTGAGTTGCTATCTCATATTGGTCTTTTTTTAATTTTAAGAGTTGCAGCTTCCTTCCGCCCATAAATAAATCCCAAGCAGGAACTATCCCTAAATCAGCTAAAAACTTATGAGATGAAGATATATTATACATATTAAATCCCAAGTTGCCTGTAATTATGAATTTCGGGAGTAAATCTCTTCGAGCAACTTTTATGTCAATCCCAATCTTTTCCAGTTCAAGTTCTGATTTTATTTTATCAGGGCGTTTTTCAATTATATCAAATTTGATTTCTTTTGGCGGAATAAATGCAATATTTAAGCTATCAAACTCAGCTCTTTCTACTGTTTCAAAAGCTCTGTCCGACAGTAAAACCGATAACTGATTTTTTAATAAATCTTGTTTTTCCGATAGTTTTTGCAATTCTTCCTTTAAGAATGTCAAATTCTTTTGAGCTTGTTCAATTTCAGATAGGGTAGCCGTTCCCAGTTCATATTTTGTTTTATAGGAGTCAATAATTTTATTTTGTAATTCAATAAGCTCTTTTTGGTAATCAATAAGTTTATCACATCTGATAAGATTATAATAATCGACAGCAAAGGCAGATGAAATATAGATATATGCACTTCTTTCATCTTGTTTTATCATCTCTAATTGTTTCTTTTTGGATTTTGTTATCAGGTGATTTTTACCCCAAATATCAATTTCATAATTCATTGTAAGTGGTAATAAATAATGGGTTTCTGCGTAATTTGGGATTTTAACTTCACCAAATAATTCATCTGATGATTTAAAAATCCTACCGACATAACCTTCAAAACCGACATGCGGAAGTTCGTTTGCAAACGACATTTTAACAATTCTGTTTCCTTCATTGACTTTCAAAACCGCTGCTTTTAAGTCGTTATTGTTCTCGTAAACCTTAATTAAATTATCAACTAAAATATCATCATTAAATTTTTGCCAAAAAGCCATGTTCATACTTTCTTGCTGTAGCTGTCTGCTTGGTAACGCTGACCTATGTGTAACGGCAAATGTCGGCATCGCAAACAGGCTAAATATAAATAATAAAATTGCTATTCTTTTCATTTTGGGGGTATCTCCTTTTGTTATCATGATAACATAAAAATATTAAATGCAACTTGATTTATTATTTTTATCGGTTATTATAATAACTATGTTGAAAGATATTTTTACTAATCTAATAGGAAATGCTATTGTCGCATCAGGCAGAGCAATCAAAGTTCATAATTTAAATTTGTATGCAAAAAACGGATTTAAAATTACTCCCGAACAGTACATGGTACTGAATATGATTGAGGATGATAATCCGCCAAGTCAAAATAAGTTATGCAAATTATTGTGTAAAGACAAATCAAATATGACACGTATAATCTCTGTTTTGGAAGAAAAAGGTTTGATTACAAAAGAACAAAACTCTAAAAATAATGTTATCAAAATAACAGACAAAGGCAGAACTTTAAGAGAAGAGATTACACCTGTTATGTTAAAATCCCGTAAAAATTATCTTAAAGATATAACACAAGATGATATGTACACTTGTGTAAAGGTTTTGGAACAGATTAGAAAAAATATTGAACAAATGGAAAATTGAAAGTTGAAAATGGAAAATTATTTAATTCGCTGCGCTCATATATTGTTCAAGATATAACCAGTTTT
>CACZPS010000039.1 GCA_902783125.1 uncultured bacterium | reverse complement strand
AGTTGCGAAAGGTGAAGCACGACTCAACGGAAACGGATGCGGAAATGAGTTGCGAAGCAACTCCTGCTACCGCAGTTGAGTTTTCGATGGGAGTGCAAACGGTTCCGTTTAATGCGAGGCGCAGCCGTGCAAACTCCATAGGGTAGACGAGAACTCACAGGAAAGATGCAATATTATATTTACACATGTCCATTCTGTGTCCATTTATCCGATTACATAAAATACTATGTAGCTGGGACATTATCGTTTTTTAATTAATAAAAATACTGTATTATTTGATAATATAAAAAAATTCCGTACTTTCGCGCGGATATACAAATGAAAATATTAATCGGATAGTTTGCTATATATGTATTAGTTTGGAGAACAAGCATTTAATTTTTCAACGGCTTCTCTCATATCATTTAAATTAACATGAGTATAATTCATACTTGTTGCTATATCGGAATGCGTCATTATTATATATGATTTAACATAAAGAACAAAAAAGTATTTGAAAATCAAAACTCTTTGATGAAGGAGGTTTTAGTAAGTTGTCCGAAAAAATCGTACAACTGAAATTAGAATCAACCAATATAATCTTCCATGGTTGACTGTATAGAATCATTTATCATATTTGCACCGAATTTTGCATTCTCAGGTTGGTGCATAGTATTTATCATTGCGGATAAATTTACATTAGGGTTTATTTCAAACATTTTCCTTACAAAATAACCCAATGATGTTCCATATAAAAAATCTTTTGTCACAAAATGACTATTTTCTATAGGTAGTTCATTTTCTTTTTTATTCGCAATTTTTTTTGTTAATTTTGCTAAATAACTAAAAACGGGAAGATTGTCGTCATTAACCTCAAGAGGAGATGCATTTAGATAAAATGTATTTTTTTCAGGAACAAATTCATCTTCACTTATTTGTTTCCCAAGATTTATGCTTATAAGTCCTTCATCATACTTAGTCATAAACTTTTCGGGATTTTTTGTCTTTTCTATTGCTTTTTTGAACTCGTCTAAATCATTACCCTGCTCATCATTTGTGACCTGTAATGACATCATAAACATTTGTTCTTGTTGTACCGGCGTTAGAACAGCCATTGCACCAACATTTTTTATTCCTCTAAAATTAACTGTCATATTTATTCCTCTTATCTTTACATTAACTCAAATACTTATAAAATATTATTTTTGCTAATTGTTTAATTATTAGTTAATAATTTTTTACATATATTTAAAAAAGACTTTGAGTGGGGCTCAAAGTCTTTTGAATTAATTGGGGGGGACTATATGAAAATAATATATTAATCTTTTTTATAATTTTTGAATAAATTATTAAAATTACGTTTTAGAAAATCTCCGATAAGTTTTCCTTGGCTTTTAATCTCATTACCTTGTTTATCCTTTGAATTTTCAGGTTTCATATCAGTAAGAGCACTTTGCATTTTAATTAGTTCGCCTTGAGATATATATCCGTCTGTTACATAATTCTTATCTTCTAACGAACTCATTGACATAAAGAAATTCATAATTTCTCTTAAATCTAATTTATTCTTAGAATCTTTTTCATTATCAACATTTATTCTGTTGAAAACATATTTCAATGTTTTCATAGCTTTATTTAAGTCACTTTTATCTAAATCCGATTCTTCTTTTTTAGTTAATTCAACTTCATATTTTTTATATTCGTTAAAAGAAATTTTTCCGTCTTTATCTTTATCATAAAGCGATATAAAATCCGTTGACATTTTTTCAAGTTCGTTCATAAACACATTGTTATCTGTGTTTCCGTCAGGATTGATTTTGAATGTTCCATGATTTTGTTCAGGAGTTTTAGCAACTTTTACTAACCAATTTTCATAACCTTTAGCCTTAGTTTGAAGTCCCATAGAAGTAAGTAAAGATTCCATTTCGCCGTCTGTAAATTCGACATTTCCTTCTTGAACTACCATTTTGCCTTGCCAACCTGATTTTGTTGTATCAGTGGAATAAATAGAGTTTTTATTTTCATCTGCTCTATCTCGTTGAATGTATTCAAGTTTTGTAACAGTATCATTCCAGTTTTGTTGGGAAATTTTACTTGTATCATAGCCAAGAGATTCTGCATAGGTTTTTAACCCGTGCGTCAAACCTTGACCTTTTCCGATTGAAATAGATACCATAATAACTCCTTAATTCCTTACATTTATATAAAGTATTTTTGTTTTTTAAAATTGACTTTTTTATAAAAAATTGTTGTTATAAATAATATATCAGTCAATTATTGATTAAAAACAAACCGTCCAAAATTTAGTAATTACAAGGGTTATACATGTATCTAATTTTTGTGAAACTTGCTTAATATATTGTTACATAATAGCAAAAAATATAAAATTCATGTTATTATAACAGTGTTAGTGTTTTTATATTGTGAATAAAGTGTTTCTGCAAGGAGGTTTAAAATGAATTCTCTGACTGTTGGTGTTGGGGTGAATAATATACATAGGAATAAATATACAGCCTTTAAACAAGGTTCAACTACCCCTGTCGTTCCATCTCCTGTAAGGGTGAATAATCCTGATAAAATGAGCAAAACAATGCCTGTTGTTACATCAGCTGTTGCATTAGCTTCGCTCGGGGTTGCGACTTATGCGATAGTGCGAAAACCTAAAAGCGTAAAAAGCATGGAACGTCAACTCAACAATTTAACACACGATTTGTCGGAAAATTCGAGAAAAACTCAAGAAACACTAAATAATGCGGTTAATGAAATAAAAACCAAAATTGACACAGTTCAAACTGAAGCAAATAAAAGAATAGACGGATTGCAGTCAAATGTTGATAATCAAATAAAAGGGGTTAGAAGCGAAATTGATGGAGTCAGAGGAATAACCAGAGCGCCTCAAGTAATCCAAAATTTCCCGACGAAGAATGTAGAAATCAATGGTACAAATTATAGTTTGGCAACTGTAATGCACGGTTACGGGAAAGAAGAAGGTAATCTTGCAAGACAATTGCAGACAGAATCTGCAAGAAGAATTTTAGGGGCTGTAAAACCTGTTGAATTACCTGAAAATGCTATGATAAGAATTCCTACGGCTGAATTTTCAGGGTTCGCAAAAACAGGCGGTTTGGCTATTGTACCTAGAGAGTTAGCGGCTAACCTAGGTGCCGTTATCAATAATAAACAAAAGGCTGAAATTATTGTTGATACACCGATGTATCTTGGTCAGGTAGAAAATTCAAAGTTCTTTAAACTTGTAAAACGTGACGACGGAAAGTTCGATTATATTGCTAAAACAGGTAATAAAGAGCAAACAATGGCGACTGTCAGTAAAATTGATGAGATGGATGTGCCTATTCATACATACTCAGATGTTGTGAGAGAAAAAGTCGGAGTGTATATGACAGATGAAATGAGGGCGCCTGTTGATTATGCTGATACTGTTGCTCAGTTTGAAGAAGATATCGCTAAGATTATTAAAGAAAAAATGGAAGCGGGCGAGGTTTATGAAACTCCTTTGGTAGTATTTACTCCGCCAAAAAATGTTGGGGAATCGCCAAAGGCAGAAGTAAAATTTAAGACAGTATTTTATAAAAATGACAAATTCAAAATGGACGGGCCTGTTCAAGAGGGACAAATAAAGAATATTTATAACAACCAAACAACTCAAGCGGGTGAAACTGAAAAATTTGTATATTTTGGCAAATATTTCTATGAAAATTTGTTCTCAAATCACGAAAGTTCATCAAAGAAATTAAGAGCTGATATGATTATCGGAAACGATTGGCATACCGGTCCTATCTCTGCTATGATGAGATTATTGACTCCTGCAAAAAAGGCTATGGGTGAAGTCGAACCTGATGTAGCAGATAAAATCCAAAATGTGCCGATTATAACAATTATGCACAACTTCAAACTGCAAGGTTCTGTTGATCATTCGCAAGGTAAATTATTGAACGTAATGTTTGGAGAACACGCAGCTAAAATTGCGGAAAATGCTTGGATGCCAAAAGATTCAGGCATGCCGGGGCATTTGATGAACGGATTGTTCTCGGGTAATAATCTGAATCCTCAAACAATGGCAATGACTTATGCTGATGATATTGTGTTTGTATCAAGAGGTAATTTTGCGGAAGCATCAGGTACAATGGAAAAAGGCGGTACAAATTATGCTCTTGCATCAATGAGAGGCAGAACATGGCAATATGGTAACCACGAATACTTAGAACAAATAGGTATGGCAAACGGTATAAGACCTGAGGAAATCCCTCATCACGCTACGGCAAAAGGTATTACTAACGGTTGTGACAGAGTTAATAATATCTTGAATAATAAAAAAGCAAGAGATTTAGAAACGGTCTTAAAACTTAAAGTAGGCTCATTGATTTGTGATGAAAAGGCTATTCTTGAACCATTCAAGGCTCATCAGCATAATAAAGGTGTAATCCTTCGTGACAGAGTCATTCCTGACATTGAGCTTGCACGTTCAACAAAAGGTGCTCAAAACCCTATGAAGATAAAAGACCCTGAACATACGGATTTAACAGGTGTTGATGAAAATACTATGGTCTATGGTATGGCAGGCAGAATTGTTGACCAAAAAGGTATTGATAACTGGGTTGCAGGTATAAAAGAACGATATATGAGAGGACATTACGACAAGGAAAACCCTCCTGTATATTATTTACAAGGTATTGGTGATGAATCATATATTAATGACTTTATGAGTGTAAAATCTTGGCTTAGAGAAATTGACCCGAAAGCATCTGATAGAATGGTTTGTGCAGGATTGTTCTCAGAAGCAGGAAGATATGATGCTTGTAAGTTGATGTCTGATTTTTCAAATATGTCATCTTGGGATGAGCCTTGCGGGCTTGTTCATAAGGAAATTGGTTATATGAGCGGAGCTATTTCTATTGATAATATGGTTGGCGGGTTGACTGACGGGCTTAAACC
Organism: uncultured bacterium; assembly: GCA_902783125.1. Lineage (GTDB taxonomy): Bacteria > Cyanobacteriota > Vampirovibrionia > Gastranaerophilales > Gastranaerophilaceae > UBA2883. The sequence goes on along the minus strand of CACZPS010000039.1, from coordinate 7,252 downwards.
TTATGTCAGAGGCGGAAGTGCTGAACAAAACAAAGGAGCAAACGCTATTTTTGTTAAGTTTATGGATAAAGATACCCATTCAAAAGAGGAAGCTCTAAGACATAACGGACAGGCTTGGGCTGATGCGTTTGAAACTGCGGAAGAATGGTTCCACAACAAAGATTCATTTGCTGAAGGTATTAAATCATCTTATTTATCACGTCATGATTGGCTGCGTGGTAAAGTTCAGGAATATGTTGAAATCGGTAAACGCCATGGTGTAATCACAGATAGCGTTGATTCTAAGTATAGTATTTAAATTATAGTTTAACGAGCTTCGCCAGCTTAACTATAATTTACAGTGATTAAGTAAACCGTGACTAAGTGACTAAGAATTTCTTATTTCTTAACACCTCAATGCCTTAATGCCTCAATATCTTAACACCTTTAACATAGCTGTAGGTGCGTTGTTTTGACGCACCAAATCCGCAGCGTGCATTATCCTTGAGTTATTAGTTCTTCTTTAATCGCATTACGTTTAAGTTTGTTTGTCGTAGTTTTTGGCAACAATTCATTCCTGATAATAATTTTTACAGGACGTTTATAACTTGCCAAACGATTGGATAGCTCTTTTACTTCTGCTCTGACGGCTTTTTCAAGCTCAGCATCATCACTGTATTTACCCCTAAAATCATCATTAGGAACAATAATAGTTACAATTTCTTCACAACCGTCTTTTTCACCGCCTTGTCGTTTCATACCAACAACACAGACTTCCGCAAAATTAGGGCTGTCCCCCAAAACATTTTCCACTTCCTCAGGAAAGACTTTTTTACCGCCTGAAAGCACTATCATATTCTTTAATCTGCCTGTTATATAAAGATTTCCGTTTCTGATTTCAGCTTTATCACCTGTATGGAAAAATCCGTCTTTATCAATTACTGTTTTTGTTAATTCGTCTTGCTTATAATAACCTTTCATTACAGAAGGTCCTTTTAATAATAACTCACCTGTTTCATCATCAATTTTAGCCTCATAAGAATCTAATATCGGTCCAACTGACGTGATATCATAATTTCTGCTTGGTCTTGCCATTGAAGCAACCGGACTTGTTTCTGATAATCCGTATCCTTGATATACTCTGACACCTATTCTGTCAAAGAATTCACCAACCATCTCATCTAACGGTGCACCGCCTGAAATACAGCCATATAATTCTGCACCGAACATTTTATGCACCGATTTAAAGAATATTCTTCTGCACACTCTTGGCATAAAACGTGCAATATCATATCTTAATTTAAAGAAAAATTGATATATTGGTGATTTTTTTCTTATATCCGATTCTGCCGATGTCTTTAACAACTTTAAAAACGCAGGTACAGTAACCAAAAATTTAATCTTCTTTTCGCCCATAATTTCCAATATATCTTTTGGTTTAAGACTCTTTGTATAATTAATAGTATAACCATTAATCAACATAGCAAAGAAACCAACTGTCATTTCAAACAAATGATTCATCGGTAAAATTGATAATAATCTTACATCATCACTAGGCATAATTTTCTTAAATACAGGACGCAAATCATACATTTGAGTCAAAATATTTTTATATGTTGTCTGAACACCTTTAGGAGCACCGGTTGTACCGGATGTATAAATAATAAATGCAGTCGCACTCAATGGTCTGCGACGCCATTTTGCGTTGTAATTTTCAGGAATAGAATACAAACTTGGAATATCTTTTTCTTCAAGCAAAGCTGCGTCCATAAGTATAATATATTTAATGGACGGCACTCGTTTTTGAACCTCTCTTGCTTTCTCAAGGTTAGCGCCTGAACATAGCATAACTGTTGGCTCACAATTAGATAAAATTGATTCTAATTCATATATAGTTAATTTGTTATCTAAAGGTACTGTAACCAATCCAGCCAAAGCCGAACCAAAAACGCAAGGAGCATATTCAGGCTTAGATTCTGATAAAATAGCCAGTCTTTCGCCTTTTTCTATTTGTAAATCATTAATCAAATATGCACCCAGTTTTTGTGCCATAAGACTAAGACCTTTATAGGTAAATTCTCTCCAACCCCATTTAGATTTCATAGCTAATGCAACTTTATTACTGTTTGCATTTGCAACCTTTTCAAACAAAGTAAATATATGTTCATACTTCATAAATAATACCCTCTTTTTGTACTCTAATTAAGGGCATTATATATTAAACATAAGCTCTGTGCAATAAAATTATAGCTGAGTTTATAACTACATTATTCGTTTTATTATAACTTATTTTTTTAATGGAATTATACTTGACTTTAAAAAAAAAATTATTAAGACATGAACAAACTAAAACAAATGGAGGATATTTCCTCAAAATAATAAAATTTAGTTTTATGTATGCCGTAAAAGATAATAACACATAGTGGTTTCGTACCCTAGTGCCTTAGTATCTTATTAAAAAAGAAGGTGTGAAAATGTCAAACGGTTTTGGAGCAGGATGGTATCCTCATTATGATTTAAGAACAAGAATTCAACATACAAAGTTGGATACAGGAACAATCGGAATGTATCCGGCACGTATGGAAAGAATCGAAGAACGACCTGTAGGTGATTTTAAAGGTGTTTTGTCGGGGCTTGTAGAACATTTTAACAAAGAATTGAACGCGCCTGATAACCTCATGAAAGACGTTATGTCAGGTAACGATGATGTTGATATTCACGATGTTATGACAGCGATGGCAAAGGCTGAAATCAATGTCAATGTTGCAACAACGGTTGTAGGCAAAATCATTCAAACATACGATAAAATAATGCAAATACAGGTATAAGATAGTATTACCATAATTATATATAAAATTAGACTTAGGGTGTAAACAAAATGGATTTTAAAGAACTTTTAAACAACAAGAAATTTTTGATAGGTGCATTGGCAGTTGGGGTCATAGTATTTGCGCTGGTTATCACATTAGCTATTGTCACCTCTATTAATGGAAATAAAGGCGGTAGTCAAGTAGTAAAAGAAAAAGTTATTAAAACTCCGCTTGATTTGTTAACAACGGATAATTTGGGCAAAGCTATTGAAATTCAAGCACTTTTAGCTCGTGAAGGTATTACTGTAGAACGAAAAGTTGACGGTACAAAGTCAACATTATTCTTGTCAAAATATACTCAATCAATGCGTGACAGAGCACTTTTAGCAATAGTTAAAAGCGGACTTATGGATCAAAATGTCGGGCTTGAAATGTTCGATAAAGGTGATTTTACTTCAACAAAAGAAGATAAAAAAATTCGTTTAGTCAGAGCGATTGACGGTGAGCTTGCAAGACTTATCAGAAAAATCCCGCCTATCCAAAACGCATCAGTTTTTGTATCTATTCCAGAACAAACAATGTTTTCATCACAGCAAAAACCTGTTACGGCAACAGTACAAATTGATATGCCAAGCGGAGATAAATTAGATGCGTTTAAGGTTAAGGCTATTACTAACCTGCTTATCGGTTCAGTTTCAGGTTTGACTTCTGAAAATGTTGCAATAACAGACACTAACGGTAATGTATATAACAGTATTATGTCACCTTCTGACGAACAAGAAGAAAGAATGCGTGAAAATGATAAATATATGCAGCAAAAGGTTAATATTCAGTTAGACAGACTTGTTGGTAAAGGTAATTATACCGCAACGGTTTCAACTTTCTTGAAACAAGCACCTATGGAAAAAATAGCGACTTGGTATGACCCTAATACAAAAACTGCTATGTCAGAACAAACCTTCCACGAAGGTTTAGGCGACCAAACAGCTGATACTAACAAGAATACTAACGCTGTTTCCGTTTATCTTCCTAACGGACTCCCTGGGGGCGGTTCTGATTCATCTCAAAACAGAAACTATTCAAGAACTGCTAAAGAGGTTCAATACGGTGTTTCTCAAATCCAAACTAAAGAGTTTTCTAACTCTGGTACAATAGAAGATATTTCAATTGCTGTAACCTTAGATAAGGCAGCACTTCCGCCGGATATTTCTATCGAAGAATTAAAAGAGCTTGTTGCTCGTGCAGCATCTCCAAAATGTCGTCCGGAAAATGTTTCAATAGCGTTTAATGACTCAAATGACCCTTATTTAGCATCAGATAACCCTGAAAAATTACCTAAACCTGAAGAAACAGGTAATCCATGGTGGTTAGCGGTTGCTCTTGTCGGTTTGAGTTTGATAATCGGTCACAGATTCGTTGTAAAACGTCTTGCTAAGATGAAAGAACAACACGAAGATGAAATGGACTTACTCAGAGAAAAAGCTATGATGCATGAAAGACAACTCCAAGATGTAAGTCGTCAGGCAGCAGACCTGTTGAGTCAGCAAGATCAAATGCAGCAAAACTTGTTAGAGGAAATCAATTCACGAGGAATTGGTCAGCAAGGTACAGATATTTCAATGTTAAGAGATGCGCTTAAAGATCTTAAAGAAGAATTCGAAACAATGGAAGAAGAAGAAGGCGCTGTTCAAATGAAAAGCTGGATAGAACAATAAGGGAAAATTTAACGGTCTAAAAAGATACTAGGGCATTAGGAAAATCTGTCATTCTGAGTTTACGAAATAAACGAAGAATCTCAATCAGATAGATAAAATTCTTCGGGCATAGCCCTCTGAAAGTAGTATATGGTAGACTGAAGTCTATGCTTGCGAACTTCATTTATATTTTATCATCCGAATTTGTAATGAATTTGCAAGCAAATTTAAACAACTTCACCTTCTCCTAAAAGATTTAGGATAGGGTTGGGATGAGATTTGATTTTTACTGCCCCTTAAAAAGTCAATAGGTTTGGGGGCTACAACTATTTGATGTTTATTGCAAAAAGGTGCGAAACATCGCCCCCTTCCACTAATTGTCAGACGGTGCCTAACCTATAAGTTTATTATATTTGAGAATTAAGCAAATAGGGTGGGCAAAAATGAAATTTGCCCACCTTTTTTTTCGGTTGTGGTCAAATATAAATGAAATTTGGAGCGTGCATTTTAATGCGTGAATCTGTCTACTCTTATAATATGATGTTTTTATACAGGTATTCTAACTCGGTTATGCTTGTGGTATTATGTATACAATGACTTGGGAGAAATTGAATTTATGAATAATATCAGACGCAGACCTAGACGTGAATACGCTCGTAATGAACGTGAATATAACGAATTTTTACAACATATAAAAGAAGAACGTGACGATACCTCAAACTTTGCAAAATCACTTTTGACATTTGTTCTTGGTGTTTGTTGCGTATTGATATTTGGGCTTTGGTTTGTACAAAACGATAGTCTTGTTGTAAGTTTATTCGGCGAAAATTCGGTTATAACACAACAATTACTGGCAATAGGTAACGCAATTAAATCACATACCCGTTCTTCCGGCGGCTGGTCTATTTTTGGCAAACAACAAAATATTTTGCTTCTTGGGGTGGATTCTAACGGAAAAGGAACTGATACTTGGAAAGGCACCCGTTCTGATACGATTATTGTTATGAATGTTGACCCTGCATCTCATTCAGTCAATGCGATTTCCATTCCTCGTGATAGCAAGGTTTATATTGCAGAGAATCACGGGGTTGATAAAATAAATTCCGCTCATGCTTACGGCGGGATTGAAATGGCTAAAAAAACCGTTGAAGATACTTTAGGTATTAAAATTAATAAATATATTATTGTGCACGATGATGGGGTAAGAGAAGTTATTGATGCGTTGGGCGGGATTCCAATTTACGTTGAAAAACGCATGAACTATGATGATTTTGCAGGTAAACTCCATATCCATTTAGAGAAAGGTGAACATAATCTTTCAGGACAAGAAGCTGTCGGATATCTCAGATTTCGTCACGACGGACTTGGAGATATTGGCAGAACTCAAAGACAACAATGGTTTTTGAGAGGGTTTTTATCAAGGCTTCAAAGTCCGCAAACAATTTCTAAAATCCCTGAACTTGTCAGTATTGCTAAAAAATATATAAAAACAGATATGTCTGTGTATGAATTAACTCAACTTGCAGCTCTGGCAAAAGGTTTTGATGAAGGTAATATTCAAATAGCAATGCTTCCGGGGGCACCAAATGCTAAAGGCGGAATAAGTTACTGGATACTTGATCCTGATAAAGTTCAGGATACCGTAAACAGATTAATATACAGGGAAGAAACGGCTCCTGATAAGAGTTCACAATTAATTGGCGGAATTATTTATACCCAAAGTCAATTAGCTAACGCAACTGCTTTAAAAACTCAACTCAACAATCTTGGGTACACAATTAATATGATGCAGTTGAATACACTGCCGCATACCCAGTTTATTGCGCATAACAAAAATGTTTCAAACAGTTTTTATAAATATTTGAAAGGTCAAATTCCTGCTATTTCAAAAACACAGTATGTTTATGACCCTATGAAATATTATTGTGTCGGAAATAGTGATTTTACAATAATTCTTTCAAATAAATAAATTTTTATGGAAATTTGAGTTATTTTTTCATTTAAATAAATATTACCACAATGATTATCCTGTTACCTATTAAAAAAATATCTTGCAGGTTAAATAATACTTGTAACAATGATGCGAAGAAAGGATAATCTTATGAAACAAACAATTAGTACAAAAAGTTCTAAAAAACTTGCCGATTTTTTAGATAAAACTAATCTGCATAAGAAAGATTTTGCACAAATGATAGGAGTAACGCTTTCTTATGTTTATAATCTTATAGATAACACAATCCCGTTCTCCACAAGAAGCACAACATTAGAACGTATAGCAACCGTTATGGAGGTGGAACCCGAAATTTTTGAAGAATACAGACTCCCGCAAGAGCCTATTCTTATAGATGAGGCTGTCAACAAAGTAAAAACTGCTTTGAAAACAAAAAAAATGAAGGTCATTGATTTTCTCAAATCATTCCCGAGAAATAAAAGACTCGATATTGTCGATATTTTAAGAGGAGCCATTCCTGTTCCAATTGATTGGAGTGAGTTAGATTTCATGTGCAATATTATAGGTCTGTCTAAAGAAGAAACTTTTAATATATGGGAAAACCGATTTAAACAAGTACTTGAAAATAACGGAATGAATGTTTATTCTAATTCGGAATTAGTGAATAAATTACTCGATTGCGCTAAAAAATATGCTTTGAAGGGGTAAATTATAGTTTATCAGCCGAAGGCTGATAAACTATAATTTACAGTGACTAAGTGAACCGTGACTAAGTGACTAAGAATTTCTGATTTCTTAATCACTTAATCACCTGTCTT
>CACZPS010000038.1 GCA_902783125.1 uncultured bacterium | reverse complement strand
TTTTCTATTATAAAATTTGCTATCATATTTCCCCTCTTGTTAATTTATATTCCTTTTATTTGCCCCAATAGCACAAGCTATTGCCAGCGCAATTTCCGCATCATTGTTTGTGTTTTTTTGTATTTTACTTGTTTTCTTTGTTTCACTTATATCTTCGGGAAAGTATTTGTTTATTATACTTATTACTTTTGCTGAAAGATTCATCGCAAAAATCATAATAATCAAGAATACAAATACCGTTGACATCCCAATAATCATAAGTGTGAAACCTACGTTTAGCGTTTCCATTATGTGTTCTCCTTATTTTATTTAAAACTTATATGTGTATTTTTATATACCCCGTCCTTGCTTGATTTATAAAAGGGAATTTAAACGAATAAGATGAGCATTAATATTCGGCGATAATGTCATTACAGACATACAAAACAAGTTCGTTGTTTATTTGTTATTATATGTTTGATGCTCCTAGTGCCCTAGCGAAATTTCGGACGGACAAAGTCCGGTAAGCGAGCACCGTAACGAATACAGACGAAGTCTTATGAGTGACAGGTGCGAGCACCAAGAAATTTCAAGACAGTGCCTTAGTATCTTTTATCAGTGCGTAATTACTTTTTTATTGATTGTTACGCTGCGCTTTACCCACACATTCTATTCACTATTCACTTTATCTACATTTACCCCTTCTGATAATATTTATTATGTACGAATGTTCCTGCAAAATTATATATATACCTAAGTTTATTTTGTAGTATTTAACTAATTCGTTTTCCCTGCTCTGTAACCGCAATATGCGTATATAGCAGGGAGCACTGTATCTAAATGTAAGTTTTGAATTATAGGTAATCTTGCCAATGTTAATGCTCCGAATGCATCGTCAGCGTTGACCAAACAATCCTTAAATGTAAGTTTTCTATCCGGTTCTTTATCTTTTGGGTCAAAAAGTAGGTTAGATACCTGTGCTGCCCCAAACATTCCGACGACAAGTCCGCCTACTACAGATAATATTTTTGTGGCAGGATTGTTAAACTTATTGCTTGATTCAGGCAGTTTCAGAACCCCGCCCACAATCCATGTAGGAATTGATGCGTTCAAAAATTGAAATACTCCTTCTTTAAATTTGTTTTTATTTGTTTTTTTATCTTCTCCAATCATGCCTGCGACAGTTCCGCCGGCAACAGATGTACCGGAAAGTATCAACATATCTTGAAGTCCGTATTCCATTTTTAAAGGGTTTTTTATTTTTCGACTTTTCATCATTATTGCAAGCGGAATAACAGTCCCTGTAACAGCACCGATACCTGCACGTATTTTGGAGTACATATTATTATTTGTTTCTATCGGGGTTGATTGAATGCTATTTATCATTGCCTTTCCCTTAACTGACTATCGGCTCCATTAAAACAACCGATATATTTATTTTCATAGTATAAACCCAAGCCACACTATTACATTATTAAATATACAAGATATTTGTTAGTTTTTTGTTAGGACAAGATTGTCCATGATAAGGTCATTCCGAACTTGTTTCGGAATCGTTTGAAGGTTATAAGTACAGGGTGACGTGTAAATTTAAGTCTGAACAAACATAAAAAATACTAAAGTCAGTCGTCAGGCACCACCTGACACGTTAAGTCATTACACCAACTAATAAACTTTTTCTATTCAATTTTTTACCTTTACCCCTTTACCCCTTTACCCCTACATTTTTTCAGGAGCAGAAACACCTAAGATATCAAGTGCGTTTTTCAAAACTGTTTTGACAGCATAAATCAAACATAATCTTGATTTCATAAGGTCTTTATCATCACAGATTACACGGTTTGAATTGTAGAAAGAATGAAATTCACTTGCTAAATCCTGAACATATCTACAGATTGTATAGACAGCTCTTGTCTTAGCGGAATAATCTATCATAGACTTAAATTCTTCCAATTTCAATATCAAACTCTTTGCAGTCGGAACTGCCTTTAGCATTGCATTTGCGTCAAAATTCTTCAGGGTATTATTTAATTCTTCTTCACTCATAGGTGCTGGCGAAGTTTCGCCGGTTTCCGGATTGATTTTTTCTTTTATGGCTGTTCTTAAGATAGAACAAGCTCTGGCATGAGCGTATTGTACATAGAATACAGGGTTTTCATCAGTAGAACGTTTTGCAAGCTCAATATCAAAATCAAGAGTTGTATCAATACTTCTCATTGACATCCAGAATCTTGTTGCATCAACTCCGACCTCATCTATCAATTCATCAAGAGTAACCATTTTGCGACGTTTGCCCATTCTGACTTCTTCGCCGTTTATTATTAAATTAACAAGTTGACCTAAAAGTATTTCCAATTTATCTGGGTCACCGCCTAACGCTTCAATAGACGCTTTAACTCTCGCAACATAACCGTGGTGGTCTGCACCCCAGATATTTATCAAACGGTCAAAACCTCTGTTAAGTTTATCCATGTGATATGCTATATCTGCTGTCAGGTAAGTATTTGCGCCGTCGGCTTTCTTTAAAACTCTGTCTTGGTCATCACCATATTTGGTAGTCTTGAACCAAATTGCTCCGTCTTGTTCGTATAATTCACCTTTGTTTTTTAGTTCGTTAAAACATTTATCAACTTTGCCTGATTTATGTAAATCGAGTTCTGAATAGAATTTATCAAAATGTACTCTGAAATTTTCCAGCAATTCTCTTTGAACTCTTTCCATATATTCTTTTGCATAATCGGAAAGTACTTGGATATCATCTGTTGGCTCGTGTTCCTCTAAGAATTTTTTAGCAACAGGGATTAAATATTCGCCTGAATAATAATTTTTTCTTTCTTCTTCATCTTCCGGAAAATCTACCTTTTCGCCTAATTCTTGTTTTATTCTTATATCCAAAGACCGTCCGAGTTTTTGGATTTGACTTCCCGCATCGTTTATATAAAATTCCTGATAAACATCGTGTCCGTAGAATTTAAGAAGGTTTGCCAATGAGCTTCCCATCGCAGCCCATCTACCGTGTCCGATATGGAAAGGTCCCGTCGGGTTTGCTGATACATATTCCAGATTAATCCGTTCTTTGTTTATTTGGGTTGGTTTCCCAAAATTTTCTTTTTTAGAGAGAACTTCTTCTATTACCCCTGCAAGAACTTTATCAGATAGTTTAAAGTTAATAAAACCTGCAACAACAGAAGTTGTATAATTCTCTGTCGGTAAGTATTTAGAAATAGCGCTCGCAATCATAGGCGGTGCCATTTTGGCAGAACGTGCAAGAGAAGATACATTCACGGCAAAATCGCCAAATTCAGGGTTCTTAGGTTTCTCTGAGGTAATATTTATATCATCATTTACCCCCATTTGACCTAATTCGTTATTCTCTATCGCTTTTTTTATCGCGTCTAATGTATCATTTAACACTAATTCTTTAAACATCTTAAATCCTCTCTAAATTTCTTTTTTATATTATAAAACAAACAAAGAGTCGAAAAATATAAATTAAAATCTGAAATATATAAACGGATTATATGTAGCAGATGCGATAGATGATATTGATAAAATAAATAATAAAATCATAAATGTATTTATTAATGCGCCCTTACATTTTTGCTTTAAAGTTTCAGTTTCCGATGTATAAAGTTTAATATTTTTAAATATAGGGGTACAGCATAAAATAGCTATCACAAAAACTATTAATTCTTGTCCGTTAAAATAATATAACAAAGGATATGTATTATTTATATTTACCCCTACCCCTAAACCAAACATATTTAATATATATTTACCCCCATAATGCAAATTATCAGCTCTAAACATAACCCATCCGATAACAAAGACTAAAATACAATAAATATGCATTAATATTTTTTGCCACAACATATTTAATTTAGGTTCTAATTCTTTTATATTGATAAGTTTTTCAAAGATTATGAACATTCCATGCCAGATACCCCAAAAGACAAAATTCCAAGCTGCACCATGCCAGATACCTGTTAATAAAAATACAATCCCCAAGTTTCTGACAGTTTTACATTTACCCCCTCGATTTCCGCCAAGTGAGATGTATACATACTGTTTAAACCAGCTTGATAAAGAAATATGCCACCTTCTCCAAAATTCTGTTATAGATTTTGAGATATAGGGATAATTAAAGTTTTCTAAGAATTTGAACCCAAAGATTGACCCCAAGCCAATTGCCATATCAGAATATCCCGAAAAATCAAAAAATAATTGCAGAGAATAACAAATTGCCCCAAGCCAAGCAATAGGAGTAGAAAACATATCAGGTGATTGACTGAATATCTTATCCGCAACAAGCCCCATTGTATTAGCAATTAACACTTTCTTTGATAACCCGAAAACAAAACGCTTTACTCCATAAATAACTTTTTCAAATGATACATCTCTATTATCAATCTGTTCTGAAATATCGTGGTATTTAACAATAGGACCTGCTATTAGTTGTGGGAATAAACAAATATATAATGCCAATTTATATATATCTTTTTGAACTTTGCATTCACCTCTATAAACATCTATGACATAAGATAATGCCTGAAAGGTATAAAAAGAAATACCTATAGGCATAACTATATCAAGTGTTGATATATGCCCGCCGAGATTATTTATATTTTGGATAATAAAATTAAAGTACTTGAAATATATAAGAAATGATAAATTTGCAACAATTGTTAAAAATAACAAAATTTTTCTATATTTTACCCATTTATTTACCCATATTGCTCCAAAGTAATTCACTAATATAGTCAAAAGCATAATCGCTAAAAATCTGGGTTCTTCCCAAGCGTAAAATATAATACTTGCAATCAAAAGTATCATATTATGAAATTCTTTTTTTGCTAACAGATATATCCCGCATACAAGCGGTAAAAATATTGATATAAATGTCATTGAACTAAATAACATTTCTCACTCCTTATCAAACAAATGCGGTACGTTTTTTAAATTATCAAAAGTTAAACATACCACCATAATATTTGGTTTATATGCTGCTATTTTTTTATCAAATCTTTTATAAAATTTGAAGGTATCAGAGTTTTTAACTCCTTTCACATTATTCCATCTCATATACAACATATCTTCTGCACCGTATGGTAAATACCGGTTTAAATTTTCATTCATACTTGTTCCGGCAGAAAAAATTTTTAGATGATTTGTATTTTTATAATGATAACTTTTAACCATACTGTCAAAATTTATATTACAACGAAGTGTTTTATTATTTTTATTATCATAATAATTATATAAAACTTTGTGAGCTTTCTTTTTTATATGTTTCGAGATTGCCATACGATTTATAGTTTGTCCTATCCCAAATTCTCTATGGAAATCAGCACAAACAAGTTTATTTGTAGATTTATTATATTCGGTAAGTGATATAACATTAAAATCGGGAAAATCATTTTTTATTTCTTTTGCAAGTTTTTTATATCCGATATACGCACCCCAATCTGTCCAATGATGTTCTGACTTAAAGAAAACATAGTCCACTTTTTTACCTTCTAATAATTCGCTATAAGGGTAAATTATGTTACAGTCGGTATTCTTTTTTAAGTAATTTATGACATTTTGTTCTTCTTTAATTCTTTCAGTTATTTGTTTATTATAAATTCCGCAAGCTGTTTCTTTTGGATAAATAACCGATTTTGTCGGAACAATAAGTATATATAATTTTATGCTTTTATTATCACAGTATTGATTTAGCAAATTAAAATTATCAGAAATTTGTTTTAACAAATTTTTATTGTATTGCATTGGATATAAATTATTTTTTGCAACGGTCCAATTAGTTTTTTTGTCATAAATATATTTTGATGTAATGAAAATATTGTTTGACAAAAAATACTGTAAATTGTTATTAAATATAATTAAATTATTTCTTAAGTAAAACCTGTCAGAAAACCAATCATTAAAATCTTTTCCGAAGTTTTTATTAATTCTGCAATCTTTATTAATCAAGGGTTTATAAACAGCAAGTGTTCGGTTTTCTATATTTGATTTGTTTTCTTGGCTAATACTTAACAAGGGTAATATACATATTATGGAGAATACTGTTAAAAATATTATTTCTATTCTTGATTTTTCTTTTATATTTTTAAAATCTGCCATGTAAGAGGTTAGTTTTAAACATAACAAATATCCACAGATGATGATAATCAATAAAATCATTAAATCAAAATGATAGTCTTTATGATCTCCAAGCCAGACATAATGTGATGATTGAAGTATTATCCCTGTAAATATTCCTGCTATTATATACCTTTTTTTCATGACTTCCTGACAGATAAATGTTTATTAAATCTATATTTATATATCTAATACAACAATATTTTTTAAATACATGATTAAGTTAATATCAAAAATGATAAAAAATCAATCATTTATCCAATATAAATATATGTATTTTAACCTTTTTATAAAACAAGGCTTAATTTATACTTATGGAGTCGGAGGATTTATGACATCAATTAGTGTACTTATCGGAAAACGAATAAGAGAAATTCGAGAATCCAAACATATTAAACAAGTTGAACTAGCTAATATGATTGATATTGAACCGACAAATTTAAGTAAAATAGAAAAAGGTATACATTTCCCGAAAGATGAAACAATACAAAAAATAATTACTGCCCTTGATATAGATATAAAAGCCTTATTTGATGTTCGGCATATTGAAGATAAAGAAATTTTGACAAAAAAAATTAATAAGGCACTTGCTAATGCAACAAATCTTGAGTTGCAATTTTTTTATAGAATGATATCTGCATATTATGAAACTAAATTAAAGTAAATTATAAACAATAATTTACAAAACCTTGATTATAATAGTTTATATTTTAAAATTAAAAATACGAGGAAATGAGGTGGATATCCTCAACTCTGCCGGAGCCGTAAAAGTCGGAATACTCGAGGTTTGAAAGCACTTCGACACAAAGTGCTTTCACTATGGTAATAAATGATTCGGAAAGAAGAATTTAGTCAGATTAAATAGGGTTAAGTTATTTAATAACTTTTCACTTTCAACTATCAACTTTCCACTTAACTAAAATAACAACAAATAAAAGGAACGTTAGAAAAATGGCAACAGCCGTATCGTCAGTAGGTGCTGTAAAAGCAGGTTTATGTCCGCACGGACTCCCGCCGGGAGCGTGTCCGATTTGTTCTGGCATGGGCGGTGGTAACAAAGTTCAGACCGCCGATTTTACCGCTAAACCCGGAGAAATGAGCTGGAATGAGTGTGCTGCAATCGGAGCGTTTTTAAAATCACTTCAAAATTCACGAATGGCAAAAGAAGCCGATTTTCAGCAACGGTTAATAAATATTGCTCAGTTTGAATCTAATATGGCTAAATCAGCCGAAAGATTAACTCAATTTATACAAACTATGAGTCAACATACACTTACAAAACCGCTTGCGTTCGTTGCTCAAAAGGTACTTTTGCCAATTGTTCAGACTTTAAAAGATTTGCCCGTTAATGTTATGCAAACCGTTGCCAATATAACAACAAAACTCGCAGATATTTCTGATAAACTGACCGCAGTATACGGGGAATTAAAAGCATCAATAAGTAAAAAAGTATCAGAATTTGCAAAGGCTATCAAGAAAAAAATAAAATCTATCTTTGAAATCTTTACCGCTGACAATGACGAGGACGAAAACGAAATAATGGTAGCTTTTGAAAAACATTTAGATAAACTAAAAGGATTACTTGAAAAGATATCAGATAAACTAAAAAAAGAAATTGAAGAAGATGTCGAAGGGGAATTAAAAAAACCAAAGGATAAAAAATGATTATAACAAATGATATGGAAAGCCAACGCATAAAAAGAAACCTGACGCAAACTCAAAAACGTGTTGCCGATTCTGTTAAAGAAGGGGTTTTGGTTAACTCTAATTTACCGCTTAGTGAATCTTACAACTCACTTTTGATAGCAGATTCTGTCGAGCTTCCGAATAAATTGTACGAAAAAAACACCAACAAAGAAAAAGGACTTTTACCGATTGCAATAGGGACAGTCGGCTTTATGGCGGGTTTAACAGGGATAACCGCTCTTATTAAAAAATCGGCAAAAGATGCGATAGATGTTGATTTAGCTAAGAAATTACCGTCCTTAACCCGAAATGTGTGTATCAATAAAGAGATGGATCAGGCTATTTACAGGCTTGTCGCAAACCCTAACAAAAAAACCGCTATGGCAGCAGCAGGGCTTGGGGTATTGAGTTCCATGGCATTTATGGGTAAAACCTTCTGCGAAGGATTTAGAGATGTTTGGGTAAAGAAAAAAGAAGCGGATATTCATAAAGATTTGCAGGAAAGCCTGATAGAAGTAGAAACCCAATCTTTTTCCGGTAAAATGCAGATAATCAGAAATATGCTCTCTGAAAAAGCAAAAGAATTTAACGGCGCTTTAACCCCAGAAAACAATGAAGCATCAAAAAACAGCTTTAGCAGTCATCAGATTAGTTTTTTAAAGAATAGTCATTCTGAGCTGCGGGAGCGTGAGTCACAGACTAATTTATTCATAAAAAGCGAAGAATCTCGTAAGAAAAACGGATTTTTGAAAAACCTCGGATATCTGGCTCTTGGTGCTATTTCAACGGCATCTATTATCGGCTTGGGTTATACTTCTATGAAGAACCTCAGAGCCAGCAACAATGAAATGAAACGCGGGGTAAATAAAGTAAAAGAGATTATCACAGAAATCGCTGATAATGTGGGGAACCGTACTTCTGAAAAGATGGGCGAGGAAAACCTTCAAATTGCAAACAAAATGGATAAGGAAAAAATTTCCAATCTGTTTGTTGATATTTCAGCAGATGCAGAGTTTGTTACAGAAACGGCTGACAGAATGAAATGGGCAAATGATGAAGAAAAACAAAAGTATATCAAAGATAATCTGTTTAATATAAACAAATCAACCGAAAGGGCAAACAGTGCTCTTGGTGGTTCAGGTCAGGACAGAAACACTTTCTATTCACATGTATCTGATTACAAAGCATTTTTCTATAATTGGATAATTGATTCAAAGAATGAACAGTTTAAAAATCTGTTCTTTGGGATAACCGGAGCAACAGCAACAGCTTATTTAGGTCAATTATCAATGAATGCGGTTAAAGATGTTCAGGTGAAAAAATACAATGCGCAAACAGAACTTAATCTTCAAAAGCGTCTTGTTTCAACAGAATTAAGGAATTTTAAATCAAAAAAAGATTCTTCTATCCAACCTTTGTGTGACGAATTTTATCGTCAGAAGAATAACGGAAAATCCAACGAGGAATTGAAGGTGGTCGCTGATAATATTCTTAATGAAATAAAGAACGGTGCACCGTACGTTTATTCATAATTGAAAATGGAAAATTGAAAATGGAAAATTTTAGTGTAAATATCCAAATGCCAAATATAAACCGAAATTATTGCAGGTTTGACGGGGTAAAGGTGTTGTATTATCTTCAAAAACGTGAAGATGCTCTGCCGTTATTAGAAAATACCCTAAAATCAACTAATGATGAAAAAACCGTATGTGAATCTTTATATATAGCAGACAGATTGATAGAAAACGGAGTTAAAGGTGTTGATAAAATGTATCCGACAATTTCCCGTTTTAACGATACAAAATCCCCTAATATTCAGACATTTTTAGCGGGAATTTACCGTAAGACAAAAGTCCCTGACGCTTTTGGACCTTTGTGTAAAATGCTTATTCAAAACTCAATAAACCCGCCAAAAGAACCGCAATTCTTTGACCCCAATGAAGAAATCGGCGGAGCGATTTTGGATTATTTAGCATAAATGGTTCATAAGTTATTTTACATCAACATTGAATATCTGTTTTCATATTTATCTAAACTAAACTTTTTGAAGGATATATATAATTATTTAACAAAGACACATTCTCATTTTCTTAAAAATGTAATATAATGGTATAAAAGGTAAGAATAAACTTTTAACAAGTTAATATAATCAATAAAAAATAAAAAGGAAATAAAATTGGCAATAGAAGGGTTTGATTATAAAGAATTTGCGAATATGATGTCATCTCAAGCCGGCGAGCTTGTTCCCGCCAATTTTAATGACATGCAAAAAGATTATGTCGTTAAGACATTGACTAATTTTACACTCCTTGCCGGTGAGGCGATATCTAATGACCCTAAATTGAATTTTAATGCAGATCAGGCAGTTTTTGTTACCCAAATAATTGCAGAATGGTCGTTCCACAAATCGATTGACCTTATCCACTCAGGCATCATGCCCGAGCATTGGGATGGGGTTATGCAAAAAATTGCTTTCACTATTTTTGAGATAGCAAAGCAAGCTATTCAAAAAAATATTCCACAGGATAAAACTCTGCAATTGATAGAACATCACGTTGATAAAACCTATAAAGAAGCCATTGACGATCTTGAAAAACGAGGAATTATTTCAAGCGAAGTTTCACAACAGGCAGTAAGCCAATCAAACATCGATGACATGGCAAGACAGGTTCAGGAACAGGAAGAAGCAGAAAGATTAGCACAGGAACAAGCTCAAGGACAAGTTCCACAACAAATTCAGACTCCTGCGTCTGTTGATGGCGAAGCAGCAGCGCAACAACCTCAAAGAGTATCCGGCGACAGGCCTATGAAAATGAAGGCTATTGCTATGGTATTAAAACTTTTGGACAAAAAACGTTCTGATGAAGTGCTTGCACAATTTTCGGAAGACGTTGCTGATGAGTTGAAAACACTTGCTAAGACTCCAAGATTGGAAGAACAAGTCGATTTAAGGGTCGCAAAACAATGCCTTGAGGATTTAAAAGAGATTTTGCCTAAAAAGAAAAAATTATCACAAGATAATATGGTAAGAGAGATGGATAAAATCTTTAACCAAACCGATATGGAGGAAGTTGAAAAAGTCGTTAAGTCAGAACGCCCGTTCGTAAAACGATTTGTTTCTCAGTCTTACGAGGGTGATTACTATCAAGGTGTTCCTCTCCATGTTGCAAAAATCCTTGTGAATTATGTTAAAGATAACGTAAAAGAAAATACTCCTCAACAAACAGACGATAATCAAAATTAATTCTTTTTATAAATTCTTTTTTAGTAATTACCGTATTTGTTTTTAACATATTCAAAAGACCGAAGATAAGCATCTTGTTCAATAGGATTTCTGGTGTATTCAGGAGAATCTACTTTCGGATAATTTCTAACCGCCTCAAGCCAAATGTGTGCGATTAGGCTGCCTGAAGAATTTTTACTGATTTTTGTTTCATCAGGAATATCTTTCCAATAAGATTTCTGCAATGAATTTTGCACCTGAAGTTCAAGTATTGCTTTTTCTATCATATTTTTTGGCTTTGCATGAGTCCAAGCCTTAATGATTTCTTTAGCTCCAATCCCTTCTGTTTGGCGCATAATCATGTGTTGTTGAGAATGAATAACTTCATGTGCAATCTTTTGAGTGATATATTTTCGTTGGTCATCTTCGGTTAATGGCTCGACTAATAACTCATCAAATCCTAAATTACCATGTTTTGAATGTATATTTATAAATGATTCTGCACTTTTTCTGTCAATAAAAAGAGGTAATTTACACGATGGAGAAGTCAATGTAACCTTTTTACCGTTTTTAATCCCGATGATTTTTGTATCATAGTCAAGCAAATCTGATAAACTAAGTGCAATTTCGTTCTTTTCAAACGTAAATCCGCCTGCCATAACGCCATCATCCTTGCCGTAAAATTTTAAATCAGCCGGCTTATCTATACCAAAATCTTTATTTATATCATTATACAATTTCTCTATTCCGCCGTCAGGGAAAAGTACATTTAATTTATCTAAATATATGTCTTTTTCGTTCCTTAGTGATACAACGTCGCTTGTCGGAGCTGCTTTAACTACACTCATTTTGCCATTAAAAGAATCGCTCGGATTAGTGCAATTTGTCTGCAAATGATTTCTTTTAATTGCTGAAATATAAGGATACACACTCATTTTATTCATATTTATATAAGGTCAGGTTCTAATTATTTTTGCCAATTTGTAAAGTTATGTAACAAAAAACACGCTGACTGAAATTAGATAATTTTTATATACTTTATATATATGTAAGCAGAGAGCAAACAATAAATAAACAAGAGGACAGAGAGAGAAAATGTCAGTATTAAACACATATGACATCAATGCAAAAGCAAACGAGATATCTGATGAGTTGAGAAAACTCGAAGATGAAGAAGACAAATCCGGTATATTGTTCGAGGAAATGCGGATTATGGCAATGAACAATATGCAGAGATTTAATTTAGGTTTATACAAAACAAAATAACTTAACTTAACTCAACTTAATTCCCACTAACTTAGTTTAGCGTCTGATTTTTCAGTCGCTTTTTTTTTGCATTAATATACAACAATATTTTCGAATACTAATCTTTAAATATCATTTAATCTTCTTTTTCTTGGAGTACTTCTTTCCAATGCAAAAGCCGTGTGTTTAAGTCAGATATCTCGGATAACGCTTCCATTTCTGACTTTTCACCTTTTGCTATTTGTAAACCTGCCTTGGAATTAACGGCAATAGAAAGGAGTTCCGGCATGTTCATTGCAGGTTCTTCGCCTGTTTCTAATGATTTGTGATAAGTATTTTCATAATCAGAGTTAACCCTGAGTTTCCAATTGTCGTTATTTTCTTGCCCACCTTGATTATAGGTTTTGTCTATTCCAAAAAAGTCAGAAAACATAATCTGGATATTTGGAGTGCCGCGGAAAAGTTCCGCATATTTTGCTTTTAGTCTTGTTTGTTGGTCTTGTTCAATTTCTTGACAAAATCGGGCAGATTTTTTAGTTTGTTCTTCGTTGTATGGCGGAATTAAGTATCCCGCCAAATACATAGGGTTCCAGCCTTCATTAGAATAAATCCAGTCTTGCTGCAGAAGTTGAACAGAAGGTTCGTTATCGTGAGTTGCCATAAAACTGTATCTTGGACCGGTTATACCTTCCATTTTATTACCTTTGGAATACATTATTCCTGTGAGCTTTTCATCTTCAAAAACTTCTTCTCCATTCTTGCCGTTGTATTTACCCCCGTAGAATACATCTTGAAAAGTAGTACTTTGAGAGCCTAAATCCTCCCATACCACATCTTTAGGATTAATATTATGTTCTCTAAGGGTTGGAAGTAATATATCGTGCATAATGCGAGGATAATTTTTATCAGGGTCTATTCCTCTTAGATGCGACAAATAGCTTCTGTTTGTCACATCTATTGTGCCGTCTTCTTTTACTGCAGAAGATTTATATATATATGGGTCAACAAGTCCCATAACGTGATCTACCCTAATGTTTTCCACACCATTTATTGTTCGTTCAATTTTCTGTTTAAGTAATTGTCCTGAAACTCCAAGTGAACCGTCGGCATTAAATAATGTTTTCGGGTTAAGAACAGCAATATTCCAGAGCTGAGGACCTCCGTTTTTTCCACCGTTCGGACAACCAACACGCCAATCCTTTAGAAATGCATCAGGATTTGCCCATTCATCAGCGTATGAAAATCCAACCAATAAATCTCCTATGTATTTTATACCGTCTGTTTTTCTGTTGATTTTATCTTCTTTTTCCTGTTTATCCACCAAAAATTGAATAAATTTATATTCATCAATTTTTTGTGTTGAGCGAGGTTTGTTTTTAACCTGATAATATCTTGTTATTGCAGCTTTATCACCTTCATTTATTAATGAAATAATGTTTTTGTCAAGTTCATTATCCCATTTTTCGAAATCATCAGAGCCATGGATGTCAGAGAAAAGTCTAAAAACGCTATCTTTTTCCAGCCAATAATCGTTTTTTTGTTTAAAATCACAAAATTCTTTATTTAATTCAATTGCTTTTGGATTTTGGGCAAGAAGTTTTGTTTTGAAATTCCTGTATGCACGCTTTGTGAGCATTTTTGAAATAGCTTGAGCTTCATCAAAATCCGCCATAGAATAGTTTTTAAGATTAGATTGCCTCAAAATGTCTATTTCTTTAAAGTCATCATTCGTTAAAATATTTGCATAATTATCTTTAGTTAATTGTTCATAATTTAAGAATAATTCGTTTTTTGCAAAAACAGATGCGTGATAAGGTGATTTATCCCGTTTATTAAGTTTTCCGTTCGGCCCTAATTGAATAGAATTAAATCCGTTTTGTCTGACAAAATCAGTAAAATTTTTTGCCATATATGGTGAGCCTATAAAAGGATTTGTACCATTCATTTTTGTTAAATAGTAATCGTTAGAGATAATTCTATTATTAGAGTCAGGTTTACTGGGGAATGATGAACCGTGAATAATTAGTGCACGATTATTTATCCCTAAATAGTTGAAAGCATCATCCATTGTTTTTGAGAATTCAGGTTTTTCTTCCTCCGTCAGTTTTCGCTGGAAAGATGGGGCTGATGCAATATTATTGTTCTGTATAAAACTTAAAATCTTCATACAGATGCTATAAAACATAAAAAATAAAAAATTTGCTATTATAGTTACTTAACTTAATATTATCCAAATAAATCGTTTTAACAGTGCTGCCAAATACACTGCAATAATACTAAAGAAAAGGTCATATATGAATTTAAATACACTCATTGAGTATAATAAATTCTTAACCATAAACCAGTTTTCGTGTCGTAAGCACGCACTTAACAATAATACCAAAGCTCCAATGATATTAATTATAATAACTCCTGCAAATATTGCTTTGAAAATACTTCTGAAGGAATAATTTCTGTTAAGAATTGTGCCGGAAAAATAAACTGCCGGAATATATGAAAGAATATAGCCGACTCCGTATTGGAAGATATATTTCCAGCCTCCGCCCATAGCAAAAATAGGATAACCGGAAAATCCAAGTATTATATATAACAAAATTGTTATCAATGTGTATTTTCTGTCTAATATTCCAAGGATAAAAAATATTATCGGTACTTGAGGAATGT
Organism: uncultured bacterium; assembly: GCA_902783125.1. Taxonomy (GTDB): domain Bacteria; phylum Cyanobacteriota; class Vampirovibrionia; order Gastranaerophilales; family Gastranaerophilaceae; genus UBA2883. The sequence goes on along the minus strand of CACZPS010000038.1, from coordinate 3,242 downwards.
ATTTTACTGATTTGATAAAGCCTTCCCAATTAACACCGGTATCAGTAAAATAATAATTCCATTGAGAAAATAAATCTAACGGTATAATAAAATGTTTGAATTTTAGTTCCGTAAAAGTTGCCATAATAATAAACAGTACGGATAAAATAATCATAATAAGCGTACCCAGTGTAAATCTAACAGGTTCACCTTTATATCTAAAGTTGTTTAATTGTTCTTCTATTCTTTTGGTCATTGTATATTTATTTTATTTTCTAATTCTTCTAAATTATGTTTAAATATATTTTTATATTCATCGGAAAAGATATTTTCTGTCCACATTATTAGCGCATCTTCGCCGTTATCCTGATAATAACCCTTTCTTGCCCCAAGAGATTTAAAACCGTATTTTTCATACAATTTTATTGCAGGATTGTTGCTTACTCTAACTTCTAATGTAATATATTTTATGAACTCATTATAGCAATCCTTAAGTAATTTTACAATAAGTGCCTCTGCCACATGTTGTCTTAAAAAATCAGGATGAGTCGCAATAGTAGTAATATGTGCTTCATCAACAATATGCCAAGCTCCCGCATAACCAACTATTTCGCCGGTCGAAATCCTTGCTGTGTAATATTTGGCGACTTTATTATTTATTTCAGAGTAAAATGAATCCTTTGACCAATGATGTTTACCGTAAGCTAATTCTTCTATTTTAGCTATTCTTGGTACATCTTCTTTTTTCAGGTAATTTATGTATAAAGTATTTTGATGTGCACCGAAATTATTCATCATCGACCACCTCACCAACTTCAGGAATTTCTTCACCATCCTCAATCATTATCATAAGAGTTAGTTTTAATTGATGTTTATACCCTTCATAAGCCTTTTCTCTGGTTTTTGCGCAAAATACAAAACTTGGGAACTCTTTTATTTCAATATAATGATAAGGCTCACCGTTGAAATCCAAATCTGTTCCTTCAACGAGTGTCCAATCTAAATTCAGATAATAATCAAGAGTTCTTTCTTCCATACTATTCTTCTAATGAGTTGCTTCTTAAAGGTTGTTTTAACATCAAACCTTCCCCGCCTATCACAGAGGCTTGCTTTCCGTTTATATACAGATATACCGGTTTTCTGGTATTGTGATTAACGGTTTTAATTAATTGATACATTCTTTTATATAGGCTATCTCCGCCTCCGCCAAATTCAAAATCATCAGATAAGTTTACTATAACTTTTGACGGGGTTTCTTTGTACCAAATGAGTTTTGTACCCGTTGGGATTTCAGAATATACTCCTTTGTTCTTTTCAAATTTTGTAGGCCCTTTTAATAAGGATTTCACTGCATATTCAACATCAGAGCCCGAATAATTATTAGGTTTCTTTCTTGAAACTGCCATGTAAACATCTTTTCCGTTGGATATCTTGGTAAAGAAAATATCTATAAAAACTTCTTCCTCTTTTATAATGGTTTCTTCCTGCTGAGCAGTTGAAAAATCTTCCTGCGTTGAGCGTTCAGTCACTTCTATATCTTTCTTAAACGGATTTTCTAGTTTTATGTCTGCCCATTTTATATCTGTTACCGGATTAAAGTCCTTGAACACAGTTAGCTTTAGATATACTAACACTGCAATAACCAGTATTACTATTCCTATCAAATTGTTGTTATTTTTATTTTTACGTTTTCTTCCCATACTTTACCTATGATTCAGTTTTCTTGATAACAAAATTACCATCAATGTAGATTCTTTTATCCTTAATGTTTATTGTATTAACACTTGCCTTTGTTTCTGTATTTTTAAATATACTCAAATTGATATCATTCAAAAGATTTCTTTCATTAATTATATTTATCAATTTACTTGCAAAATCATTAGAACCTGATGATACAACATCAGTTAAAACAATCTTCCCATTTTCAACTTTTAATCCTGCCGACATTGAAAACTTAATTGGTTTTGCAAATGGCATTTTCAATGAAGATTTTATCCTAATTTTTTGATTTTCTATTGTTAATTTCGGTTTTTCAACTCGCATTAGAGGAATTAAAGATGTGAGCATCTCAAATGTATCCCCGAAAGCAAAAGTTTTATTTAAATCATTTTCGTCTATCTCAACTTGATATTCAAACGGCAAATCCGTTTTAAAAATCATTGGATCTTTTTTATAGTCAACATAATGAAAATCTGAGGTTGTTTGCATATTTAATTTTGTGATATATATACAGTTTTCTGCCGAAATATTCTCACCTTGTATTGTTAAACCTCTAAATTTGCCTTTTTTTAAATCTACTCCGCTAAAAGAATCGAATTTGACTTTATATTCACCATCAGCAGTTTTTTTAAGAGTCTTTTTCAGTACCCCCTGAGCTATTTTTTTTGCAATAAAATTATAGCCCAGCATGTTTGTTGTTATTCTTGTAAATGCCGATGCCGTTTTATATTCTGAATTTTGGGCAAAAACCCTTGCAAAACCTACGCTAAAAATAATAGTAAAAAGTATTGCTATTCTTAAAAATTTCATAATACCCTCTATCTAAAATAAAATTATATAATAATATTAACATATTTCTAATGAAATGTAATCATATTTTATTGAAGATATCTATATAATCTATTGAATTTTTTAACTAAATTTTTGTAAATTTTTCTTAATAAATTATTTTTGCGTGGCAAATTTAGGGATTTTGAGATGTTTATATAGGTATAGTGGAATTAATTATGGAGTTATTCTATGGCAATAGACACAACTTTTAATCAAATGAAAGGTGTAAATGGGGTAAATAGGGTAAATAATAATACCACCACAAAGCCGAACTCTGAGGATAAAAAGCCTGTATCAAAAACTGTCATAGGAGCAAGCCTTGTCGGTCTTGCCGCCTTAGCCTCTGTTGGGATTTATCTTGCCACTAAAGGAAAGGGCAAAGGGGTAAATATAAAACAGGATATGGTTGATGAATTAAATAATCAAGCAACCGCTGAAAAACTAAAAGAACTCCAAAAACAAGCTAAAGAGTTGAAAGAGAAAATAAGAGGACAATATAAATCTCGATTAAGTAAAGAAAGCGATAATTTTTCTTGGGGGCGTTCTCCGGATTGCGAATATGCTTATACTCAACTTAATACTGATAAAAAATATATGGAAAAGTTGTTATCTGATAATCAACCAATCATTACAGAATTTTCTACAAAAGTAAGAAATTCTGTTAAAGCATTACAGAATGATCCAGATGGGAAAGAGTTATTACAATTAAGACG
>CACZPS010000037.1 GCA_902783125.1 uncultured bacterium | reverse complement strand
CTAACGACCTAACGTCTTAAGAGTCCTAATGACTTTAGCGAGCTTCGCTCGCTAAACTATAATTTACAGTGGCTAGGCTTAAGTGAATAGCCAATTTAATCTATTCACTGTTCACTATTCACTATTCACTGTTTATCGAAGGGCAAAGTCCTTCGATAAACTATAATTTACCCTTTGACATTGAGTATTAAAACTGATAAAATAATTTTATTGTAAAGATTTTTTAAGAGAGTAGCAAAAAAATTTATTTCGATGCTTTATATAAAAGTACGAAATAAAAAGATGTATAAGAGAAACACTAGAAAGTTAGGTTATTATGACAGAAATTAACAAACCTGAAATCAAAATCACACCTTCAGTAGCCAAAAACATTCAGCCTGAAGTAAAGGTAGAAAAGAAACCACAAGAGGATATTACAAAAGATTACAAAGAGGCTGCAGCTGCTCCTGGCGCAGAAGCCGCAGGCAGAGCTATGATTATGATTAATAAATCTAAGAAATTAGATAATATTGATAATGATATCCAAAAGATTTTGGATAATCCAAAACTTTTAGACCAATCAGAAATCTTATTTAATGAAGCTGAGAAAGCCGGAGTTTCTTATCCTGAAGCTGCTACTTTTGCTACTTCTGAATTGGGTTAATCATAATTATTGGTATTTGATTTAGTTTGAAAAAATCGGGCATGCCCGATTTTTTTTATTGTATTATTTATTATTTGCTAAAAATAAAACTTCCTGTTTTATCAGAAAGTTATTTAATTAATTTAATAATCCAACTATAGCCTTATTCTGCTCTCATTCCGATAGGAATTTCCATATCACCTTGAGTAGCATAACTTGGAGCAACATTAGAATATTCATTTCTTTGATGTTCTAATTGAACTTGATTGCTCTTAACAACTTGTTGTAATTGATTCAAGTTTTGTTCTAAACCTGTGAGTATTTGTTCAGCATATATATTCATGCCTTCTCTGACTCTTATTGCTTCATCTCTGGCTTGAGTTCTGATAGCCTCTGCTTCTTCAATTGCTTTTCTTTTAACAGCTTCACACTCAGTCATTACCTGATCTTTCATCTTTTGCAATTCACGCTGAGCTCTTTGCATCATATCAGATTCACTCAATAATCTCGCTGCTTCCGCTTGCGCATCACGAATGAGTTTTTCTGCTCTCTGCTGAGCTTCGTGTTGAATTTCATCACGCCTTCTCAATAGTGCACGAGCATCTTGAACCTCTGTTGGTAATGATGCGTATATATTATCTAATAATGTTTCTACCGTATCACGTTTTACAACGACCATATAACTTGACAAAAGCGGGAACCCTTTATCCATCGCTTCTTCTAATTTGCCGAGTAAATTATATATATTACTTTGTTGTGCGCACATTTTACATATCTCTCCTGTAGAATATTCTTACCATGAATTTTACGACAAAATAACGGATAAAGTCAAATTATCATGTGTTTTTATGTAGTTTTTTTACATTTTATCTGTTATTCTTTTTTAACCATTCCTCATAACTGACTCCGGAATATTTATCGGATAATGAACAGTATGTAAATAATAAAAAAATATGTTTTATTATCTTCAATACCAATTTAATCATTATTTTAATAAATTTTTTCATAATATTTTGAGTTCACTTTTGTGATGTATTACTTCATAGTATTAAAAATAATAATACAAGAAAATTAACAATATGCAAGATTTTATCTTAAATTATTATAAAATTGTTTCCGGAAATATTAAAAATTTGAGATTATCCTTACATTTATCTCAAGAAAAATTTGCCGAGTCAGTTTCTTGTTCAAGAGAATATATCAGCCGATTAGAGAATAATAAAGAGCGTATAAGCCTAATGTTACTATTATCTATATGTCAAGTATATAAACTAAAACCGGAAGATTTATTTAAAGTAAATAATTAAAATCAAAAAAAGAGATGCTATTAACATCTCTTTTTGTATATCATCCATGTTTAATTAATGTTCGCTATGCACTTTTTGAAAACTTTTGAGGGGCATTCAAATCAACAGTTTTTGCTAATTTGTATTCAGGTTTTTGAACAGGCTGTGGTTGAGGTTGAACATTACCTGTGAATATCGGAGTTTTATTATCCTTTTCATTTACCCCTAAGCCTGCTTTATTGGCTTTGTAGTTTTGGTAAACTTTACTAATCTTACTAGCAACAGGTGTTACTAATACAGGAGCAACATATCTGTACATTACTGTGAAGATTAACAATTGTTTAGCGATATCAAAACCTTTCATTCTTGATGTAAGTTTTGGATTACCTTGGTTAACTTCTCTAAATTTGTAACCTAAGTTTTTGCTCATTTTACCTAATGCACCGTTAACACCGTAACCAAGAGCTGTTGAAACGCCTGTAACCATCCATTGATTCAACATCAAAGTTTTTGCACGTTTCTTTTGTTCTTCGTCTTTATTCAAAGTCTTTTTAGTTCTGCTTGCATAGAAATATGTTGTAACTATAGAACCTGCCGTTGCCATGTGTGATGGCATATTATCAATATTTGCTGACCAATCAGCGAATTTTGACATCATTTTTGAATTCATAACAGGAGCCAAAACAGGTTTTACAATACCATTTTCAATGAAACTGTCCCAAGCCTTGTTATAACCTTCTTTTACTGAATTCCATAATCCTTTTTTAGGTTTAATTCCATTTACCCCTGCATTTACACCTTCCTCAGCGGCTTTTAGAACAGTCCCAACGAGAGCTTTATTAACATTTACCCCTACCCCCTTAAAAGATGGTGTGTTATAAGCTGTTAATGTTGTGATAGGTGATATAGCCATTACACACCTCCTTTCTTAAAAGAATTGAAGGTTGAGGCAGCACCGCCTAATTTTCCTGCTGAAACAACCGTATTATTTGCAGTCGATACAACATTTATACTGTTATTATTACTATTTCCCCCTGCTCCTTTATTGCTTTTATGAATACCAAACGCATTCAATAAAGGAGGAATCATCGCAATTGTCAATGATGCTCTGATTGGTGCAAGTAAAATATCAGGTGTCATATTGATAAACTTGTGAACGTTTTGTTCTTTCTTACTTGCGATTTCCATTTCTTCTGTAATAGGAACTAAATCTTTTTCTTGGATAATATCGCCAAGAAGAATATTTCCATTTTTATCAACAATAGGGTTACCTTTTTCATCTGTTTTAATATTTCTTAAAAATCCTTCTTCATCAACTGCAAAGTTTTTAGCTTGGATAGCATTACCGACTGGATATGCTTTATCTCCTTTTATTTTAAATTTACCTACTCCGTTTTCTGTTTTGATATGATCCCAGCCGCCATCTTCTCTTTGAATCGGCTTGATACGAACAACATTTGTTTTTGATTCTACATAATGATTAGGATAATTCTTTCTAAAGAGTGCTTGTTGTTCTTCATTATAAAGCATTAGCGGTTCTAAACTTGAATGATAAACAGAGCCGTCTTTTCTAAGCATTTGACCTGCTTCATTTACCATAACTTCTTTGACTTTTTTGCCGTCTTTTTCAACTTCTTTAATACCAACCCCGCTGTATAATTTTTCAACAGTTTCAGGTTTTAGATATTTGGCAGGATTTTTTGCTATTCTTTTTAATCCGACTGCAATTGGTGTCGCGAAAATCAACGGCCATACAAAACCAACCCCACCTGACGATATAGAATGACAGGATGCATAAGTGGCATCCTGTTTATCTTTTGTTACAATAAAGTTTGTTACGGGTCTTGGACCAACGCAGATACCAAGAGCAAACAATGATTGACAAACCGTTTGATTATCTGCTGCAACATCCAGCACTTTACCCAATGTTTCGCTTTTTAAGAACTTAGTCTTCCAATCTCCGCCTTTTGCAGTTGAACTGCTCATTTTAGCGACTTTTGGCACAACAGAGCCCATGACTTTATTAATCATTACACACTTCCTTATTAGTTGCTGAAATATTAGTTGTTGTTTGGCTGAATGAACCGTCTAAAAATTGAACCTGATTTAAGATAGGTTTCTTAGATCTTACGTTGTATGAATTAACCATAGTTTCCAATCTAATTTTCATTTCTGTATAAACCTTCTACATTTATATTAAATCAAACCAAAAAATTTTTTGTTAGTTTGTTGCGAATTTGTTACATTAGTAAATTATAGTTTATCGGCTTTCAGCCGATAAACTATAATTTACAGTGACTAAGTGAACCGTGACTAAGTGACTAAGAATTT
>CACZPS010000036.1 GCA_902783125.1 uncultured bacterium | reverse complement strand
AATAAGGGGTAAATATATGGCTAAAATCGGAATAGTAGGTTTAGGTTTAATAGGCGGGTCAATTTTTAAAGACCTGACAAAATTAGGTTATGACGTCATCGGAGTTTCACAATCGCAGGCAAAAAAAGGTGGAGAAAATATTTATTCCGATTATGAAAAGTTATCAGACAGGGAACTCGTTTTTGTCTGCAAAGAGATGAGCAAAACCTTATCTGTGCTCGACGAACTTGAAATCTATTTACCCCCTGAAACGGTTGTATGTGATGTGTGTTCTCTAAAAGAATTTGTTTCAAAAAAAGAGTATAAATACAATTTTATCCCGACTCATCCAATGGCAGGGACTGAATTTAGCGGTTGGAATGCTTCAAAAGAGGGGTTATTTAGCGGTGCAAAATGGGTTATTACCTCTGATAAAAAGTCGGAATTGTTAGAAAAAATTATCACAGACCTCGGTGCAGAGATAGTTAAAACCTCCCCTGAAAAGCACGATGAGGCGGTCGCAATGATTTCTCACATGCCAATGGTTGTCGCTCAAGCATTGTATAAATCCGTTGAAAACAATGATTTAGCGAAAAAACTTGCCTCAAGCGGGTTCAGAGATATGACAAGATTGGCTCTTTCGAGTATTAATATGGCTTGCGATATGGTTAACTTAAACCATAAAAACATAGAAAAAGCCCTGTTAAAACTATATTCAAGTGTTGGCGAATTGACTCACGGGGATTATAGAAAAGAAACAGAAAAAATAAGGTCAGAACGTGAAAAAATGTATAGTGATGGGAAAAACATATTATAGTAGGAATGTTTATTATGAAAAAGATTATTGTTTTATTGTTAATTGGAATATTTATTAGTGTGCCTGTATATTCAGCGACTGTTTTTAGTTCCGCAGGGAAATACGGGTTGAAAAATGATAGCGGGAAAGTCGTTTTAAATGCGCAATATCAGTCTATACAACAGTTATCCTACACCCCGTCAAAAAAGGTTATTATTCCGATGCACGCCATGGATAAAGTTGAAGTAAAAAAACTTGATTTATACAAAATAAAAACTAATAATCTTTGGGGAGTTGTTAATTCAAACGGACACATTACTCACGAATGTACATACAAAAATATTGAATTAGATTCGAACGGGGATTTGATATTTACTTTGGCAAACGGAACTACTCAATATGCCCACCCCGTTATGAATGTTGTAAAAGCAACAAGAGATACATTTGTAACTATTATCGGTCTGCCTGTTACACTAATCGGAGCAGTAATGATTCCGATTGAGGCAGTGTCTAAAGTCGGGAAATAAACTCTCGTGTGTCTATGCGTTAATTAAATAATTTTAAACTTTTGTAAACATTTAATAAAATTTTTTTGATTTATTTTTAATAATCATTAAAAACAATATTGTAGATATCGAGGTGTTTTTTATGTTTTTGATGGATTTATTAAAACGTTGTCATACTTGCAATCACGAACACGCATCAATAGACAGTCAATATGCTTATTGCCCTGATTGCGGGGAATTGATTGAAAACGAGTGGTTCATAACCCGCTGCGCTTGTTGCGGTATTAAACAAAAAGCCGTTATAAAAAATGGCGTAATCATGCCTGAGGCTAATTATTGCCGTAACTGCGGCGGAGATGAATACATTATTGAAAAACTTGAAAAAATCAATTTTATTGATATAAACTATGCGGTTTTAGTCAAAACCGTCGTTCAGGAAGAACCTCCAATGGATGATGTTACACAATGTTGGGAAGAAAAATCTTTGAACATACCAAAATTACTCCAATTATTTAAATAAATTTATTTATAATATAATAGCAGTATGAAAGCACTAATCCAAAGAGTAAAAAGAGCATCAGTAACCATTGATAATGAATTATTTTCTAAAATAAATCAGGGGATATTGGTTTTTCTTGGGGTTGAAAAAGGTGATAAAAAAGAAAACGCAGAAAAACTTGCTGATAAACTTTGCAAACTCAGGATTTTTGAAGATAAAAACGAAAAAATGAATTTATCTGTTCGGGATATTAATGGCGAAATTCTTGTAGTATCACAATTTACTTTAGCAGGTGACTGCAAAAAAGGCACAAGACCCAGTTTTGATAAAGCGGAATCTCCTAATAAAGCTAACGAATTATATGAATATTTTAATACTCTAATCAGAGCACAAAATATCCCTGTTAAAACAGGTGTTTTTGGCGCAATGATGGATGTCGAACTCATAAACGACGGACCTGTTACTTTTATGTTAGAAATGTAGATAACTATAGTTTATTAATATAACATTTCGTTAATATATATCGTCATAATAAATATCAGATATTATGACAATTTTTATAAAAATTGTCAGCGATTTATGAATTAAAATGATTTACCGGTTAATCCGTTTATGCTAATATATAGCTGTGGAATTAAGAAATCAGGGGGCAAATGTGGGTAAGACTTTAGTACTAATAGATGGTCACGCATTAGCGTTTAGACAGTTTTTTGCATTAGAAAGAACGGCTATGAAAAATTCTGATAATCAGCCGACTTGGGCAGTTTACGGATTTTTTAAGGCTATTTTTGATTTACTCACAAAGATTCATCCTGATTCTATTGCTGTGACTTTTGATGTTTCACACCATACCTTTAGAACGGAAATGTATGAGGAATACAAGGCAAATAGAGAGTCCATGCCGGATTCATTAGGGACTCAATTGGAACTAATTTGTGAAGGGTTACAGGCATTTGACATTCCTATTTATACCAGAACAGGCTTTGAGGCGGACGATTTAATCGGTACAATTTCATCAAGAGCAAAAGCTCTTGGACATACTACTTTGATTCTTACCGGAGATCAGGATTCATTCCAGCTTATTGACGAAGAAGGACTTATAAAAGTTCTTATTCCATCAAAGGGTGAACTTATGGAATACAACTGGGCAAGAGTATTTGACAAGCTCGGGGTGTATCCAAATCAGGTTATTGATTATAAAGGATTAAGAGGTGATACTTCTGACAATATTCCGGGGATTAAAGGTATCGGAGAAAAAACAGCCCAAAAACTTTTGGCTGAATATGGGACTTTAGATAATGTATTAGCTCACTGCGAAGAAATTAGCCAAAATTCACTGAGAGAAAAACTAGTCAACGGTAAAGAAATTGCGAAACTAAGTCAAAAATTAGCCACTATTATCAAAGATGTTGATATTGATTTCGATTTTGATAAGGCGGAAGTAGTTTTGCCTGATATAAATAAGGTGAGTGAATTTTTGAGAAAGATGCAGTTTTATTCTTTTATCAAGAATATTAACAAAATCTTATCAAACTTTAATCCAAACTGTGAAGATAACCCATCGGAGCAAACCCCTATATTAACTCAACAAAATGATATTCAACAAGAAGGCGGGCAGCTTGGGTTATTCACGCAGGCTATAAAAGAAACAGTTGAAGATGTTGATTTTAATTGCAAAATTTTATCTTCGGACGATGAAGTAAAATCCGTACTTGATGATATAAAAACAAAGACTTTTGCAATAAATACATATTCTAATAAATCCGAGATTTTAGGATTTTCACTCTCAACAGGCGGGGAGAACAATTACTTTATCGGGGGTAAATATATAGAATTTATAAAGCCTTTGCTTGAGGATGAAAACGTAAAAAAAGTATTTTATGATGCAAAACACAATTATTATGTTCTTAAAGAAAACGGGATTGAATTAAAAGGGATAGATTACGATGTGCTTCTGGCAAGTTATGTAAAAGATCCGAACAGAAGTCATTTGATAGAAGCACAATCGCTTGATTTTATAAATCATATAATGACAGAAAAAAAAGAACTTGATTCCGAACTTTTGGCATCAGCTTGTAATTATGCCTGTGATGAGGCTTATACAATATATAACCTTGCTGAGTACTGGAAGAAGAATTTAACGGATACTGAAAAGAAACTTGTAGAAGACATTGAACTTCCACTGACTACTGTATTAGCAAAAATGGAATATACAGGGGTCGCAATTGATATTGATTATTTAAAATCACTTTCTGATTTTATGACTGAAAAACTTGCTGAAATTGAGGATTTTATTTATCAGCTTGCCGGAGGACCTTTCAATATAAATTCTCCAAAACAGGTTGCAGAAGTTTTGTATGACAGATTGGGTATAAAGTCTAAAAAACGTAAACGTTCAACTTCCGCTGATATATTGGAAGAACTGGCAAACGAATATGAGATTTGTGATTTTATACTTCAACACAGGAAATTTTCAAAACTTCGTTCTACATACACAGATTCTTTGCCGACATTGATTAGCAAACGTGACGGAAGGATACATACAACATATAATCAAGCAACAACCGTCACAGGCAGGTTGTCTTCATCAAATCCAAATTTACAAAATATACCCATTCGTTCGGAAGAAGGCAATAAAATACGAAACGCATTTTGTCCTCAGGATAAAGATAACTATTTAATGCTATCTGCTGATTATTCTCAAATAGAATTAAGATTGCTTGCACACGTTGCTGATGATGAACATTTAATTGAGGCATTCACAAAAAATATTGATGTTCATACTTTAACTGCTTCAAAAGTTTTCGGAGTCCCTGTTGAGGAAGTAACAAAATCAATGAGAAGTAAAGCAAAAGCTGTTAATTTTGGGATAGTATACGGTCAATCCAAATACGGACTTGCAAAGAACCTGAATATATCTAATGATGAAGCGGGTGAATTTATAGAAAAATATTTTAAATCATATCCAAAGATTCAGCAATATATGACAAGAGAAATTGATTTTGTGCATGAAAACGGATATGTAGAAACATTATATGGCAGAAGAAGATATTTAGGGGCTGAACTTGCCAGCGCAAATTATCAGATAAGAGAATTTGCCGAGCGTGCCGCAATCAACCAACCGCTTCAGGGTACGGCTGCCGATTTAATTAAAATGGCAATGATTGAAGTCGACAAAAAATTATCAGAAAAAAATATGAAGTCAAAAATGGTTATGCAAGTTCACGACGAACTCGTTTTTGAGGTTGAAAAATCAGAGCTTGAAGAATTGAAATCAATAGTACTTAAGGCTATGGAGCTCGGACAACCGTTCAAAGTACCTTTAGAAGTTGATATAAATTACGGAGCATCATGGAAAGAGCAATAAAACGTTTACTATTAATTTTAATTGTTGTGTTATTAGCACATGCGTCAGTATTCTCACAAGAAGTCGGGAATCCTGATAATATGTTGATAAAAAATCACACAGAATTTTTTCAATGCACAAAAACATTTCCTATCGGGATAGAAAAATTGTTTTATTTGGTACTTTCCGCTGCGAATGAATATAATTATGAGCTCAAAGAAATTCAAACAAAAGGCGGTTATATAATTTTTGAAACAGGATACAGAAAATTTCTTGCTTCAATAATTTATGTTTCATCCGTCAAGTCTATGTTAAAAATAACCCCATATAGCAACAACTATGATTTTTCCCCTGAAGTCGTTAATAAAGTTTTTGGTTATATTGAAAAATATCAACATTAAAATTCCAGAAGTAAATTATACTTCATTACAAATACAAGTTGAGTCAAATATAAATAATGCGAGTAGAGTATAAAATATTCCTATTGCGAGTCTGCCATTCTTATGGTTTTGCCGGATATATCACCTTAACGGTTATCCAAAACTTGTAATTCTAAGCGGCATCAAAAATCTCATTGAAAAATCTTTTTCAATGCTTTCTCCCCTCGAGAATAACGTTATTTATTTTTGCTCTTATTAGTTTTCGGCAAGTTTTTCTCTGACGAGTTTTTCAATTTCTGCTTTTAATTCAGGATTTTCATCCAAGAACTCTTTTGATTTTTCTCTGCCTTGTCCGAGTTTTGAGTCGTTATAACTAAACCATGCGCCGGCTTTGTTAACAATTCCCAGATTAACTGCAACATCAAGGATATTACCTGTCTTTGATATACCTTTACCAAAAATAATATCAAATTCGGCAGTTCTGAAAGGAGGCGCAACCTTGTTCTTTAAAACTCTTACTCTAACATGGTTTCCTACATCTTCGCCATCACCTTTAAGGGTTTCTGTACGTTTTATTTCCATTCTTACAGATGCGTAATACTTCAGAGCATTACCGCCTGTAGTTGTTTCAGGGTTTCCGTACATAACCCCGATTTTTTGTCTTAATTGGTTAATAAAAATAACAGTTGTGTTAGTTTTCCCAATTACACCTGTTAATTTTCTCAAAGCCTTAGACATCAAACGAGCTTGAAGCCCCATTTGTTGATCTTCCATTGTACCTTCAATTTCAGCTTTTGGAACAAGTGCCGCAACCGAGTCAACCACAATAATATCAACCGCACCCGAGCGAACAAGTTCTTCCGTAATATCAAGTGCTTGTTCTCCTGTATCCGGTTGTGAAATTAATAATTCATCAATATTAACGCCCAAATTTTTAGCATATTCCGGATCAAGTGCGTGTTCAGCATCAACGAACGCTGCCACTCCGCCTTTCTTTTGACATTCAGCAACAATATGCTGAGCCAGAGTTGTCTTACCTGACGATTCAGGTCCGTATATCTCAATAATTCTTCCTCTTGGTATTCCGCCAATCCCTAACGCAACATCCAGTGATAGTGCGCCCGTTGGAATAGCATCAACATTCACGGTTGTCTTATCTCCCAATTTCATAATTGAGCCTTTACCAAAATCTTTTTCTATTTTCTCGATTGCCAAAGAAAGTGCTTTTGCACGTTCAGGAGATATAGCAACCTTTTCTTCTTTTTTTTCAGTAGTTCCTGCCATAATCTTTTCCTTATATTTTATTTAAGTTCTAATACATAATAGGGTTTTAAATTAAAATAAAGAACGGTTAACTTCCTCTTTTACATAAGTTCCAAACATAAACGGTCTATAAGAAGCAACCTCTTTCTTTAAATTATAATTTTCTTTTGTCAAATCTTCGATTTGATTTTTAAGGTTTTCGTTTTCTGTTTTACAACGAATAAGTTCAACAACAACCTCATCCATTCCTTCCAAACGTTCATCCAGAATTTTTGAAACAGATTCAGTAATATTATCTTCCATCCGGTGTAATGATTTTAAAAGACTATCAACAACAAGCTGTGACGCATTTTTAGAAATCGTCGGGGTATTTAAAGATGAGTCCTTGACCTGTTTCAAAGCTCTAACATCATCTAATGAAAAATATGTTTTGCCTTCGTCAGTTTTCTTAGGTGAAATATTCGCTTTTTTGCATAGCTTAACTATTTCTAAATTATCGCTATTCAAGATTTTTCTTACATCTTGAGGTGATAAAACATTTTCTTCCACTTTGCTAATACCCACTGTAATCTACTCCATTTTTTCATGATTATATATTAATAATGCTTTAAAGGCTACAATTTATTACAAAGATTTAACATGCGCCTTGTTTGCCAATATTTATTTGCCTTGTAAGGTTTTTGCATCTTCAATTTTCATAGCAAAATAAGGTTTATCTTTTTCTTGTAAAAATATAACGTATCTATTATTAAAATAAAAATATCTCGGTTCATCTCTGAAACTTGGCGCACAAGTTAGAGCAACCATCATGCCCGCCTCAGATTTTAGCTTTACACCTGCTTCTGTCATTTTAAACTGAACTGTTTCCAAGGCTTTCATAATCATATAATCTGAATTTTTTATCGGCTTATTGCAGAGCTCTTTAAATTCTCTTTCTTTCTTAAAATCCAGCAGAGGTATCTTTAATTCATCTTTTTTACCAAATGAACGAATACCCATATAAGACTCTGCTTTCTTCATCATTCCCTCATATAATTTATCAAAAGTATTTTTGTCATCTGTTCTATATAAATATACGATGTCACCTTGTTTTGAGGTTAAAGCAACAGCGTAATCGTCATCTCCGTTATAAAAAAGAACTTTAACGGTATGTCTTAACTCTTGTCTTGAATTCCTGTCTATTCCAAAATATTTAACAAGTCCTTTGCTCCCGACAAATTCACCATCCTCGAGCTTATCAAAGGTTTTAATATATTCAAAATCTTTCTTTAGCATTGCATACAATATATATTTGCCCTTAGCAGGAGCCCAATTGAATTTATCAAGTATGTCACTTTTTTCGTTGAATTTCGATTTTATACCTTGTTCTATTTCTTTTTTTAGCTCGTAAGATGCCAGTCCTAATTTTTTGTAATAAGAACTTTCATTTAAATCATTTGTCATAAATGATTTTTTATTTAACAATCCCGCCATAACAGATTTTTCTCCTGCAAATTCAACAGGATTGTGTATAATTTCGTCCATTAAATCATTCCATATAAGCTGGAAGGTTCCTACCCAAACAGTGTTTTTTGCGTTGGATTCAGTATCCATAGTAGGTAGAATTTCAAATTCGCTTGCAGCACGGGTTTTCCCCTTATTTATCCCTTTGTGTCTGCCAAAACAGGCATAAGCAGATAACCCGCTCATAATAATGATTCCAAATACTAAAATCCAACATAATTTTTTCATAATACCCCCGAAGTTTTTTTGTTTATTATAGAATATTTTTTTATTTGTAACAAGTTTGTCATATTTCACATTATAGGGGTTGAAAAATTTAAAAAATAGTAAATAATGAAAGTAGCAGTTAAAAATACTGTATTATGTTCATCATTTAGAATGGAAAGGGCCGACAAGGCCCTTTCCATTTTTATAGGTAACCTCTTAAAACTTCTTTTTTGAAGATACTTTAAAAGTTTTATTATACAAAGTGCCTAACTAAACCACTTCTTAGTGCCTTAGCGTCCTAGCGCCCTAGTGCCTTGTTCTAAGAAAATTTAAGTTTTTAAAGGTTACCATTATATAATATTTGCAAAAGATTGATAATAGTCTGTAATAATATTCACTAACATCGGCAAAATCCATACCATAATTGCTGCGCCAAATACAGGTTTAAACAGGAATGATAATTGAAATACGTTTACCTGCGGAGCCGTTTTTGAGATTACCCCGAGGATAATATCCTGTCCGAGTGTTGCCAATAATACCGGAGATGCGATTTGCAGCCCCATGTAAAGAACATTTGAGGTCATTTTAATCAAATAGTCCATATTGACAATTTTATCTAAGGGTATTGATGTCGCATAAATGGGAAATATCTCAAAACTGCGAATAAATGCATTAAACAACCAATATATTCCACCAATTTCCATGAATATAACAATCCCTAAAAGAGAGATGAGTTTAGTAAGTATTGAGATTTGAGATGAAGTTGTTGGTTCAAGCACCATGGCAGAACTAAGCCCCATCTGCATATTTATCATATCTGCACCTGCATCTATTGCCAAAAGAATAAGGTTTGCCATATACCCGAGTAATGCGCCTGATACATAGTTAAGCAATAAGGATAAAATAAACGAATTTCCGGCAGGCGGAAGTTCCGGTCGTTTTGCACACACAAACATTATTGTAAGTAATAAAGCCAATGACAGTTTTACAAGTCCGGGGATTTCTTTTCTATTCAGAATAGGTGCCATTCTAATAAATCCCATAATCCTTGCAAATATGACAAAACCCGCTGTCAGATAAATCCCAAACAGTGGAAATGTATGTCCGAGTTGTGTCATTATATCCTGAGCTATCACTCACCATCCTCCTTGATGATTAATTCAGGAGGCAGGTCTACAGGTAATATTTTTATATATCTGTCCCCTTTTATTGTCATTTTTCCGTCTTTTACGGATACTTTATAATCACATTTTTTATGTTTTAGCTTGATTGAAAAGGTTGTATTTCCGTCAGACAAAGATGTCACAACCACTGATTTTCTCTCATTCATTAGAGTAGATAAAAGATTTATACCCACAATATTCTCATTTTGACATTCCACTTTAGATATTTGTTCCGGCGAAACCATAATATAACTGTCGGCAAAAGCAAGGTTTGATGACAAAGCCAACAATAATGTAATTAAACTATTTTTAAATAATTTTCTTATATTCATATTTAATTTTCCACTTTCCACTTTTCATTTTCCACTATTTCTTAAAGCCTTAATGCCATAATGCCCTAATACCGTAATGCTCTAGTATCCTAGCGCCTTTCGATACATTTACTCCTAACTATCTACCGATTATTTTATTTGTTTCAATAAAGTTAGGTTTAGGCATAGGAGTGCGTTGAGATTTATCGTATTTTAATTTCCCGTCGTGGTTCAAAAACGGTGCATCACTTGGTCTGCGTAAAACTTCTCTTAACTGAAGATTATGCGGGTATTTATTCGATAACTGACCCTGCTGAAGCGGAGAAGTATAACGATAATAATCTGAAGCTAAAACATAGCTGTCATTTTTGGGTATAACATTAAACGCAATTCCCATTCCTTCGTTAAATAGGTTTGTTAACAATTTTATAAATCCCATACCACCTATTATTATTACCAAAAATACTGCAAAAATCTTTGGGGCTGCAGCAATGGTTTGTTCTTGTACCTGAGTTACAGCCTGAATAATCCCGACAACAAGACCTATAACCGCTGCAGTTAATACACATGGCATTGATATAGATAACATTGTCATAAATCCTTTTGCTAAATATTCTATTAGTAATTCCAATTTCGCTTCCTTTCCATTTGTTAAGTGTTATAACTTTGTACCAAACCTTGCACGATAAGCGCCCAGCCGTCAACCGCAATAAATATCAACAATTTAAACGGTAGTGAGATGATTGTAGGTGACAACATAAACATACCGAGTGCCAGCAGAATATTCGCAACAATAAGGTCTAATACGATAAATGGTACAAATACTATAAATCCTATTTCAAATGCTGTTTTTAATTCACTTACAATATAAGCGGGAGCCACCTGCCAAATTGTAATATCTTCAGGACTTGAAGGCTGTTGTTTGTTTGAAAGTTCCACAAAGAATGCCAAGTCACTTTCTCGTGTTTGTTTCATCATAAATTCTTTCAGCGGTTTTGAACCTTCTGTTATTGTCTGAATCATATCCTGACTTTTTGTAAACGGAACGGAGCCTAAATCATACATTTTTTGAAATACACCGCCCATTGTATAAAATGTTAAAATCATACTTAACCCAATGATTACGATTGAAGGTGGTACTTGTTGAGTACCCAATGCTGTTTTAAGCATTGAAAAAACGATTGTAAATCTTAAAAAACTTGTCATACAGCAAAACATAAATGGTAGTATCGAGAACATCGACATTACCAATAACATTTGAAGTACAGGGTTAAAATTTGCAAATATATCCATTCTTCTTTATTCCTTTAAAAGTTAAGTTTTGTTCTAATCTCTTTCATAATAGGTTTTTTTATGGGAGCAAGGTTATCTTGAATATTAATATTATTTTCAGATAAATCCGCTCTTTTTATAATTCTTCTTGAACGTTTTGTTTGAATAGGTTCTGATATTAGTTCATCAGGTAATTCTTCACTGTCTTTTAATTTTGAAATAAGTGTTGTCCGCTCAAAATCTCCGGCGATTAAGAAGCGTTCTTTCCCGTTTCTGATTACGTAAAGAGTTTTTCTTGGTGTCAGACTAAGTGTATCTTCGACTTTTAGAGAATTATTATTTTTAAAACCAAGTCCGCTTACGTTGAATTTTTTATAAACCCATAAAGCAATAACTATAATGCCAAGCATTGCCATTAAGTAAACTACAAAATTTCCCATATATCCCATTTCATTTCCCTTTATTATTCATCTAAATCAAAATCACTGTAATCAAACTCATCCCCGCCATCATTTGCAACCGGTGGGGTTTGGTCTGTCGGCTGCGCAACAGATACGTTATTATCATCAGCTTGAGGAACTGAGCCGTCTGTATTCGGTATTCCCATCATTGATTTAAAATCATCGGCTGTAACTTTTGTTACTTTTACACCATATCTGTCATTTACAATAACAAGTTCTCCGTCAGCAATGACTTGTTCACCAACTTTTAAAGATACTTTGTTATTATAAACAGAACTTATATCTACTACTAATCCTTCTTGGATATTTTTAAGTTCGCCTAATGAAACTTTTATTTTTTCAAACTCTGCGCTCATTTCTATTTGCAGACTATCCCAAAGATTTGTTATACTGCTCGTATCCATATCTTCTTCCTCTCCGTTATTGTCATTATCATCATTATCAATTGGTAAAATTATTTCTTTGTTAGGATTTATTGCGAATCTTTGAATAATGTTATCAGTAATTAGAGTCATTTCTTTAGAATTACTGTTATCAAAAACAACAACATCACCCACATCAAGTTTTTTGACATCATTAACCGCAAACATAGTTGTTCCGATTTTTATTTTTACATCAACAGGACTGTCTTTAAACAACATTTCATTAATTCTTTTTTCATCCGGCACAGGGGGAAGAACCTCCGGATGCAATACTGATTTTGGAAAAGATAAAACAAATCTCGCACTCTCATCAGATGAAAGATTTCGCACAAAATAACTTAAATTCATTGTTACCGGATATTTTTCGAGATTGTTTTTATCAATATTACCTGAAATTTTTTGATATAAATATTCATTGAAGGTTGTTATAATCTTGGCTTCCAAGTCTGATATATTGGATAATTCAAATTTCTTATTGCTTTTACCTAAAATCTTGTCCAGAATTACCATAATCGCATTTTGTGAAATTCTTATGAAAACATCATTTTTAGGGTCAAGAGAAACTTTTGTTACAAAAAAACTTTCATTTTGGGTAAGAACATTCATATTTTCACTAACCCCAACAAGTTTAAATTCAAAACCGGGGTCGAAAAATTCATCGCAAGCCGCTTGAACAGGCGGTTCAAATGTGTTTTTGTACCAATTAAACTGTTCGTATAACTCGCTAGAAAAAGTTGTTTTAATTGTATCTGTTTTGTTATCCATGGACTACTCTTCCCCATAAGTATGGTAGTACAACATTAGTATTACAGACATCAACTGTTTGTAGGATTTATTAGTAAATTATAGTTTAGCGAGCTTTGCTCGCTAAACTATAATTTATAGTGGAAAGTTGAAAATGGAAAGTGGAAAGTAATTATGTCGAGCTTCGCTCGACGTGTATTTATAATAATTACAGCCGTAGGCTGTT
>CACZPS010000035.1 GCA_902783125.1 uncultured bacterium | reverse complement strand
AAGAATATCGTATTCGTGTTCTTCAAACCCTACGATAACATCTTCCAGTTGGCTTTCTGACAGTTGACCATGCCCGATTGCAATACGGGCATTAGGAACAAGTGCCTGAAGCTGAAGTTTAAATTCCTCAATAGTTTCCACTCTGTTATACAAATAAAATACCTGACCATCTCTGTCAAGTTCATGAGTAATTGCATTTTTAACAGCTTTTTCATCAAAATTCCCGACATAAGTTTTAACGGGAAGTCTGTTTTTTGGCGGAGTATTTATTATAGACATATCTTTTATCCCCGATAACGACATATAAAGCGTTCTAGGAATTGGAGTGGCTGACATCGAGATAATATCTATATTTTCTCTGAATTGTTTTAATTTTTCTTTGTGACGAACTCCAAATCTGTGTTCTTCATCTATAACAAGTAAACCTAAATCTTTGAATACAATTCCGTCTTGCAGAAGTCTGTGAGTTCCAACAACAACTTCACATTTTCCAAGAGCCATATTTTTGATTGTTTCTTTTTGTTGTTTTGGGGAACGAAATCTGCAAAGCAGTTCCACATCTATTTTGTATGGTTTAAATCTTTCTGATATCGTCTGATAATGCTGTAATGCTAAAATAGTTGTCGGAGCAATAAGTGCAACCTGTTTACCGGAAGCAACCGCTTTAAAAATAGCTCTCATTGCGACTTCTGTTTTCCCAAACCCGACATCACCACAGATAAGTCTATCCATAGGATTAATATTTTCCATATCAGCTTTGACTTCGTTTATTGCTCTCATTTGATCGGGAGTTTCTGTGTATTCAAAGGCTTCCTCCATTTCAACCTGCCAAGAAGTATCAGGCTCAAACTGAATACCCTGTTGCATTTTGCGTTTTGCGTAGAGTCTGAGTAAGTCATAGGCAACAGTTTCAACCTCTTTTTTAACTCTGGCTTTTGTTTTATCCCAATCAGAACCACCCATTCTTGACAGTTTGGGTCTGATTGCGCCCGCCCCTCTGTATCTGCAAAGAAGGTTAATTTGTTCTGCGGGGATATGGAGCTTATCTTTATTTGCATATTCGATTGTAAGATAATCTTTCAACTGACCGTCAAGCTCTTGTTGTGAAAGCCCCTGATAAATCCCTACCCCATGGATTGTGTGTACAACATATTCCCCCGGCTGAATATCATTTATACTTTCGATATATTCTGCTTTTTCCTTATGGTAAGAACGTTTTGATGAAGTTATATCTTTACTTCTTTTGTTAAACAGTTCCTTATCAGTGAACAAAATAAACCTTGCGTCATCAACAATTGTTCCAGATGCTGAAATACTGTCTATATATTCAACATTAAATATTTCATAAGCAGATAAAACCTCTTTTACACGTTCCTGATACTTTGTTGAAATAACAACCTCGTAACCTTTGTGTGACCCAAGATAGACCGCTAATTCATCCATATCCGCATTAAAACTTCTGACTGTTTGACCGTTCAAATCAACTATTTCATCAAATTCACTATCTAAAAAGTTATTAAATCCTATTTTTATAAAAGGTGCTGAATTATTTGTAAAATCACAAAACGAAAAATGATTTTTATCTTTCAGTTCATAAATAATCTGCGTTTTGAGATTTTCATTATATTGCTCATCGTTTCCGTCAGACATAAACTGATATTTTGTATAAATTTCTGATTTTTCATCAAAAACAACAATATAATCTTTTAACCAATCAAAAACAGATACAAAATTATCGTTAAAATAGCTCTGATAAACCTCAATTCCTTCAAAATATTTTTCTTCCTCTAATTGCTCGGTGAGTTCTTTGGGGAAATCTTTAGGAGTTTTATCATCAAGCACAAACTTATACATCGGATAAACATTTACCCCCTTGATGCCCTTTTCAATAGAGCGTTGAGTTTCTCTGTCAAAGGTTCTGATATCAATAATTTCATCACCCCAGAACTCAATACGGACAGGATTTTCCCCAAGTGGATAAATATCTGTTATATCACCACGAATACTAAATTCTCCTATATCGTTCACCATTGTTGAACGTTTAAATCCAAGTTTCATGAGAGTATTCAACATATCTTTTTGAGTTATTTCGTCCCCGATTTTGAGTGATAAACTGTTTTTATTAAAGAACTTTCTATCGGGGAATTTTTCAAAAAGTGATTTTACGGGAGCGATAACAAGTTCAGGTTGATTTAATAAAATATCAATCTGTTTTGCATAATCGTACTTATTGACTCCTACTGTGTCATAGACAGAGCTGTTCTGGAACGGAAACACTTCAGCTTTTATATCATACAAAGTTTCCAAATCGTTTTGGTATTTTAAGGCAGATTGTTCTGTTGATGTAATAAAAAGTATTTTCTTTTTCGAACAGTCTTTAATTTTTTTTAGAGAAACTAATCTTAAAAATGTGGTTAATCCTGTAACACAAAATGAATGAGATAACCTCACACATTTCTCAAATTCAGCAAACAACTCAGATTTCTCAAATTTCATAATATATATTTTAGCATAAATTATTGTTTATCAGCCTTCGGCTGATAAAAGTGATTAAGTGATTAAGTAACTAGGTGATTAAGAAATGAGAAATTCTTAGTCACTTAGTCACTGTTCACTTAGTCACTGTAAATTATAGTTTAGCGAGCTTT
>CACZPS010000034.1 GCA_902783125.1 uncultured bacterium | reverse complement strand
TTAGCGAGCGAAGCTCGCTAAACTATAATTTACAGTGACTAAGTGAACCGTGACTAAGTGACTAAGAATTTCTCATTTCTTAATCACCTAGTTACTTAATCACTTAATCACTTTTATCAGCCTTCGGCTGTATATTATTATAAATTAGTCGGCTTTGCCGACTAAATGAACCTAAAGTCTTAACGACTTAACGTCCTAACGACCATAGTTTAGCGAGCGAAGCTCGCTAAACTATAATTTAACTAAATAGCTTAAATGTTCTCTCGACATTATCTTTAGCTACGGTTTTTAAAGTTTCCATTTCCTGTTTAATAGCATTTCGTTCTGCATCTAAAGCTGCTAAATCCGTATCATATTTTCTATCTTTCATATCGATACGTTTCATATCAGCTTCATATTTAGCTTCAGCTTTTTTTAACAACACTTCATTGTTTACTTCCTGAATAGATGTGTTTGTTGAAATACTTGTATGTTCAACTGATAATAATTTGTTAAACTCAGCTTCAGATAATTGTAGCCATTGATTAGCAGACAATGTCATAAGTTTACTGATATTATTTGGATCAAACTCTGCTAATACCCCGAAAGCACCGTTTACATAATTTATTAAATAGTCTTTATTAGAAGCCAAATCTTCCGAAATAACTTCAAAACTTTTGTTTGACATGTGCCAGGATTTTATTGCATTGGAAATATCTTCTTGTGTTGTATCCCAAACTGTTGCTACGTTTACTGATGAATATGAATCAAAAACTATATCATAGTATTCTTTAGGATAATTATTGGTATTAGTATATTTATTCCCGCTCGCGATAATTGTACGCAATTCTGATACATTTTTGTTCGCAATTATATTATTCAGATTCGCAAGAGAAATTTTGTCATCAGTATTATTTATAGAATATTTATTAAACCAACTATTGATAGTTGCTTGCGAGATTTCAGGATTACCGGTTTGTTCAGAATCTTGTTTAAGCAAATAATATACTTCCTCTTTCATAGTATCAATAGATGGAATATTATATTTGCCCTTTTGTTTAATATATTCTTCAGGAGTCCAAGTATCAGATGCAATGTTTGCCAAATAAACATTTGCATTAGTAACGTTATATTTGTTTTGGAAAGCTAATGCTGTAGTATTAGTTACTGTACCGGCTTGGATATCAGCGGCTAATGCCGTAAAAAATGCTTGGTTAAAATTGTCATTTTTTAAATATTCATATAAAAAGTCGTTTATATTTGCAACTTTTAAAGCATTATCGCTGCTTTTGTAAATGTTTTCAACATATTTTCTAATTTTGGTTTCATCAATTTGTGCTGTATTACCATTCGTGTATTTGTGTAATGCCCCATAAACATTTGAATAAAAACTTCCGTTATAGTTATTATCAGGTGCAATTGATGGAGTTATAATCATTTGCAAAAATTGTGAATTATTAGTTGTTTCAAACCGAGTATCATTATGACAAACTTGAAGTGTTGGATTTAAATTTTTATTATAAGTAACATTAGAAATTGTATAATTATTTATATTGTCAACATCACCCATTACTGAGCCACCACTGTTCAATTTTACATATACAGTAGAATTTGTTATTGTTGCTACCGCTTGTTGATAATTATGTCCAAATATACCGCCGGTACTACTTTGCGAATTGTTCATTGTTCCTGATATATAACAATTATTAATATCTATTTGTGTAGCCCCGTGTCCCAATAGACCACCAACACAACCGCCATTAGATGTAATTTTATTAAAGTTAACACAACTGTCTGATACATTCACAGAACCGTTTCCCACCATACCGCCTGACCAATTGCCAATAGTCATCTCATCAATATCAACAACACAATTATTAATTATTGTTTGAGGAGAACTACTTGCTGTCCCGACTAATCCACCTACGTACTGAGAAGTGTTAGAAATATTATTTATTTTTAATTTTAAATCTTTAATATTTGCTCCATCTGTACTTATAAATAAACCTGCAGTCCCTGTTAATCCTGATATTGTATGACCGTTACCGTCAAATGTACCTTTAAAGTTATTTATACCTGTCCAATTTGTAATTGAACTCATATCAATATCATTTCCAAGTATAAAATTATAGTTTGATGTATCAGTACCACTTGCACAAAGAGTTTGTAATTTTTGCAATCCTGCTAAATCGTTAATTGCATAAGTTTTTACTGACGAATTAAAATTATTGATGTCGGTGATACTACTTGTATCTTGAGATGTAACATTATTCACAAAGTCAGTAAATTTAATCATAACAGAGCTATTGTTACCACTATTATCATCGCTGACAGTATTTGCAACCGGTGAATAGTTATAACCCAAAACATACTCGCTGTCTTTTCTTGTTTGAACAGTTGAAACGTTTGATATAATCTTATTTTTACCGGTGACATCATGAACATAAGTGTCCATATCTGCTCCTACGGCATTTGCGTCTATTCCGAACGCTGCTGCAACAGTCGGGGTTAATAATATATGTCCGTCCATTGATTGTAAAAATAACGGAGTTGATAAACATTCACCATTAAAGGTAGTGACAATACCATTTTCTAATGAATTTAATGTGGCATCTTTATATGTTATTGAACCATCGGTGTTCAATGATTTATATTGCATTTTACTTGCATCTAACGCATTAAGGTAGTCATCGTAAACACGTTTTGAGTCGTTTGCCATCTGGAGCTTTTGAGCCTCCAATTTGGCAGCTTTATATTCAATCTGGTGCATTCTTGCAGTCAGATTCAATAATCTAGCTTGTGATGACGACATTCCCATTTGTTTGTTTCCCTATTCCGTATCTAATTCAGCAGGTATACAAAACATTACTGAATTGATACGACATGTTCTACGGCAGATATCTGTGCTAACTTTAGCTAATAATAGGATTTTAAAACATTTTGTTACAAAACTTTATATAAACTAAAAGATATTTTTGAACTATAATTTTTATATGAAAAGAATAAGTATTTTAGGCTCAACCGGTTCAATTGGAACACAGGCATTAGAAGTTATTGAAAAGCTGACCGATAAATTTGAGATTATATCTTTATCTGCCGGTTCAAACACTGATTTATTAAACGAACAAATCAAAAAATTTAAACCTAAATTTGTCTGTATTTCAAATGAAAATGATAAAGATAGAATTATCGGTTGTAATAACGTCTTATGTGGAAATGACGGATTAGAAGAAATTTGTTCTAATCGTGAAAATGATATAATTCTTGTCGCAGTGTCAGGGAAAATTGGTTTAAAACCGACAATTACGGCAATAAATAATGGTATAAATATTGCGCTTGCGAACAAAGAAACTCTTGTAATGGCAGGTGATATAGTGATGAACCTTGCAAAAGATAAAGGGGTAAATATAATCCCCGTTGACAGTGAGCACTGTGCTATTCATCAATGTATAAAAGATATATCTCAGGTCGAAAAACTTATAATTACTGCTTCGGGCGGACCATTTTTGCATAAAACAATTGATGATATGAAGTCAGCAACTGTTGAACAAGCGCTTGCACACCCTCGCTGGAATATGGGGAGAAAAATAACTGTTGACAGTGCAACTCTTATGAATAAGGGCTTAGAAATTATAGAAGCACATCATCTTTTTAATATGCCTTATGAAAAAATTGATGTTGTGATTCATCCGCAAAGTGTTGTACACTCTGCTATTGAATATGTTGATGGTAGTGTTATTGCACAAATTGGGGTTCCAAGTATGCATATCCCTATACAATATGCAATTTGTTATCCTGAAAGATTTGAAGGGATAAAATCAAAGAGTTTCAGTTTTTCTGAAATAGCAAGACTTGATTTTGAAGCACCAGATTATAAAAAATTTCCTTTCTTAAACCTTGCTTATAATGCAGGAAAGGTTGGCGGTACTGCTACAGTTGCCTTAAACGGGGCGGATGAAGAAGCTGTCTTCGCATTTTTAGACGGAAGAATTAAACTTTATGATATTTATA
The DNA here is from genome assembly GCA_902783125.1 of uncultured bacterium. GTDB lineage: Bacteria > Cyanobacteriota > Vampirovibrionia > Gastranaerophilales > Gastranaerophilaceae > UBA2883. The sequence continues at coordinate 5,233 of CACZPS010000034.1, read as the reverse complement.
AAATTACTGAAAAAATATATTCATCTCATAATCCGATTTTAAATCCAACTCTTGATGAAATTTTTGAAACAGATAAAGAAATCAGAGAAAAAACTAAAGAACTTATTTCGAGGGAATATCAATGTTTGAGTATTTAAAAGGTAATTTAACCGACAAGTATACAACTTCAACCGGATATTATATCGTTGTTGATGTAAATGGAATTGGGTACAGGCTTGAGGTTTCTGAAATAGACTACGCAATTAATGATAAAAATTCCGAAATAAAAATTTATACAAAACTTATACATAAAGAAGATAATATGTTTCTATGCGGATTTTATAAGAAAGAAACCCGTGACATATTCAATTATTTGACCTCTGTTTCAGGTGTGGGAACAAAAATGGCGCTGACATTATTGGGGAACTTTGACACTGCTGATTTTGTATCTATTGTTATAAATGAAGAATATAAGCAATTAACGTTAGCAAAAGGGGTTGGACAAAAATTAGCCCAAAAAATTATATTAGAACTTAGAGATAAACTAATAAAAGCAAATATAACCACTGTTTCAGAGAAAATCACAGGGTTTGAGTTAACAGATGCAACAAAGGAAACGACATCAATATTATTATCATTAGGTTATACGGAAGATGAAATAAATACGGCATTAAAAATTGTAATAGGGAAATGTGAAAACGAAAATGATTCGGAAGAATTATTAAGAGAGGCTTTAAAGTATTTATCAATGTAAATATTTTGTAACAAAAGATTATACACTAGCAAAAAATAATTAGCACAGGTATTAGAATAATATAACCAAAAGGTGTGTATGATTAATTTCTCCTCTAACAATATTAAAATCACAAATCGTTCAGGCTACATTCCGCAAGCCATAAGTAATCATCGTGGGATTAGTGAAAATAATAAATCGCGAAACAATGAGAATTATGAAAGAATCTATAGTTATTCAACTACAGTAAAATCACCAAATTTACAGTATTTTGTATCTAATATTGCTTATAACTCGCAATTTGAAAAAGAAGCGGATGCAACGTCCCCAATTGGACCGGATGGGAAAACCAGATTAAAGATAGGTTACATAAATGACGTTCACGGTCAATATATTAAACTTGCAAAAATAGGAGATGCCCTGAGAGATTGTGATTTGAGATTCTCAGGCGGGGATAATATGATTGGGGATGACAGAAACAAGCAAGTTAATGACTGTGTTCTTACTTATATGGACGGAGAAGATTTTGAATCATCTGCACTAGGTAATCACGATGTTGATATGTCTGAAAAGAATTGGAAAGAACTTACTGAAAATTTAAAGATGAAATACTTAGCAGCTAATTTCAAACAAGATTCCGCATCAAAAACAGAACAAGCTGTTGAAAATGGGGCATATATCCACGACAAACTAGTTGACTCTTATATAGGTGATTATAAAGGGGTTCAATATGGAGTTGTCGGAATCGCTCCCGTTGATATGAGAACAAGAATGACTCACCCTGAATTGTATACAGACTTTACTGTTGACAGTATGGAAGACACATTGAATGATATACAAAGTGAAGTTGATGATTTGCAAAAGAGAGGTATTAAACATATTTTCTTGCTTTCGCATGTCGGACATTTAGGAGATAGAATTATTGCGGAAAATACGTCAGGTATTGATGTTATCATCGGAGGTCATTCACATACTTATGTTGATGGCATAAAACCGGGGGAAAATCTGTTTCTATCAAAAACAAATGAGCCTGTTTTGATTACTAATGCTGAAAAAGACGGAAATTATTATGGAAAAGCGGAATTGGTATTTGATAAAAACGGGGTACTCGTTGAAGCATCAAATAATTTGTATGAAACAAGTAAGCGTCACAGAAATATGATTTACAAAAAAATGTTTAGCGATATAATGGGTAATCCTGAAAAATTGGGCGTTATTCGTTCCGCTTTACCTTGTCCGAAACAAAGATTATCTGAAGAAAACCCACACGCAAACTTTGTTGCTGATGCCATAAGAAATGAATTAAATGTTGATATTGGGATTGTTAATGCCGGCAATATCAGAAATGTATTTGAACCGGGGGATATTGACTCATCAGATGTAAAATCAATTTCACCGTTTGGTGACGGTATGGCAATAACAACAATTAATGAAAAAGATCTTGTTGAAGGGATAAGAGGCGGATGTCATTCAGTAGTTGATAAAAATGGAAAACCGGGGTTATTCTATGCTTCAGGTTTAAAATATTCAGTAAAAAAAGGTACCGGAGAACTTCTTGATATGGTTTATACCGCAAAAGACGGTACGGAAAGAAAAATAGATGTTAATAATCCCGATCCAAATAAAATATACAGAATAGCTGCTGACGATTTTGTTTTACGTGGCGGGGACGGGATTAAAGCATTTGACCAACTTGAGCACGCTGAAAAATTATTTGATTTTAGTGAAGATAAATTGATAGCTGATTATATCAAACATTTAAACAAGCCTATTGATATTAATACAACGGGCAGAATTAATATCGTTGAATAGATTTATAAGTAATATTATGGGAGAAATTATATAAAGCGGTTTTGTTTAGAAACCGCATATTTTTTATCCCCAAAAGATACTACTAAAAAATTTGTTAATTTTGAATTATTTCGCATTTAAGTATCCATCTGTAGTTTTTTGTAAATTTTTGTAAAGGAAGATGTAAAAAGGAGGGTAAATACTAAAGTTTTATCTTTTAACAACCGTAATACAAGGTGTATTAATTCAGTTTTATTTTTTGCGCAGTACTGAATTAGATACAGGAAAAGGAAAATTACAATGGGAATGTCGTCATCACAAGCTAGATTATTGAATCTGACTGCGAGAATGCACCAGATTGAATATAAAGCTGCCAAATTGGAAGCTCAAAAGCTCCAAATGGCAAACGACTCAAAACGTGTGTATGAAGACTATCTAATTGCATTAGATGCGACAAAAGTCAGAGCCAAAATATTTAATACAGATGGTAGCCTTACAGCTATTGATTTAACTGGAAATAGAATCCTTGATTACAATGTTTTAATGAATCAATATGTCATGAAATCAAGCACAGATAAAGCAATTGTTTCAACCTCTTTACACAATAATTACAGCAATACGGAAACTCTATATGAGTTTTTGGAAGCATGCGGTATTGCGACCCAGACTTCGCATACAGAGTACCATAATCCAAGAACTTATAAAAACCCTCAATATATTCAAGAATCTCAACATTGGCAAAATGACCATACCGCTTGGAAAAACAGCAAAAATCAGTATAACTTGACCTATGAAGAATGGCAAAGAGCAGCAGAGTACTGGGATAATGTATATGACCCCGATTGGCAAAGAAGAAACGCGGAATACCAACAATACCGCCAAGATAAGGCTGCCTGGGATATATTAAAAGCTGATTGGGACAAGTATCATAATGTTGACGTTCCTAATTATAATTCTGCATACGCGACATGGCAGCAAAATTATATAAATTGGCAAACTGACCGTGCAAACTGGGTTAATGAAAAAGCTACTTGGGAAGCTAATCAGGCAGACTGGACACAATATAATAAAGACTACGCTGATTGGTATCAAGACGGGCAAGCACTCAGAAGCGATAAAACAAAATCCTGGTGGGTTGAACAAACTCAAGGAGAAAGTCTGCAAGCAACATTTGATGATATATCTGATGGGTGTTTTAGCGCAGCAAAAAATGGTAGTTTCGGTTGTTATGCCCATGTTTTGGAACGTTTAATAGATTTTCAAATCGGAGAAGGTTTTAATTTTGATCCGAATGCATCTAAAAAAGGGACGATAAATTATAGTTATTACAATCAACACCAGTATACAACTTCTACAGGTTCTCAGTTTAAGATAAGTGTTACAGGTGCGACTGTTGATAGCTATAGAAAAAGCGGTAAGCCTGTAGATTATTCTTTATGGGCAGAAATTTCCGATTTAGTTGATGATGAAGCAACGATGAAACCTTATGTTGCTAATGATGAAGTCCCTGATATTACGGCTGATTCTTCTGTTGGCAAAAAACTCTTAAGCAAATATTACATAGACAGCGACGGAAACGCACAACTAAAATCACTTAAACAATGGGCTATCGATTTAAGATATGTTTGCGGAAATTCAGGAAGCATAGGTTCAATGGGAATAACAAAAGATGATGTTGTGGCAACAACCGTTGACTTCCAAAATAGTTTTGGAGGACAATTAGTAACTACAAAAAGATTCAACGAGGAAAAATTTGAAGAATTAAACCCAGAATATATGAGCCAAAAACCAACTGAGCCTGCACCGAAGTGGACTCTTAGAAGCGAGCCGCAACCACCGACTGAGCCTACATTAAGAGCAAAACCAGCTGATCCGGGGAATCCACCGGATGTTGTCGAAAATCCTGGACCGGAGGATCCTCGTCCGGTATTTAACGGGGTTTGGTATGGTGATGAACCTATATTTGATGATTATGTTGCTGGTATACCGGAAGACTTGCCATATCCTGATGATGCCTATGGCGATATATCATTTGATGATATCAAAAAAGTACAATGGTATACTAACCTCTGGTACAAAATGGAAGGGATGGATGAAATCCCTGTAATATACATGCGTGATGCGTTTGATACAACTACAATGACAGATATAAAAGTTGCTGTAATGGAAAATAAAGCAAAAACTGAAACTAATTATATTAGCAATAAATATCTTTTGACTCCTGAAAATGAAAATTATATTGTTGTTGCAGATGAAATATTAAATAACAATGAAAAACTTACAGATGCAATAAACGAAGGGTATATCATACTTCAATCACTGGAAGTTCCGTTTAATGAGACATTTAGCGGAATACATGATGAAATGAAATATAAGACATGTAAATTCCGTGATACGTCTGTTACAGTAGATACAAAAATGGAAGAAGTAGCGGATGAGAAGAATTTGAAAAAGGCAGAAGCGGATTATGAAGCAAAAATGCGTGCTATAGACAGAAAAGACAGGCACTATGATACTCAGCTTGCAGCATTAGAAACAGAAAGAAACGCTATCAAACAGGAAATGGATACTCTAAAAACCGTTGCGAAAGATAACGTCGAAAGAACATTTAAGTTGTTTAGTTAAATTATAGTTTAGCGAGCAAAGCTCGCTAAACTATAATTTACAGTGACTAAGTGAACCGTGACTAAGTGACTAAGAATTTCTTAATCACTTAATCACCTAGTCACT
>CACZPS010000033.1 GCA_902783125.1 uncultured bacterium | reverse complement strand
GTGAGCGCAGCGAATACAACCGCACCGGCTATCTCGGCAAGCGATATCAACGCACTCACAGCCGAAGTGACCGCATGGGAATCAGCAAACAACGGCGATTTTGGCACAGTCTACACAGGCGCAGACGAGGTGACAGCAACCCAAACCTACACTGTCACCGACTACATCGACAAAACAATGGGGTAAAACCCAAACTACCCTCTCCCTGCGGGAGAGGGTAGAAACACTTGGATTTTGCGAAAGTTGGTTGTGGTAACGCTATTACCACAACACAGCAATATAAAAGATGCTTGGATTTTGCCAAAGCAAAATATTAGTGTTTCGGGTGAGGGGCATCCCACAAACCGCCGACAATACCGTCGACACATCAACCCTCGTCGCTGTATTCGACGACTTTAACACCACCGCGTGGAATAGTTAAAAAATTTTGTTGCCACCCACCTCAATCACCTCTCCACAAATGATACTCAATCATTTGTGTCGGCAGAGTCAGACGGAGAGGTTTTAAATATACTTTCCCCCCACAAAATAGAAAAATTTGAAATGTCTGATATTATCAACATTCTAAAAAACGGACAATGCAACAACATTATCCGTTTTTTAAGTTATTTTATAGATTGTAGTTAATTTCCCCTAAATATTTACGTTATTAGAGATAATTTCCATTTCCTCTGATGACCCGTAAACACAGTGGCAACCACAGTCACAATATAGCACCTGACCTGTTGTTCCGCTTGATAAATCAGATGCTAAATACAAACCTGCTCTGCCAACGTCTTCCAATGTTACATTACGTTTTAATGGTGCTTTTACTACTGCTGCCTTTAACATTCTTGGGAATCCGCTGATACCCATTGCAGCTAATGTCTTGACTGCACCAGATGATAAGCAGTTTACTCTAACACCATAAGTACCCATATCCATAGCCAGATATCTCATTGACGATTCTAATGCAGCTTTAGCGACACCCATTACATTATAATTTGATACAACATATTGAGAACCAAGATATGTTAGAGCTAAAATTGAACCGCCTTCATTCATTATAGGTTGTGCGTTTCTGCAAATCGTTACCAAGGAGTATGCACTTACACCTAATGCTGTATTCCAACCGTCCAAAGATGTGTCTATGAACTTACCCATCAAATCTTCTTTTTTTGCAAATGCTACTGCGTGAACTACAAAGTCAATCTTTCCATATTCTTTTTCACATGCATCAAATACAGCTTTTACTTCGTCTTCTTTGGTCACATCACAACTCATGATAATCTTTGCACCCATATCTTCTGCAATAGGTCTAACTCGCTTTTCCATTGCATCGCCTGCATATGTGAATGCAATATCAGCTCCTGCATCATGTAATTGTTTTGCTATACCGTATGCAATTCCATGTGTGTTTGATACACCAAAGATTACACCTTTTTTACCTTGCATTAAATCCATAATTATTCTCCCTCGTCTATTTAACAAATAAATATTAACAGAAACACAATAAGATAGCAAAAAAGTGTAAATTAAAGTTTGAAGCTGTCAAAAAATCAAAATATTTGATTATATTTATTTTTGTCATCTTGTGATGCGAAAGCAGGAGTGGCATTACAACTCTTTTCCGAAAGGCTTTACACCCATCTCATTAACAAAGATCCTTCGGACTTCGTGATGCGCCTTGCATTAAACGGCATCGTTTCATTTTTTTATTTTTTTTGACTTTTGGGACAGCCTCAAACTATCTGCATATTTTGTATTATTGAATTATTCATTTTACGTTTTTTGTAATAATTGTGCCTTAAACTACCACTTGCGATAACATTTTAGTAGCGTATAACTTAATCAAAAAATGTAATATTTTGTAACAAGATTTTTTGTTTACTTTCTGTTGAATACCAACAATAATATGATAATCTCGTTTTTCATAAATATAATAGTCTATTAATGAACTGAAATCACGATCTTTTATTTGTTTTTATATCATTAGAGAGCAAAAGAATATATAAAATAATGGACAAAATTCAAAATTTCACATTTCAAGATTTTTATGGAGCGATAAATGAAAAGTTTTACGCAGAGATTATAATGCTGACTTAATTGATGTTAAAATTCGTGAATATTTTACTAATATTGCGGAAAACGATGGCGGCGAGAAACCTGATATTTATGAAACTGATTCTACAAGTTTTTTAAATACTGTAAATAAATGTATCCCATCTATTATTTTATATATTAAAAATTATGCTCAAAACTTGAATAAATCCGAGGAAAAAGAAATAACAGAAACAGCTAAATCGGATAATAATGAATCATTACACAATATTCCGCCCGATATAACACCGGAAATGATTAATGAGATTTTGAAATATAATGATTTAAAATATGCAGATAAAAAAGGGGGGGGGGTATCAATGGACAATATTATGATTTTGATAAAAACGGGAAATGTGAACGAATCTATAAAAATCCACCGCAAGAAAATATCAATGGGACAAAAAACTCTTATATACTTATAACTTATAATGACGAGGATGATTTAGAAACACTTTATCATTATATTGGAGACGGTGCTATTAGTAATGATGGGACAAGAACATGTGCTGCATATGATAAAAATGGAGAACTTGGTTCATATTATATAGAATCTAATTTTGATAAAGTATCAAATGAACCTGAACGTACAGAATTATATGGAAATAATGGTGAACTCATATATATAAACGGCAGTTATCATGATAGCAACGGCAAAACGCTATTTACTTACGATGCCGGTGATGAAATTGATAATATAGCTGTAAAAATATATTCGCAACGAGGGAACTTGACAGAAGAAAGTTTGAATCAATTGTTATTTGAAATAAATCAAATGTCGATAAACAAACCTGACGATGATTCTGAAGAATTAAGTATATCTGTAGACGATTTTAAAAATCTCCAAAATATTACAACAGACAAATATGATTTAAGAAAATTAATAACGGCTTAGGCTGCATTTATATTGAGCTAATATAGTATTTCGTTATCACGCCAAGATAAATAATGGCAATACTAAAAATCTTCTATTATTACAAATTATCAAAAATTTCCTCAATTGGTTCATACAAAGACTCTATTGACGCATACTCGTCTAACTCAAGAGTAATTGTAGGTATAGAACGTTCAACACCTGCGTAGGTTCCAAAACTTCCCGGAGTAGGATAACCTATACTCGGCTCAACAGGATAACCGATAATATCCGAAATCATGCCTGCAAGCTCTTGAGCAGGCCCGTCATAGTTAACTATTTTGTATGGGGTATGGAGCGTAATAATAGCTAACGGTTTGTATTTTTCGATAATATTCACCAAAAATTTTGTTTCAATTTCACTCGTCGGTTGTGCTCCGCCGTAATAATTTCCATACTCTGTTCTTTCCCAATTATTTGTCGGGAAATTCCTATTTATATCAACATTATTTGAATTTGTGCGAGTACCTTTATTTCGCCCGTCAGGGTTCAGGCATGGGATAAACAATAAATTTTTATTTTCGTGTTCTTCCATATATTTGTTAATAAGAAGTTCACCTTGTGGTTCATCGCCATGGATAACTCCTATGATTAAAGTCTTATTTTTATTTAAATCTTTATTTGAAAGCAAAGCGCAGAGGGAAATAATATTTCCCTCTGCGCTTTTTACTTCTTCCAAAACATTATATGATATTGTTTTATTCATATTTTATTCCTTGTTGGTTACTGACCTTGTTGAGATTGTTGATTATTTTTCATCGCATTAATCTGTGCGTTACGTTCTGCTGCAAGTTTTTTCATCTTAGCCTCAATTTTTACAGGATCATAATCCGGATTAACAAATTCAACAACTGCCTGAGCTCTCAGATTATTAATAAATGCCTGAAGCGCTTGAATTTGTTCTTGGGCAGCCATAAACATTTTCAACTGTTCTTTAACTTTTTCAAACGGTTGTTGACCGGCAGCCATTCTATCAGTAACCTTAATGATATGGAACCCGTATGGAGTTTGGACCACTCCGCTTATTGTATTTGGTTTTTGGCTAAATGCAACATCTGCAAAAGGTTTTACCATATCTTTTTGAGCGAAGAATCCGATATCCCCGCCATTTTTAGCTGTCATTGTATCATCTGATTCTTCTCTTGCAATAGCTTCAAACTTTTCAGGGTTGTTCTTCAATTGGTTAGCAATTTTTTCTGCCTTATGATATCTTTCTTCCATTATTTTTTGGACTTCTTGATTCATTTCGATATCATTCATTGTTTTATTCTTAGAAATTAATTGTTGTTTAATTTCCGCTCTATTTGCAGATATCAAAATGTGAGAAGCTCTAACTTTATCAGGATACTTAAATTGTGCCTGATTCTTTGCATAGAATGCTTTTGCCTGAGAATCAGTAATTGTTACTGGGTGAATAATATCAACCAACTTTCTCATCTTAATTTCTTGAGCCAAATCTTTTTCAAACTGAGCATTGGAAACGTTATTTTGTTTAAGAATTTCATTGAATTTCTCTTTAGAACCGACTTTATCAATCATTTTTTCACGTTCACGCTTGATATCATCTCTGTTAACAGTGATTTGGCGTTTTTCAAGCTCTTGATTAATAAGTTCTTTAACAACCAATTCGTTAATAACTCTGTCTTTTACCATTAGGTACATAAGATTATTATCATCTTCCGGAATATCAATTCCCATTTGAGCCAGCTGAGAATTTTTTGAAGCGACTTTATATGCTTCCTGATAATCCGATTTTGTAATGCTTTGATTATTTACTTTAATAATCGCTCCGCCTTTAAACCCGCAACCCGTAAAGATTAGAGTTGATGCCAGCAGTGTTAAAAGAACTTTTTTCATTTATATTTCCCTTTCTCTTTCTTATTTTTATTATTTCCTAGTGCCTTAGTGCCCTAGTGTCTTAGTATCTTATTTATTATAATCATTCATTATTCTTTCTATATCATAGAACAAATCGACTAAAATGTTAAATACTTCATTAAAATTCATAACTGAATTATTTAATAACAAAATAGATTTTGCATTCTCCACTGATTTAGGAGCAGGGGTAAATTTAATATATCTTGTTATCTCCCTTGGCAAATGAGTTTGAAGTATCATCCACTCTGTTCTTGTAAACGGTGTATAAATCCTTATGTTATCCATTGTTTCTCTTATTGCGATTATACCGACTTTTGTTCCTGCAAGTCTTATTTGAACAAGTTTAATGAGATTAGATACTTCCTCAGGGATTTTAGAGAACCTGTCTTTCCATTCTGATTCTATATAACTCAATTCTGTTTCATTGTGAACATCAGCAAGCCGCTTATATTCAATCATCTTCTGTTCTTTAGAGCCTACCCAATCATCAGGGATAAAGGCAGTAATATTAATATCAACAATAGTCGGAGTTACTTTTTTAACGGCTTCGCCTTGGAGTTCTTTTACAGTTTCGTCTAAAAGCTGACAATATGTATCGAACCCGACATTGACCATGTGACCGTGTTGTTTTGTCCCTAAGATATTCCCAATCCCTCTGATTTCCACATCACGCATAGCAATTTGATAACCGCTGCCGAGCGATGAAAATTCTTTTATAGCCATAAGTCGTTGATACGCTTCTTTTGTCAGGTTTTTACCGTTTTTAAAGAAACAATAACAATATGCCTGACGGTTAGAACGCCCTACCCTGCCCCTTAACTGATAAAGCTGAGCAAGCCCAAATCTGTCCGCATCGTGGATAATCATTGTATTGGCATTAGGAATATCAAGCCCGTTTTCAATGATTGTTGTACATAAAAGAATATCGTATTCGTGTTCTTCAAACCCTACGATAACATCTTCCAGTTGGCTTTCTGACAGTTGACCATGCCCGATTGCAATACG
>CACZPS010000032.1 GCA_902783125.1 uncultured bacterium | reverse complement strand
TGACTAAGTGAACCGTGACTAAGTGACTAAGAATTTCTCTTTTCTTAATCACTTAATCACTTCGTCACTTAATCACTTTTATCGGCTTTCAGCCGCTAAACTATAATTTACCACAATTGCACCAGACATTGTTTTATGATATTATATCGACAAGGAGTACTCTATGGATATTCGTAAAATTTTATCAATGCAAAAGAATTTGGATGTACAGTCAAATCTACCCGACGGCGTACTTTTTGTCGGCACTAACGGAGTTATTCAATGGGCAAACGATATTTCACACGATTTATTCAGAATGGAAGAAGGTTTACTTTTTTCTAAATCAATCAACGATATTTTGGAAAACGGCTATGATTTAATCGCAAATTCTGCAAACACACATAAAGCATTGATTGCAAAAAATACTCAAGATGATGAATATTTTGAAATAACTTCCCGCGAAATAGATGGCGGATATGTTGTAGCACTAAGAGATTCTACCCAAAACTATAAAAGAATTTCTAATATATTAGAAGAACAAGAGTCTTCTCAAAAAATTAATAATGATAAAAACTGTTTTTTAGTAAAACTTGCAAACGAATTTAATTCCCCAATTCAATCAATAATCGGATTCTCACAAGGTTTATTAGACGGTCTTGGCGGAACTGTTTCCGAAAAACAAGCTAAATATGTAAATATTATCAAGAAAAATGCTACGGAATTATTATATTTCTTTAGTAAACTTGTTGAGCTCTCACAGTCAGAAGGGAACTTGTTTGAAGATGACAAAAAATATTTTGATATCGTTTATACTCTTGATTCAATAATAAAAATAAATAAACATAACTATTCAGATAAACCAATAAATATTGAGTTTGAAGTTAATCCAAACCTTAAAAAGACTGTTTATCAGAAAGAAACTTCTTTTAAACTGATGTCACAAAATCTTATCGAAACACTTATGAGAGATATTGATTTGGGAAATGTATATGTATCAATATCAGATGCAGACGAGGAATTTTTGACATCAAGAAATCTTACAATTGACTCAGCTATTCATATAACTGTTTCAAGCAGTAACATAACCGTATTAGAAACAGAATTATCAACATTGTTTAATCCTTATGCTATTGTTGACAGTGCAAGTAAAAAAACTATATCAAGAGCTTTAGCTCTCGGGACTGTTTCAAATATTGCAAAAGAATTGGGCGGGGTTGTCTGGGCAGAATTATTGCCAATGAAAGGTTTAGTATTTAATATTGTTATTCCGAGAGAGTTAGCAAATAATGAGTAATGTCAGTTTAAAAAATCTTTGTAAATCTTATGATAATAAAAAAGTTATCATAAACGATATAAATCTTGAGATTGATGATAAAGAGTTTATCGTTTTAGTTGGGGCATCAGGCTGCGGGAAATCAACTATCCTCAGAATGATAGCAGGCTTAGAAGATATAACCTCAGGCGAAATTATGATAGGTGATAAAGTTGTCAATCATGTTCACCCGAAAGACAGAGATATTGCGTTTGTATTCCAAAGTTACGCACTTTATCCTCACATGAGTATTTATGACAATATCGCATTTGGACTAAAAATGCGTAAAACCGACAAAAAGATAATTGATGAAAAAGTAAAAGAAGTCGCAGAAGTGCTTGATTTAACTCAATATTTAGATAGAAAACCAAAACAGTTATCAGGTGGGCAAAGACAAAGAGTAGCGCTTGGGCGTGCTATGGTGAGAAATCCTAAAGTATTTTTGATGGACGAACCATTGTCAAACCTTGATGCAAAATTAAGAGTCCAGATGCGCTCCGAAATCAAAAAATTACACAAAAAACTTGATACAACTTTTATCTATGTAACCCACGACCAAACAGAAGCACTTACTATGGGTGACAGAATAGTTGTACTTGATAAAGGAGTTATTCAACAAGTTGACACTCCAAAAAATATTTATTCCCACCCTGCAAATACATTTGTTGCCGGTTTTATCGGACAAATGAATTTTATTGATGGAAAAATAGAAGATAATTGGCTGATGTTTGGAGATATTTATATCGATTTACCTGAAGATTTAAAAGTTAAACTTGGGGACAGAAAAGATGTAATAATTGGGATTCGCCCTGAAAATATGAATTTTGGAGAAACTAAGTTTAGTGTAAATGTGGAACTGAGTGAAATGTTAGGCAGTGAAAAAATCGCTTATTTTGAGTTAAACGGTTCAAAATGTTCAGCGAAACTTCCGCCTGAAATTGAAATAGGAGAAACTCTGGAACTCGCCATTACGCCTGAGAACATGCTATTCTTCGACAAAGAATCAGGAGAGAATATAATAGGGCTATGAACATTATCCAAGAGTTTGACACAATATCCGCAATATCAACCCCTCTTGCAACAGGCGGAGTTGGTGTAATCAGAATTTCAGGGGATAAAAGTTTTGAGATTGCAGGCAAAATCTGTTCAAAACAAGACTTTACTCCAAATGTTATAACTCATTGTTGGGTTATGGACAAAGATAAAAAAGTTGATGAAGTCTTGATTCTTCCGTTCAAAGCCCCAAAAAGCTACACAGGCGAAAATGTTATAGAAATCCACTGCCATGGCGGGGTGAATATCGTTAAAAAAATACTGGAACTGACCCTTTCAAACGGAGCAAGACACGCAGAGCGGGGAGAATTTACAAAACGAGCATTTTTAAATAAAAAAATGGATTTATCTCAGGCAGAAGCTGTCGCAGATTTAATCCACTCTAAGACCAAAGATTTTGTAATCACCTCAGCTAAAAATCTCTCAGGAGTACTGGGTAATAAAATCTCTGATATCAGAAAAAATATTTTCGAAGTATTATCAAAAATCGTCGCAGGAATTGATTTTCCTGAAGATGTAAAAGAACCTGAATACGATTACTTAATTTCAGAGTTTGAAAAATCAATTTCAGAGATAGAAAACATATTATCAACAGCAAACACTTCAAATATATTAAGACAAGGTGTATCAGTTGTGATAGCCGGCAGACCTAATGTTGGCAAATCCTCTTTGTTTAATACTTTATTAAATTTAGACAGAGCAATCGTAACAGATATTGCAGGAACAACCAGAGATGTACTTAAAGAAACATTAGATTTCGGGGTTCCCGTTACCTTAATAGATACCGCAGGTATCAGAGATGATGATGTTTCTAAAGTGGAAGAAATAGGAATAAAATACTCCAAACAGTCACTTGATGAGGCTGATTTGGTATTATTCCTATATGATTCAACGGTTGGAATAACTGAGGAAGATTTAGCAATTTGGGAACTTGTGAAAAACAAAAACCATATCAGAATTGCTAACAAATCAGACTTGGCAGATATTCAAACTGAAGATTTAAAAATATCAACAAAAACAAAATCAGGAATAGAAGAACTTAAATTAAAAATAAAATCTGTTGTATGTGATGTAAATCCTGAAACACTTGAATTTTCAACAAATTTACGTCAACAAAACTGTCTTGAACAAGCAAAAAGCTCGCTTGTGATGGCACTTAACGGAGCAAAATCGCATGAACTTCAAGATATGATTTCAATAGATGTAAAATCAGCGCTTTTAGCTCTGGACGAAATCACCGGTGAAGTAATCACCGACGAAATTTTAAACAATATTTTTGATAACTTCTGTATAGGAAAATAATTTTAATTAATTAAAATATTAAAAAACCAACCGCCTAAAAATTCAAGCGGTTGGTTTATTTTTTATACTTTATACATTAAGCAATTTCTGCTTCATCTTTTTTAGGGAGTTGAAAGACTTCTGCCTTATTCCTGTCCTCAACCATCTTTTTGGTAACAACAAACTTATCTATATTACCCTTAGATGGAATATCATACATAATATCAAGCATAATTTCTTCCACTATCGAACGCAAAGCACGAGCACCCGTCTTACGTTTTATTGCCTCTTTTGCAATCATCTCTATTGCGTCAGGTTCAAACTCTAAGTCGACCCCATCCATTTTCAACAGACATTGATACTGCTTTATTATTGCATTCTTTGGTTCTGTAAGAATCATCTTAAGCGTTTTTTCATCAAGAGGATCAAGTACAGCATAAATCGGAATACGACCGATAAATTCAGGAATCAAACCAAACTTGAGCAAGTCCTCAGGTTGAAGTTTCTTAAGCATCTTAGCTGCCTCGAGTTCTTTTTCAGCCTTTGTACCCGCACCTTTTGCTCCAAATCCGACAGATGCCCCGTCTTTTACTCTGTGACCGATGATTTTATCTAAATCAACAAAAGCACCACCCACAATGAACAAGACATTGCTTGTGTCTATTTGGATAAATTCTTGATGAGGATGTTTTCTTCCGCCCTGAGGAGGCACATTCGCAACCGTACCTTCGATAAGTTTCAACAATGCCTGCTGAACACCTTCACCTGATACGTCACGAGTTATTGATGTATTTTCTGATTTACGGGCAATTTTATCGATTTCGTCGATATAAATGATCCCTCTTTCAGCTTTTTTAGCATCAAATTCAGCATTCTGATACAATCTCAACAGAATATTTTCAACATCATCACCAACATAACCGGCTTCAGTCAGAGTTGTAGCATCTGCAACCGCAAACGGTACATCTAAGAATTTTGCAAGGGTTTGGGCTAACAATGTTTTACCGCTGCCTGTCGGGCCTACAAGCAAAATGTTTGATTTTTGTATCTCAACATCGGATTTATCATTATTATTATGCTGTAGACGTTTATAATGGTTATAAACCGCAACTGAAAGCACTTTCTTTGCATCATCTTGTCCTACAATATGAGCGTCTAAATGTGCTTTTATCTCATGTGGTTTTGGAACAGAATCCAGATTTTCTTCAGATTTTTTATTATCCTCCTTCTTGGATTCTTTTTCCTTGCCTTCAAAAAATTCTTCATCAAGAATCTCATTACAAAGCTCTACACATTCATCACAAATATAAACATCAGGACCTGCAATAAGTTTCTTAACTTGATCTTGAGTTTTACCGCAAAATGAGCATTTTAATCTGCTATCGTTTGCCATAATTATCTCCTATAATGCATCTTTCGTAATAACTTTATCAATCATGCCATACTTCAATGCTTCATCCGGGGTCATGATATAATCTCTATCAGTATCTTTTTCAATCTTTGCGATATCCTGACCTGTGTTAGATGCCAAAATTTCGTTTAAAGATTTTTTGATTCTGATAATTTCTTGAGCCTGAATTTCAATATCAGTAGCCTGACCCTGAGCGCCGCCTAAAGGCTGGTGGATAAGTACTCTTGAATGAGGTAATGCCATTCTCTTACCTTTTGTACCTGATGAAAGTAAGAATGCACCCATAGATGCTGCCTGACCTAAACAAATTGTGCTTACATCAGCTCTGATATGCTGCATTGTATCATATATCGCAAAACCCGCAGTAACACTACCGCCAGGGCTATTGATATATAACATAATGTCTTTTTCAGGGTTTTCACTGTCTAACAATAATAATTGCGCAACTACAAGATTAGCAACCATATCGTCAATTTGTGTCCCTAAAAATATAATTCTCTCTCTTAACAATCTTGAAAAGATATCAAATGATCTTTCTCCTCTGCTTGATTGTTCAATTACTACAGGTACAAAACTCATATTTTTTTATTCCTTTCTATTCCATTAGTGAATAGTGAATAGTGAATAATGAATAGAAACTTCTACACATAAACGCTAAACGCTTCATCACTGTTAATATTATATCATCATTTTGTAATCAATAGAACAATAACTATCTAATTATTCTTCTGTTGATTTTTTAGTTTTTGTCGTTTTCTTTTCTGATTTTTTCTCAGTTTTTTCGGATTTTTTAGCCTTTGGTTTTACAAAATTAATTGTATTATTTTCAACCAAGAATGAAATAACTTTCTCATTGAGAATTTGCTGAGAAATATTATTCATCATGTTTGGATTTTGGAACATGTATTTAGCAAAAGTTTCTCTATCCATTTGATACATTGCACTCAAAGAATCCAACTTAGCTGTTAAAGATGCCTGATCGACCAAAATATTTTCTTCGCCTGAAATCTTATCAATTATCAAAGAATTCTTTATTCTGAACAGAGCATCATCATTTATTGTTTTCATAATACTATCTAAACCTTGAGCCTCAATAGCCTGTTCCCAAGTAAAGCCTTGAGATTTTAATTTTTGTTTGTATTCTTCCAACAATGAATCTGCCTCACGTTTAATCATTGCATCATGGATATCAACAACAACTTCTTCGTGTAACTTATCCATTATAGCCTTTTCAGAATTCTTTCTGTCTGCATTCTCTTTTTGTTTGTTTAAATAATCCTGAATATCAGCCTTTAATTCATCAACATTTTTGAAAGGTCCAACCTTTTGAGCAAATTCATCAGTCAATTCAGGCATAACTTTGTGTTTGATTTCATGGATTGTACATTTGAAAGTGGCAGGCTGACCTGCAAGTTTTGCTTCATGGTAGTTTTCAGGGAAAGTTACATTAACATCAAATTCTTTGTTCAGAGGTTTGTCAACCAACTGCTCCGCAAACCCCGGAATAAAGTTTGAATTAGCCAAATCCATTGTGTAATTCTTTGCATCACCATGTTCAATTTTTTCACCGTTAGAATAACCAACAAAGTCAAATACAATAACATCTTCAGCTTTTGTATTTCTGTCAACAACAAGTTCTAATGTTGCTGATTGACTTAATAAATTCTCCAATGACTTATCAAACGCATCATCAGGAATTTGATATTCTTCAACATCAAGTGTCATTCCTTTGTATGCTTTTAAAATAACTTCCGGTTTCAATTCTATGGTTGCTGAAACCTTAACATCTTTACCAACCTCAAAGTCATAGTTATCAACTCTTGGCTGCATAAGGATTTGTAATTTATTTTCAGAAATAACTTGACTAAAAGCCTTTGGCAATAAAGTTTCCAACGCTTCAGCCACAATCCTTTCTTTTCCTACCTGTCTTTCGACAATATTTCTTGGAGCTTTACCACGTCTAAACCCTGGAATGTTAACGTGTTGAGCGTATGATTTCACTGCTCTGTTATAAGCATCCAAACCGTCTTTTGCGGGGATTTCAACTTCTACTTTAGCAATATTATGCTCTTCTTTTTTTAAATCGATTTTCATATTTTCACCTTATTTACAATTGTAATTACATAGTTAACCGTAATAATACTACAACAAACAAGGATTTTAAGCAAGGTAAATTATAGTTTAGCGATGAACTTCGTTCATCGCTAAACAGTGGAAAGTGGATAGTTGAAAGTTGAAAGTTACTTAACAGCCTACG
>CACZPS010000031.1 GCA_902783125.1 uncultured bacterium | reverse complement strand
TGGTACCCCCAAGCGAATTCGAATCGCTGTCTACACCGTGAAAGGGTGTTGTCCTAGGCCTCTAGACGATGGGGGCTTACTGACATACGTCTATTTTACTTAGTCAAACTTCTATGTCAAGTTATTAATCATAATTTAGATAATTTTTATTTATAGTATAATACTTAATATATATAAACAAGAGGGAATGGTTATGAAGAAGATTATATTGAGCGCTGTATTTATGTGTGTATTTAATGTTATGGCATTCGGAGCAACCGCAACTACGAGAACTGATTGGAACTCCACTGCTGCCGTTAACAGAGTGAATACAATCGGAACAAAGATTATTAAAGCTAACGGAATCGGTCAGGCTATTACATTTAAAGTGTCTGATCAGGCAGATATTAACGCTTATGCCAATATAAATAAAGAGGTTTATGTATACAGAGGATTATTAGAATATGTGACAAGTGATGAAGAACTTGCTGCGGTAATCTCTCACGAACTCGGTCATATTCTTAACGGTCACTGCGCAAAGCAAGGTGTTCTTAATACAGGGGTTAATATTTTAGCAAATGTTGCAGCAAGAAAAGTCGGAACACTTGCAGCAGGTGTAGGTCAGCAGTTAGTGTCCACAAAGATGAGTAGAAAAGACGAATTTGAAGCTGATATCACAGGGGTTGATTTAATGACAAAAGCCGGATATAACCCGCTCGCTATGATTTCTGTTCTTAATAAAATTTGCGGGAACTATGTCGATATTTTTCAGACTCACCCATCAGGTGAAAAAAGATTGTTGAATATATATAATTATGTTGAATATAATTATCCGGCAAAATTAAAAACAGGGTTCAAATCAGAGTCTTATACAAAAGCATTAACCCTGCTTACTCCAACCGTTCAAAAACGTCATAATAGTGCAAGTTTGACTAAGAAATACGAAAAAGAACAAAAGAAATTACTTGCTAAAAAAGAAAAAAGAATGGCAAAAGCTGCTAAAACATCAACTATTTGGGATGGTTATTACACTACTTTGCAGTTGATGGCACAATAAATTATTGTCGGATTATGATACAAATTTTAACATTTTAATCAAAAACAGGCAATTTTTATCCTTCATTGGTTTTCATGAAGATAACCAACAATGGAGGTAGTGTGTACGTAATTCCGTCATATAGTGCGAATTTATATAACAGGATAAATCAGAATAACAACAGAAATGTATCAAGACCGGTTTATTCTAATCTTTCACCGTTATCAAAAGATACGGTATCATTTAGCGGCGGGAAGAAAGATATACGTAACGACGGTGATGACGGAATCCATGGTGTCAATAAAACGACAGCAATAGTTGTACATCAAGATGCTGAACGTGCGTATTTATATTTAAGCCAAAAATTAAATAATATTCTTGGCGATATGGTTAGACCGGAAAGCGGGAAAGGTTCACAATCAAAACCTATTCAGACTATTAGAAGCCGTATAAAAAATGTTGATTCTATCATAGAAAAATCAATGACAAGAAAATTAGATAATGCAAAAGAGGTTAAAGAAGGTATAACTGATATTGTCGGAGCAAGAATCGTTATGGCTGATTCTTCAAGACAAGCGGTTGATGCTGTAATTAACCGATTTACAAAAGCCGTTCAAAATAATGAATTAAAAATAATTGAAATAGAAAACTATCGTCCTGAGCCGGAGGTTGATGATGACGGTAATATTTTGAAATCTTATGATTACGCATCTGCAAAAGCCTTAAAAGAACTAAAACTTGCCTGTGATGATAAAATGGGAACAAGCATAAGAAAAGTAGATGAAGATGTGCCGTCAGGATATATGGCAATACACATGCTGGTTCAGCTCCCTAACGGGTTTACGGGTGAAATTCAAATTATAGGTAATGAAGTTGAAAAATTAAAAGATATTGAAGATATATGTTTTAAAATCAAAAACGGTAAAAATCCAAAAGGTGTTTCTCCAAAAATTAAAAAGATGTTAGCACCTTTGAAAGATAAAGATGATGTGATTTTAAGAAAAGAACATAATATCTATACAAGAGAGGCTTATTTATATCAAAGAGAAAAAGAAATAAATAAATCATCAAAAAACAAAGGTTCTGATAACTTCTTATCAATTCCTAATTATCTTCCTGAGAGTCTTGATTTTAATAAATTATATAAAGAAATTAATGGGTAAATTATAATTGAAGAAATAGTTTTGGTGTAAAGGCTTGCAGGGTAAATATATCTAGATTCTCAGTTTCGATACACCTCCATGGCATGCGAGAAGGGTTAATGACAGCGATGCATCCTTGTATCAAGAATTTATAAAAAACAGTATAATCTGAATAATAGAATATTATAGTAAAGACCTGCGTTACCACAGTTTATTAAGCATTAAAACTTTTAAATGACCTGTCAATATTTTTACTAACAATTTGTTTAACAGATTCGTATTCAGTCTTTATTGCGTTATGACGCGTATCAATTTGAGATAATCTCAAATCCAGTTTTGTTTCTTTTTCATCAATATCTTTTATTGCTTTTTCGTATTTCACAGTTGCTTGTTGAATAAGTTCATCATTTGACACTTCTGCCAAATCAGAATCTGTACCAAGATTTGACTCCTCAAAAATATTTATTTTTTTGCCTTCAACGTTGGTTTTGCTTGTCATTTTAAAGATTTGCACTTTTGCTTCGTTAATAGATTTTTCTAACCAGCCTCTGTCTGTTGCGTTTTCTCTGCTAATTGGACAGAAACCTCTACCGGCAATAGGAAGACCATTTTCATCATCATAACCGACTATTTGGTCATATACCCCTTGCCAGTAATTAAAGTTACCATCTTTTTTCATAGCATTGATATAATCGTCATCAGAATTTAAATCAACCCTGTTTGAATATAGATAATTCTTTGCTACTGTGAGCAAGAAAGTATTTACATCAGGGAATTCGCCGCCTAATTTATTTTTAAAATAATTACTGCTATCATGTGGATCAGGCCCTAACTTCGATGCAATCTGTTCAGGAAGCATTACTCTACCGGAGTTCATATCCGTTAAAATATACATTGAGTGGACTCCGCCTGTATTTGACATAATCATATTTGTATATGTTATGTCTTGGAACTCTTTACCATTAGGGGTAAGTACCGCCATTTGATACTTAGTTGAATCTAATGCCTCCAGATATTCATCATAAATAGCATCTTTTGAATCAACAAGATTCAATTTTGCATATTGAATCTCTTGCGCTTGATATTCCATATCATGCATTCTTGCTGTTAATGATAGTAAACGTGCCTGTGACGCTGACATACCCATAATGTTGTCTCCTTAGAGTTATTCCCTTTGCATGTCATGACGACACTTTCAGCCGTTTTCTTTAATCTTTAAAACCATGTTGTAACAATTCGTTACAAAATTATGACTTGTAATCTTAACTTCTATTTCACATAAAAATCTGCATGGACTCTGGCATGGAGTGTCATTGTCCCAAGTTCTATATTTACTCCGTTATCGGCAGAAGAATTTTCTATTACTGCACCTGCTGATTTTGACATTAACATCATTCTTGGCATAATGTTTCTGTTTGAGAATGAACAAGAACTGCTTATTGATTTTATTCCGATGATTTCAGAACCCATAGCTTTTGCTATTTTATCGCCCTGCGCCCTTGCTTTTTTTGCGGTTTCTGCCAGTAATTTATTACTTTGATTATCGTGTGATGATATAGAATAAGAAATATTATTAACGGATGTTGCAC
Source organism: uncultured bacterium (assembly GCA_902783125.1). Lineage (GTDB taxonomy): Bacteria > Cyanobacteriota > Vampirovibrionia > Gastranaerophilales > Gastranaerophilaceae > UBA2883. The sequence goes on along the minus strand of CACZPS010000031.1, from coordinate 3,422 downwards.
CTGATGATGTTGCAATATCAATCATTTTCCCGACATTTGCTGTATCTTTTGTATGAACTTTTACGCTGTTAGTGACCTGATAGTAGTCTAAAACACGTTTATTATTATTATATCTGTATACGGGATTAGCACTGTAATTTGATGTTTTTATACTATCTGCAGGGTTGTTTTCTGTTGCTTTTTTTAATTCGTTATAAACTTTTACCGCAATTTTTTTATTTTCCTCAATCGCTTTATTCATAGATTCTTTTGAGGTTGTAACAATTTCGACGCTAAAATCTACAACATCAGGTACAAGCTCCATTTCTGATGTAGCTTCAACAGAGATATAACCTTGTTCTGCTGAATATACATTATTTATTCCAAAACTAAATGTTAAAAATAATCCTAATAATAAAACAATAAACTTTTTCATAGTGACTCCTGTATTTTTATTTTAAACAACAATAAATTAACACAAAGTTGTCATAATAGAAAGAAGATTACAAACATGGATGTATATATAAATAAAGTGAGTAGTGAATAAAATTCCGTCTTAGTCTATCTTTCCTAAAAGGATAGAAAAGGATTTTAATTTGAGTTTTACGAAAATTAGAAATCCAAGATAGGTTAAAATAAGGAAATCTCATTAGCGATTACTAAAGTTAAAACAATGTTATGCATATATACAAAAAAGAGATTATACCTGTCGATGCGCATAATCTCTTTTTATTGTGTTAGTCTAGTTTGGAACATCTTTCGGATTTTTATATCAACTTAATTATTTGGACTGTCGTCCCCATTCACACATTTCCCGAATTGATGTTAGGGCGTATTGAGGTTGGTTGACCTTTGGTGGTCATTTATTCAACATAATTCATTCGTCGACTCTGATGTATACCGGTTCTTTTTTCGGCATAATATCTATAAAAATGCCATAGAATAAATCTGATACAAAAGAGTAGAAAACCTGAGTTTTAACGGATAACCATTCAATCATGTAAGAATTTCCCCAATCGTTATAAATAATGTTTCATTGTACGTTAAGCATGATTATACGCTTTTTTAAGAGTTTGTCAAATCTGACTTAACAAAGCGTAACATGCTTGTCATTTTTGTTTGAAACTTATTTGGTTTGAAAACTGTAAGAAAATTTTGATATCGGTTCTATATTCTGAAAATAATTTCTTATACTATGGCAAATTTTATTTTTAGAGGTTTTTTAATGTTAGAATATAAATATAAACAGTAAAGGAGTATTTATAATGACAGATACATATACAGTCGGACCAACTAAACTTACGGATGAGATTAATGCAAAAGAATATGAAAAGTTATTTTTTAGAGGAATAAATAAAGATGAATTTGATAATTTTAAATATATTCAAGATGGTAAAAATTTGGTTATAACTTATAGTTTTAAATATAAAAATAATGATTATAATAAAAAACTCACCCTTATAAATTATTTTGGGAATGATTCCGGCACAAAAATTGCTTCAACAATAAAAACTTTTTCGTATGGAAGCGGTTATGTTGAAGAGGCTGAAATTCCCGTATCTGATATAAATATTCTTTCGTCTTTAACAAAAATATTTAAAGCTAATAAAAATGGAGTTGTAACAGGAACGGTATTTTCTGACACAATGGATAGTGAAACAATTAATACGGCTGCTTTTAAAAATCTTGGGAAAAGGAATAAAGGTTTAACAATAAACGGTGGAAAAGGTAACGATGAAATTACCGGAACGCAATATAACGACACAATCTCAGGCGGGGTTGGAGTAAACACATATAACTACGATTTTGGCGCACAGTCAGGGCAAGATATAATCAAATTATCAACAAACGAAACCCTTGTTCTTAATTTGAAAAATGGTGAGAGTACTTTAAAATATGATGATGTTTCTTACGCTAAACTCGGAAACGATTTAATTATTTATTTAGAAGGTGCAAGCCCAAATAATCAACTGGATATTAAAAATTTCTTCAAAACAAAATCAACAGTTATGATAGGAGATGATAAAATCAGTGATTACTTGTCAAGCACTAATTTTAAGGGCTTGAATATTTTAGGAAAAGGCACTATCAAAGGCACTCAATACAATGATATTATTCAAGGCAGTGCAAGTAACGATACAATAACCGCAGGTTCGGGTAATGATACTATTTATACTAATGGCGGGAAAAGTGATACAGTTGTTGAAACAGGCGATTTTGGTCACGATATTATTGATAGTTTTAATAGTCAAAAAGTTACTGTTAAAATAGATTCTTTTGACAAAGATAATATTTCATTCAATGATAACGGTGATTTGATTTATACCAAAGATGAAAATTCATCATTTACATATTCTGATTATAAATCAGGTAATGCAGCAGATTTATGGATAAAAGATAAAAAGAAAAGTTATCATATTCTAAATTTAACTACTGATGCCAATTTAACAACCGATAAAAATAACAAAGTGATTTATATGTCAGGTGAAAATTTATCCTACAACGGTTCTAAAAAAGGGATAAATGTAATATATTCATCGGGGGTAAATACTTACAACTATCTTGGGGCAAATGATACTTATTTAGATAACGAAAATACAGATGATACATACAGCGCAGTACTCAACAAATCGGGTTCACTCGTTGTTGTTGATAATGGCGGAGAAAAAGATAGTCTTACCTTAAAAAATAATATAAATGATTTGTCACTTTTCTATAATATAGATTCAAAAGGTGCTAATGATGATGATTTGGTTATTTATCATAAGGGTGCTATTTCATACAAAAACCTTGTTAATGCCTATAAAAATGACTCTTATTCAGGAGCAGTAAAAATAGATAATTATTTCTCAAACGGAAACATTGAAACAATCAGTTATGATTACAAAAAAGTTTCTGATGAAATTGATATTTCAGGCTGGAGATATTATGTAGAAACAATGGTCAAAGATTGGTTAAAAGATAATAATAAAACCTCTGCGGAAGATGTATTACTAAACGGTACAAACAAAGAAAAATCAGCCCTGACCGCTATTTATAAAAATTTGACTTATGGAAATTATCAGGCGATTAAAAATACATCAAATAAATATTCGGATATGATTTTTGAATCACAAGAAAAAACAGTTCGTAACAAAAAAGTAAACATTTTGAATATATATTCTAAAGATACTGATGAAAAGAAAACACTTTTATATTCTATAAGAGATTTCTTATCTGATGATTCAGATGCTTCGTTAAAATTGTTGGTTACTGACGACAACGGCGAATTAATGTCAATGGATATTAATGCTCAAATGGAAGTGACTTATAACTTCGGTAACGATAATGTTGTAACTTTAGATAGTGAAGAAAAGTATTCTGATATCAGTTTTGTAAACACAGACGGAACTTTGAAAATATTTGGCGCTGATGAAAAATTACTCTATACAGTGAATAATTTC
>CACZPS010000030.1 GCA_902783125.1 uncultured bacterium | reverse complement strand
TGACTGGTTATCGTTATCGGGTGAAGGCTACGTTGCAAGTATGTATAAAAAATATAAGAAAGTGGTTTCCCCTATGGGTTGCAGAGCTTTTCTTTCACCTTGGTACGAAAGAGGCGGAATGAAACCTGCTGATGAAAACGACCAACCTGTATTTGTCGGAAGATTTAATATTGGGGCAATTAGTCTGCACTTACCAATGATTTATGCAAAAGCAAAGAAAGAAAGTAGAGATTTCTACGAAGTATTAGATTACTATATGGATATGATTAGAAATCTTCACAGAAGAACGCTTGATTATCTTGGTGAGATGAGAGCTTCTACAAACCCTCTTGCATACTGCGAAGGTGGTTTCTATGGCGGGCATTTAGGCTTCCACGATAAGATTAAACCTTTATTGAAATATACAACAGCATCATTTGGCATCACTGCATTAAATGAATTACAGGAAATTCATAACGGTAAATCAATTGCCGAAGATGGTGAGTTTGCACTTGAGGTTATGAGATATATAAATACCAAAATAGAACAATACAAAAAAGAAGACGGGTATTTATATGCTATTTACGGAACACCTGCCGAAAATCTTTGCGGGTTACAAATAAAACAATTCCGTAAAAAATACGGCATTATAGAAAATGTTTCAGACAGGGGTTATGTTTCAAACAGTTTCCACTGTCATGTATCAGAAGATATAACTCCTATAAAAAAACAAGACCTTGAAAAAAGATTCTGGGATTTGTTAAATGGCGGTAAAATCCAATATGTAAAATATCCTATTTCATATAATTCAGAAGCTGTAAGAACTTTAATTGAAAGAGCTATGGATATGGGATTCTATGAAGGTGTTAACCTATCACTTTCATACTGTGATGATTGCGGGCATGAAGAATTGAATATGGATGTTTGTCCAAAATGCGGAAGCAAGAACCTTACTAAAATCGACAGAATGAACGGTTATCTTTCATACTCACGAGTAAAAGGCGATACTCGTCTTAATGAAGCAAAAATGGAAGAAATTAAAGACCGTGTTAGCATGTAGGGGTAAAGGGATAAAGGGGTAAAGGGGTAAATATATAAAGGTTAATGCCCAATCTAAAAGGAAAAGTATATAATGGAAAATTATTATATGATAATTTTCCATTAATCTTTAAAAAGAGGAGTGAAATTTTGAATTATCATAATATAACACACGATGATATGCTTAATGGTGACGGACTAAGGGTTGTTCTTTGGGTTGCAGGTTGTAATCATCAATGTAAGAATTGTCAGAATCCTGAAACTTGGGATGTCGGCGGAGGAATACCATTTGATGATGATGCCGAGAAAGAACTGTTTGATGAATTAGGAAAATCTCACATCTCGGGGATTACATTTAGTGGCGGAGATCCCTTACATCCGTTTAACCGCCCTGAAGTATTCAGATTAATTAATAAGTGTGCTTCTGAGTATCCGGATAAGACTATTTGGCTTTATACAGGTTATAAATGGGAAGAAATAAATAATCTTGAGGGTATTGAGAAGGTTGATGTGATTTGTGACGATGAATTTGTACAAGAACTAAACGATAACAATATTCATTGGGTCGGAAGTTCTAATCAACGTGTTATAGATGTCAAGGAAACTTTAAGCACAGGTAAAATTGTTTTGCATAAATAACAGGACTCCTGTAAAAAATATAGCCTAATAATATTATATGTTTCAACCCATAGCACGGTGAGTATAATCATCAGACCTGCCTTTCCGAACTCACAAAAATTATAAGAATTTCACATTGACAAGCCCAAACTCGCAAATTTACAAATATTTTTTTTGTTAGTAAATTTGCTCAAACATGGGCTTTATTGAGTAAAATTCAACATTTTTGGACTTCTCCCTAAAAGGTCTTTTGCTTATACTCACCGTACTACTTAAGTTTTTTATAATATTTTGTAATATATAAAATAGGTGTTGATAAGAATTTAAGACATATAAGCTCATAAGCCCTGTAAATAATATATTATTTAGGTGAGTCCATTTGCCGAATACATTTATCCCCGAAAAGATATGCTAACAAGACTAATCCGGTTATAGAATACATTTACCCCCGAAAAGATATGCTAACAAGACTAGTCCGGTTATAGAATACATTTACCCCTTATTTTAGATATCCTTTTGTATGTTACGAAAGGAGTTTACTATGAATTTTAATCCGTTAAAAGAAAAAGGTCTGCCTATAGAAAAACAAATAAGAACTTGGCATGATATAGCGCACAGAAAATATAACAAAAATGATGTTAATTGTTATACAAGAACAAGACAAATCTTGATGAATGGTATTGAGATTGAGGCTTGGAATTTTAAACATAATTTTGCAAGATTAACCAATCATCAGGATACGTTGGAGTTTCTTGCTCAAACCAAAAGAATCGAAGATGCTCAACAAGCAACAGTAAATTGGCTTGCCCCTTGTGACCAATCAGTACTGGAAACAACTTTGGGTTATGAACAAGTAGCTGTTGATTTAACAGCGTGGCTTGCTCAGAATGAACCTGATCCTTATGTGAAAGAAACTTTTGATTTTGGTTTGTTAGAAGATTTTGATCATTTATACAGGTATGCTCAATGGGCTTATATGGTTCATGGAATCATGCCTGACGATATTGTTCAGCACCAGACGGATGTCATGCTCGGGCGTCCGACACAACATCATCACAATTGTAATATTGCAAGACTTAGAAAACATTATGATAAAAATACTGCAACCCCACAGACAAAAGTAAATATTTTAACTGTTCTGTCAGGAGAACAACAAACCCATAATTACTACGCAGAACATGGTTTTGAATATGGTAATGAGGTATTGCGAGAAACTTATGCTGAGATAAAAGACATTGAAGAAGAACACGTTACGATGTATGAATCTTTGATTGATCCAACTGAATCTTTATATGAGAAACTATTAATGCACGAGTTCACAGAGGTTTGCACATACCATAACTGTATGGAAGATGAACTTGATGATGATATGAGAAAAATTTGGGAACAATTCTTAGATATCGAGATAAATCACTTGAATAAAGCTGCTGACTTATTTAAGAAATACGAAAATCGTGATCCTGAAGAAGTTATAGGCGAAACTGTTGTCCATCCTTGTCACTTTGAATCACAAAAAGAATATGTATCAGACGTTTTAAATGAAGAAATTGATAAGCGTGTTATAAAACATGATTTTGCATATATTAAAGACTTACCTGATGATTGGGCAAGTTATAAGGTACAGGAAATATCAGGAAAAGACGGTTCACCGACAGAGCAAACGATAAGTATAATCGCTGAGCAAAGAGGTAAGGATATCGTTTGTACTGATGATAAGATGAAATCAAAAATGCCGTCGCTGTTAGAACGTGGTTTGCAAGAAAAAGGACTTGCTCCTGATACGGTAACGGTTGATGAATATAAAAATATTCAAAAAAATCAACTTAAATAAATATAAAGAGGTTGTCTAAAAACCGAATAGGGTTGGCAAAATAAAATTTGCCCACCCTATTGCCCTATTTTTATATGTTTACCTTTTCAGAATATATATATGATTATAAATAATCAGTATTAACAGTTATTTATTACTTGATTCAAATATTCAAAAATTTGCTCATTATATCTAAAATCAACAGAGCTAAACGGTAAAACAATGCCGCCAATTTGTTTTTTTATATCCGAAAGAACTTTTTGAGTTTTTGATTTTGGAACATAATCTATCTTCGTTGCGATAGTAAAAATGGGTAAATTATGAAGATTAACCCATTCTCTCATTTGAAGATCATTTTTCTGAACCTCATGTCTTGCGTCAACGAGCTGTATAAGAGTACAAATTTGCGCCCTATTCAAAAGATATTCTTCCAAATTCTTTTGCCATTTATTTTGAACTTCTTTTGAAACTTTTGCATAACCATATCCCGGTAAATCAGCAATAATAAATTTATCAGAAAAATTAAAAAAATTAATAAGCCTTGTTTTTCCCGGAGTATTTGAAGTTTTTGCAAGTTTTTTGTTATTGGCTAGTGCATTAATAAATGAGGATTTTCCTACATTAGACCTGCCTAAAAGCGGAAACTCCGGCAAATTATACTCAGGACACTGAGATAATTTTTCAGCACTTATTAAAAACTCGCCCTTTAAATGCTTCATTATATATTCATTAACCTCTTTACAAACTTATCATTTTAGCACATTACTGCTTTGAAAGCTCAAGTAAATTCTCAGATTTAATCTGTTTTGATTTATTTTCCAACAATTCCTTACGCTTTTGTACACGGTAAGTAACAGTCTTAAGCAAATTATATACTTTATCATTATTTATAACCGTAATTTGAGCTTTATTGTTTAGCATATCAACATTTAGAGCTTTTCCGGCAAAAATATTTTCAGCTTTAATATGAACAATACTAACCAATCCGTTTTTCAGAATACTTATTGGCTTTCTTAAAAATAATTCAAATGTTTGAAAAATATTCATATTCTATATAATACTCAAGCAAAAAATAATTTGCTACATAAACTTTTTTTATTTCTTATCCAATTTAGATTTCATCTTGTTAAGACGCTTAGTGTATGTATTTATAGTTTTGGCGTCTTTTGCATTTGCAACAACAATCGCATAATTATTGTACGCCTGCGCATATTTTCTTTGACGTTGATTAAGTCTGCCCATAAGTATATTTGCATCGACATTATAAGGGTCAGCTTTAAGCGCTTTATTCAAATATTCCCGTTCAAAAAACATGCTGTTTCTTATTCTGAAATATTTAGCACTCTTAACCTGCGCATTTGCAAACTCTCGCGATTTTTTTATATATGCCAAATCATTCTTTGCAATAACATTATTAGAATCATAGCGAAGTAAATCATTTAAAACAACTTCGGCATGGTCAAACTGCTTATTAAATGTAAATATTTCACCTAAGAATAATTTTTGATTTAAACTTTTGGCACAATTTATTGCGGAATTATATTGAGCATTAGCTGCTCTATAATTACTCAAGGCAGAATAAGCATCGCCCTTAACCAAATAATCATCTACTGTATAAGCCTGCTTTTGCAGAACGGCATTTAAACTGCTAAAAGAGTTATCCGGCTGATTAATCAACGAAGAAATCTTAGCCTTAGCCAAATACAACTCTAAATCATTAGGATTTAATTTTATAGCCTGATCTAAATAAGTATACGCATCCAATAATCTTTTATCAGAAGAAAAGTTTGCACGGTTAGCAGATTCCATCGCTAGTCCATAATAAGCAGATGCAATACCCTTAACACCTTCCGTTCTCATTGAAGAATTGAGCTTGCTATAATAATTTATTGCATCATTATAATTACCGGTTTCTAAATACATGTCCGCTAATTTCATTAGAGTTTGCTCAGAATTAGGATTGATTGATGCCATTGTTTTATAAGCATCAAGAGCTAATTCATAATCTTGTCTTTTTTCGTAAATAGCTGCAAGATTAGCATAAGGAGCAAGATTTTCCGGTGTTATTTCTATTGCTTTTTTGTAAGAAGCAATTGCCGCAGCCTCATTACCTTGAAGTCTTAGAGCATCACCTCTTAAATTGTACGCATAGCTTGAATACCCTTTCCAAGCAAGACATCTATCCAGATAATTTAAACATTTTGAATAATGCCCTCTATTACATTCTAATTGAGCCATGTGATAATAAGCTGAAGATGAGTTTGGATTCATCGATATAGCTTTCTTAAAATAAAACTCCGCTTTTGAAGCATTACCTTCCGCCAAGTATACCGTTCCTAAATTATCAACTGCTACAGCATAATTCGGAGCTAAACTTATTGAGTGTTCAATATTTTGTCTTGCAGATTGAACATCTCCCAATTTTAACTGAATAACACCCAGTGCATTATATGCTTTATAGTTATCAGGGTCTAGCTGGATTGAATATTTAAACTCACGCATTGAAATATCAATTAATGAATTTGTTTTTTTTCTAAATTCCATATTAGAAGATGTTAGTCTTTTATAAAAAACAACACCTTGCGCAAAATGCAAATTTGAATTTTTAGGAATTATATTTTTTAGCTTATCTATTTGATCTTGAGCCAATTCCAGCTTTGATTGTAAAGCCCAAGATACAGCAGCTAAAGCCTGCACCTCATAGTTATTGCTATATACCTGTAAAGTCTTGTATATAACATCATCTGCGCCCCTATAATTAGCTTTTTCTATTGAACTGTTGATTTGGGCAATATTCTTATCTAAATCAACTTCATTACCATAACTAAAATTTGTACTCAGGGCAAGGGATAAAAGTAAAAATCCGACTATGTACTTCTTTTTCATGATTACCTCAATAAATCCTCATATTTGCATGCATATTTATTGTATAATATTAACGATTAAAAAACAACAGGTTTACAAAACTATGAGTATAAATAGTTCATTTGATGTATATCTAAAAAGTTTTATAGGATATTTAAGTGTTGAGAAAAATTTTTCTAAACATACTGTTAAAGCATATAAATCTGATATTGTGAGTTTTTTTATTTGGTGTAATTATATAAATCCGAATAAAATTACGTATAACAAACTTAGAGAATATTTATATTTTATCCAAAAATTTGATTATAAAAAAACTACTGTATCAAGAAAAATAGCCGCCCTCAGGACATTTTTCAAGTATTTGCACAAAACACAATATCTTAATTCAAATCCCGCAGAAAACCTGACAGCACCTAAAAAACCAAAGTCATTACCAAAATTCTTAACAGATGAAGAAGTTCTGAATATATTAGATAATGTAAATATAAACACTCCGGCAGGGCTCAGAAACAGAGCAATTTTGGAGTTATTATGGGCAACAGGCATGAGGGTTTCGGAATTAAGCAGTCTTGATTTTGAAAATCTTAACCTCGAAGAAAATGAAATAACAGTTTTTGGGAAAGGTGCAAAAGAAAGAATTGTATTGATTTCTGAACGAGCTAAAAAGTTTTTGGAACAATATCTGCAAACAGCCAGACAACTTTTATTAAACAGTGCAAAAAAAGATAACCCGAACTTAAACACAAATATTCCTGCGATATTTATAAATAAAACAGGATTTAGACTTCAAAACAAAAGTATTAATAACATGATTATTGATATTGTTAATAAAATTCAACTGCCAAAACATGTCACTCCTCACGTATTCAGACACAGTTTTGCAACAAGAATGATTGAAAACGGAGCAGATTTGAGAGTTGTACAAGAACTCTTAGGACATGCCAGTATATCAAATACGCAAATCTATACACATATATCCTCTCAACACCTTAAACAAGAATATTTGAAAGCTCACCCACATGCTTTAAGTGAACAAATTCAAACTAACAGCGTAACAAATTAATGCTTTTTTCAATGTTATCGGACGTAAAAATATAATTCCCTGCAACAAGCGAATTAGCACCTTTTTCAGTACAAATTTTCGCTGTAACATCATTGATTCCGCCATCAACTTGGAGATACCGTCCTCTTTTTTGTCTGGATTTAATATAAGACAATTTTTCCGCACAATCATTTATAAATTTTTGCCCTCCAAACCCCGGTTCAACAGTCATAACAAGAATTAAATCTGCAAAATCAATATATTCTTTAATTTGCTCAGGTTGAGTTTTTGGCTTTATTGACAAACCTGCCTTCACACCATAACTTTTTATCTTTGATAAAAGTGTTTTAGTATCAAATTCCGATATAGATTCATAATGAACAGTTAATATATCAGCACCTGATGCTGCAAATGATTCTATATATTTCTCAGGATATTCAATCATTAAATGAACATCAAGCGGTAAATTTGTAATCTTTTTGATAGATTTAACAACCGGTACCCCAATTGTTATATTAGGCACAAAATGCCCGTCCATAACATCAACATGCAGCCAGTCTGCACCGGCAAATTCTACCTTTTTTATATCACGCTCCAAATTTGCGAAATCAGCCGACAATATCGACGGAGAAACAATTATATTATTTTTTAAATTTCCACTTTCCACTTTTAATAATTATCCGTTACTTATAATATTTAATTTAAGGCAAGCCTGATAAGCAGCATCTTGTTGAGCTTCTTTTTTACTATGACCTGAGCCAACCGCAAGAACTTCGCCCATATAAGATACTTCAACCTCAAAAATAGGTTTATGAGCAGGTCCTTTTGTATTTATAACTTTGTAATCCGGCAAAATTCCGTTTTGACCTTGAGTGTACTCTTGCAAAACAGCTTTTGCATTATATTTTTCAAAATGTTCATCAATATCATTTGCAATAGGCAACAAATTTTCTTCCAAAAACTTTTCCACAAAAGTAATCTTACCGTTTAGATAATATGCCCCTAAAACAGCTTCCATAGCACAGGCAATATTAGATTCTCGAGTTCTGCCGCCTGTATTTTCTTCGCCCGTTCCCAATATTAAATTCTTATCAATCCCGATAGATTTTGCAATTTTAGCTAAAGTTGCATCAGATACAAGTATAGAACGAATTTTTGACAGTTCCCCTTCTTCATAATCAGGATATTTTTTATATAATAAATCCGATATACAAAGTTTTAAAACAGCATCACCTAAAAACTCCAGTCTTTCATAACTCTGAGTATAGGAAAGCTCTTTCTCTTTTGTATAAGAAGGATGTGTAAATGCCAGTTCAACAAGCGATTTATCTTCGCATTCTATATCTAAAAGATTAAAACCCATTATAACATTCCCTGTATAAATTCTTTTATGTTACTTAAGGTATGAGGATTATAAACTACATATTGGAAATAATAGTACAACACCGGTAACGTAAATACGTAACTGTCAGTTCTATCTAAAAATCCGCCATGCCCCGGTAAAGTATTTCCCGAATCTTTAACCCCCGCATCACGTTTTATTAAAGATTCACATAAATCACCGATTTGCGCAAAAAATGCAACTAAAACCCCGACAATTATTGCGTGGTACCAAGCTAAATTGATTATATTTGCAATAAATAATGATACTCCCATTGAACATAATGTTCCACCGATACACCCTTCTATAGTTTTATTTGGGCTAATAATAGGCGCAAGTTTATGCTTACCAAATTTACTTCCGAAATAATAACAACCTGTATCAGTAATAAGTACCGCAAAAAATACTAAAATTGCAAACCCTTTACCGGGACATTCACCTGTTATTTTCAACATATACGGATAAATAGGTTGTGAGCCTATATCTCTTAAGAATATGAAATAAAGAGGGAATAAACCGCCATATACAAAACCTAAAATAGTTGTTGCAACATTGGCGATGTATGGTTGTCGACCCTTAAACAGTACCCACATAAATGCCGATATTGAACAAACCGTTAACGCAAAAGATATAAAGTTAAATCTGTTGAAATATGCTAACACAGCGAGAAAAGCATCAGCAAAAAGAATAACTTTTATACTTGGGTAAAATCCCTTATGTTTCAATATACATACATATTCTTTTGTTGCCAGAAAAACAATTAACAAAGTTAGTATAAACAACGGTGCCCCGCCACTCAATAGCGCAAATAAGGTCGTAAACCCAATTACACAGCCTGTTACTATCCTTGTTAAATTCTTTTTATCCATCTAAAATCCCCTATACGGTCATAACTTCTTTTTCTTTATCTGAAACAAGAGAATCAATAAGTTTTGTATATTTATCAGTAACCTTTTGAATCTTATCTTGATTATCTTTTACAACATCTTCCGGAAGATTCTCAGATTTTTCTGATTTCTTCAATGAATCTGCCATATCACGACGAACATTTCTTACGGCAACTTTCGCATCTTCACCCATTTTCTTGACATCTTTAGCAATTTCTTTTCTTTTTTCTTCAGTCAAAGGCGGGAATTGTAATCTTAAACAAATACCGTCACTATTAGGAGCAATGCCTAAATCAGCTTTTATAATTGCTTTTTCTATATCTTTAAGAATGGTTTTATCATACGGTGTTATAACAAGAGTTGTACCGTCTTGAACAGTAACCTGTGACATTTGTCTTAACGGTGTCGGAGAACCGTAATAATCCACCATAACTTTATCTAAAATAGTAGGATTAGCTCTGCCCGTTCTAACTGTTGAAAACTCTCGTTTCAACTGAACAATTGCTTTTTCCATTTTTTCTTCGCCTGTTTTAAATAACGCATCAACTGTTTCTGACATAATTTCCTTTCTATCAATGATTGTTCAAACTAAACAATCAAGAATTTATTATATTATCTACAACTATTTACCAACGTAAGTTCCGACAGCATCACCATCTATAATCCGCTTCAAGCTGCCTTTGGCATTAAAGTCAAATACAACTATCGGAATATTATTTTGCTTGCACAAATCACAAGCAGATGAATCCATTACCTTTAATCCGTTCAGAAGAATATCAGAATAATGTATATTATCTAATTTTTTTGCATTTGGATTAACTCTCGGATCATCATCATAAACCCCGTCAACACCGTTTTTAGCCATAAGCATTGCTTCGGCATCAATCTCGGATGCTCTTAGCGCAGCTGCCGTATCAGTTGTAAAAAACGGATTACCGGTACCTGCAGCAAATATCACAACCCTGCCTTTTTCTAAGTGTCTTATTGCTCTGTGTCTGATATACGGTTCGGCAATCTGGCGCATAGTAATTGCAGATTGTATTCTGCAGTCAACATCTGCTTTTTTTAAGGCACTTTGCAGAGCTACTGCATTCATAACAGTTGCCAACATACCTATATAATCACCTGATGCCCTGTCCATCCCAAGTCTTGCACTGTTTTTCATTCCTCGGAAAATATTTCCTCCGCCAACAACTACGGCAACCTGAACCCCTTCATCAAGAATGGTCTTTATCTCATTGGACATCATTTCAACAGGTTTGTAATCAATCCCAAACTCCTGTTCTCCAAGCAAAGCCTCTCCGCTAACCTTCAGAAGCACTCGTTTATATTTTGGATTACTCATCTCTTTGCCTTATCTATAATCTATGTATACACTAAATAACATTACAATATTAAATCAAATTGCATAAAATGTAAAGGTTTAGTAAATTATAGTTTATCGGCTTACGCCGATAAACTATAATTTACAGTGGAAAGTTGAAAATGGAAAGTGGAAAGTAATTATGTCGAGCTTCGCTCGACGTGAATTTATAATAATTACAGCCGTAGGCTGTTAAGTAACTTTCAACTTTCAACTATCCATTTTCCATAGTTTAGCGATGAACGAAGTTCATCGCTAAACTATGGTCGTTAAGACGTTAAGTCGTTAAGACTTTAGATTCAGTTAGTCGGCTTTGCCGACTAATATATAATAATATACAGCCGAAGGCTAATAAAAGTGATTAAGTGACTAGCGAAATTCCGGACGGATGAAATCCGGTAAGCGAGGGACGAAGTGAGCACTGTCAAAGACAAGCG
>CACZPS010000029.1 GCA_902783125.1 uncultured bacterium | reverse complement strand
TGATTTTCTAATTTGTTGGATTTTCTTGCCTAATAGTTCTTTTGGATTCATATTCTACTCCGTTTCTTCATTTTATTCCTTACTAACGGTGAACCCAAGTCAGCATGACGGAAGTTTTTAGGCTAATAACTTTCAGTATCTCTACAATTTCATGTTATAATAATGCCAAAAGTGATACAAAAATTTGCAGAATTATGCAGGAAGTAGAGTTGTAATGGCAAGATTATTAGATGACATAATTGGTGAAATTCAAAAAGGTTTTGAAAATAGGTTTTGTGAAAATCCAACCGCATGGAAAAATTTGAAATATTATGACATAGAAAACTTTTCTGAATATCTTGCTGATAAAGTCAATGATGCTGTTAAAAATAAAGTTAATAGGTATGAGAAAAAAACAACAAATAACAAAGAAGAAGATAACATTAGGGATGGTTTTAAAATAGCAAACAATACTAAAGGGGTTCAATTTGGTCAACCTGAAAACACCTTTGAGAAACTGATAGCATATATGCTGGATGAAGAACATTGTTTTAAAATGGTTAGAAATCAAATGTTTGTTCCTGATGGTGGTCATATTGATATATATTGCGAAAACGAAAATGAATGTAATTTAATAGAACTAAAACAATGGGAAAACCAAGGAAACTCGCCGTTATACAGCATTATCGAAATACTAAAGAATTATTATTTATTATTGAAAAGAAATGATGATGCTATTAATAATTGTATAAGCATAAAAAACTTAAGACACATTAATTTAATTGTTTTGGCACCAAAAAAATATTATGAAGATTATGGTTTCAATAAACAAGAATATGAACATTCTTGGGCTTTGCTTTCAAAGTTTATGGATAAATTATCTCCTAAGATTAAAAGTCAAGAAAAACGAAATCCTCAAATTAAAATAAAATTGGCATATTTAAATTATACAGATAACGATTATAAAAATCTTACGCAAAAAATATGGGAAAATTTGACAACAAAACAAAAAGAAGATTTTGCAAAGAATAATGAAATAATAATTGATAAACTTAAACCTTATTTAGAATTATTAGATAATCAATATAAAACAAATTTAAAATTTTCAACATGGAAAAATCAGATAATTCTAAGTACGTCATCATCTGACGCATAAATCTGCAATACTAATAATATCAACAAATTTAAGAGGTGATATTATGAATACAAAATTGCAAATCTTACAAGGCGCAGGTCAAATTGGCGGTAACATTGTTTTAATTGAGGGGAAAAAATCAAGACTAATACTTGATTTTGGCATTCCATTGACAGAACTTGACGGAAACCCCACCGATCTAAAATTAAGTGATGAAAAAGTTAAAAAGTATTTACCTAACATACCTGATTTGTATAGAAATAAGCAAGATAAAGAAACATTGATATTTGTTTCACATGCACACCCCGACCATTTTGGACTATTGAGGTATGTAGATAAATCTATTTCTATTTGCACAATGAAAGTTACAAAAGAACTCATAGAAAAAGGCTCAAAACTTTTATATGATAATCTTTTTGACGATTTAAACCTTGTTGAAATCAGAGAAACTATCCATACTCCTGATTTTATGGTTGATGGCTTTCCGGTTGACCATTCTGTTGCAGGTTCTTGTGCTTTTAGAATTACAGATAAAAAAAGTAAGAAAGATATTTTATATAGCGGTGATTTGAGAACACATGGAAGAAGCAATATAGAAACGGAATTATTTGTTAAGTATAATACTGACCCTGATTATTTGATTTTAGAAGGTACAACTTTAAGTCGTGAAGAAACCGAAACCAAGACAGAAGAAGATATTGAAAACGAAATGACAGAAATATTTTCAGATAACAAAATGAGTATTGTTTGTTGTTCGCCCCTAAATATTGATAGAATTGTATCGGTTCATAATGCTTGTAAAAGAGTTAATAAAACTTTTGTCATTGACCCTTACACAGCATACATTTTGGAAACTTTCAGAGGTTCAGATATTCCAAATTACAAAAGTGAAAACATCAAAGTCTATTGTGTACCTAATTCGCAAAGTAAAAAAGTTTTTGAAGATACTGACTATATGAAATTTAGATACAATAGAATTGATTTTGACGATATTATGGCAACTCCTGAAAACTTTGTTATTAAGGATAATAGTAAAATATCGGAATTTATAACAAAAAGAATGAGCCTTGATGATATAAACCTAGTTTATTCCTATTGGGAAGGGTATTTGGAAGATGAAAAATACCGCTGGCATAATTACATAGACCAATTAAGACAAGTTCATACATCAGGACATATCGCAAAGTCTGATTTAGTTAAACTTGTGGAAGATTTAAAACCTAAAAAGATTATTCCAATTCATACTTTGGCAAGTGAAAAATTCAAAGAATACTTTGGGGATAAAGTCGTAGAATTAAACAAAGATAATGTTTTGGAAATTAAATAAATGACTGAAACTTATGATTTAATTGAATATAGAGAAGATTTTATTATAGCGGTTCAAAATAGTAAAATGGGGCTTATTGATAATCAAAGTAAGCCATTGACGGAATTTCTCTATGATTATTATTCAGAAAACAAACAAAATAGCCGTTTAAACTTCTGTAATAAAGTTATACCAATGAGTTACAAAAGTAAATGGGGTGTTATAGATAACAACGGTAAGGTTATAATTGATTTTCAATATGACAATATCCGCTGTTTTTATAATTATTCTTATGTTGAACTTAACAGAAAACAGGGAGTAATTGACGACAAAGGGAATTTGATAGTTGAATTAAAATATGACGATATTGGAATCTTAGAAGAAGAATTAACTCCTGTAAGAATTAACAACAAATACGGTTACATAGATAATACCGGAACAGAAATTATAAAACCGATTTATGACTATTTATTTTATGACGGTTTTGGCTTGATTTTGGCTTGTAAAGACGGTTTAACAGGATTTATTGACACAAATAATAATACCGTAATTGATTTTAAGTATCAGCTTGATACAAGAATGGGATTCTATGAAAGGGATTATTCACTTGCAAAATTAAACAATAAGTACGGAATTATAGACAAGCAGGGCAGGACTATTATTGATTTTATTTATGATGATATAAAAATTGATAAATCCCCTTTTATAGCAAAACTTGATAATAAATACTCTTTATTGGATATTTAAGCATTTGTTACTTTTAACCCTAAAATATTGAAATTTTGCATAAATACTGCTATTTATACTGTCATAAGGATAATACCGACAATTCCTTTTTACGATTAGGCAAAAATGGACTTACCATATCCAAACCTAGCCTAAAAAACTATATAGGGCGACCGAAATTATTTGACCTATATATGAGGGCTGTTAAACGGCAACCTAGCAAGAGCAGACAGTAAAAGGAGTGTATTTAATGAACGTATTATCTCATGAATTTCAAGAGCAGTTTAAAAATAAGCAATTTATCAATAATTCAATACCTTATATGCTTAAAAAGTCAGGAATAAAAGGACATAATGGCTTGTATAATCCTTTAAGTTCGCAAGCCTGTTGTATAAATTTCTTTTATCCTTTTATCGAAGAAAAACAAAAAGAAAGCCTGAAACAGTTATTATTCGCACTCGGTATAGAAGTTGATAGTGTGATTACAATTATACCTAATTCAAAATTTTATGATGAAAATGCTTACAGACAGACAAATTTATTTGTAACTACCGAAATAAGCGAAGATGATAGGATTATAAAATATCCTGACGGTGGAAACGTCCTTTTTGAGTGGATAGGGCCATATAAATCTCCGACAGGTGAAAATTCAGGATATTTAAGAGGACACCACAGAACAAGCATTGATGCTTATATCTTGGCATACATCAAAGGAAAAGTAACGCAATTATTGATAGAATGGAAGTTTACGGAAAGTTACTCATCAAGACAAAATACAGGCAAGTTTTTAGGTGCAAAAGGGATAGAACGGCTTGCCCGATATGCTCCGATACTTGCAAGGGATAGGGCATTAGGTAAAGAAATCTTATTTAAAATAGAGGATATAGACCATTGGGGATTATATGACATCTGCTATGAGCCGTTTTATCAGCTATTAAGACAACACATGTTAGGTCAAGAAACTGTCGGTATGCGTTTTGGTGATTATTACATACAAGATTATAAAGTAGTTCACCTGACACATAGTGCCAATAAGAAATTGAATGTCTTAACAGATAAGCAAGCCGAGTATTCAAAAGGATTTAGCGATTTTGTAGGTAATCAAATCCACGAAATATGGTCTGATTTGCTTAATACGAATTTTAAAGAAAAATTTATCGGTGCATATTGGAACGAGGCAGTTTTGAAATTTAAGCCGAACAATGAGTTAAAGTCTTGGTATGACTACATTGTAGAGAGATATTGCAAGCAAACCATGAAAAATTAATTGTAAAGATTTTTTCATAACCATAGTTGATTTTACTGCTTTTTAAAAATTAAGGTCAAAAAAGTTGCAAATTTGCAACTTTTTATTTTTGCTTAATTGAACCAAATACTTTTAATATAAACTTGTTTAAGAATTTTTGAATTGTGTATTAAATACATTAAGCCAAAACCATTATCCCTAGTGCATTTTAGGGGGTTATGGTTTATTATGTTTTCAAGAAAGGAGATAAAAATGAAAGATTTTTTCGAAGAAATTGTAGAATGTGGTTTTGATTTAGATGCATATATGGATAAAAAAGCAAATGAAAACCGCAAAAAATATCCGGAGGAAATGTACGAAAAATTTATAAAAATCGGACAGCACCCTGAAGATGAAAATCAAATGGAAAAATTTAACGCATTGGTAAAAAAGTATAACTATAAACCATTCAACTAAAGAAAGGAGAAAACAATGGAAAAAAATTACAACTGCCCTGTGTGGCTTAAGTTTTTAAATGAAATATTTATGAATGACGAAAATTTAATTGATTATGTTCAAATGTTAGTCGGAATGTTGCTATCTGACTATAATGTTGAACAAAAATTGTATGCTCTTTATGGAACAGGGGCAAATGGCAAAAGTGTTTTTGCTGAAATTTTGATAAAACTTGCAGATGATAAAATTGCAATGATGTCAAAAGATATTTTAACAAAGAAGAATTATCAGTTAAGATATGAAGATTACTTAATGTTAAAAAATGCAAGTATTGTGTTGATAGCCGAACCAAGCAAGGATGACAAATTTTATATGAGTACGATTAAAAAGATAACAGGCGGTGATACAATAACGGTATTTGATAAAAAAGAAAACAAAATTATAAAATTCAAAGCAAAGGCAAAATTACTATTTATGACAAATTATATGCCCGAATTTAAAGATGAAGGTTATGCCGTTGATAGAAGATTTGAAATTATCCCATTTAATAGAACTTTTCTACCTTATGAAATTGACAAATTCTTATTACCAAAATTATTAAAAGAACTAGAAGATATTAAATTATGGGCTAATGAAGGTCTTGAAAAATGGAAAAACTCGCCAGTATTGAATGTACCTCAAATAATCGAAAATGCTAAAATTGAAGAATGGAAAAATAAAATTGACCCAAAATTTCATCCTATTGTAAACTGTTTACGACGAGATTATCAAGCAGGGCTTACTATTTATGATATTTATCACTTAGGAGTACATCTTGATATGTTAGTTGATTCATTTTGGAATGTAAAGCAAAATCCAATAATGGTGGGAAAATTATTGACACAACTATCTACGGATGCTCCTATTATGATTAAGCGAGATAAAATATATCAAGGAATAAATCTCGTGTATAATGATGTAACAAAGGACTACATAGATAATTTCGGGGATTTTAGCTATAAGAGCCAAATTGACAGAGTCAAAAAAATTAAACTCGGTACAAATAGTGAAGATAGGTTAATCTTAGAATTTTTCAAGAAAAAACAAGAAGAATACGAAATTGCACTACAAAAACATAAAGATGATATTATAGAGCAGGATTGTGCCTAAAACACAGTAACAAACCTGTTACATTTGCTTAGAAATTATACACAAGCCAAATTTATCGGTGTTCTATTATAGTATAGAATACGTCAAAAGTTAGATGATACAAGGGAATACAGCCCTAGAAATAAAATCAGCACTCAATATAAGTGTTTAGTTTGTGTTGTTAAAATTCCCTCAAAATCTGCCTTTTAAACAAATTCTAAAGCTGTAAAAGAATACTGAAAAGGAGGCAAAAATGAGTACATCAGCATTAGCGAGGGTAGAAACTCCCTCAAAACAAGTAGAAACGAGGTATGGTACGAAAATCAATGTAGTATTTAAAACCGAAAATGGCGAAACAGTTGTTAAATGGGATAAACCCGACAATGAAGAATTAAAATCACTTGTAAAAGGGCAAGTTGTAAGACTTATCACAAATGATAATAATAGAGTTGCCGTTGTTCCTGTTGAAAGTGCCGAAGATATTAAGCCGAAAGCAACAAAGACGGCTAAAACTACAAAGAGCAAACTTGTACCGCCACAAAATCTGACAGAGAGAATGCAGAAACTCTTTAATCTCTATATGGCTTGTGATGATGTGGTTAGAAACAGCAACAAAACCTATCAAAAAGAAGAAAGTATCAGGTCTATTGTAACAACAATATTCTTGCAGGCTACGAAAGGTATCAGTTATGGATGTTAGACAGACGATAACCGATAAAATCATAGAAGTATTGTCAAAGGGGCAAAAAGCCCCTTGGCAATGCCCTTTCAAAAGACACCTTCTGCCGTTGAATTATAAAACAAATCGGCAATATAGGGGAATAAATACCCTGATATTGTGGCTTGAAAGCCACATACAAGGTTACACTAACAATTATTGGTTAGGTTTTAATCAGGCTAGAACCCTGAAAGCAAAAGTCAGAAAAGGCGAGAAAGGAACACCTATAATTGTTTGTAACCCTGTTATAAAAGATAATGAGAATGAAGAAAAATCTAAAACATATCTGTTTTTCAAGACAGAATACGTTTTTAACATAGACCAAATTGAAGAATTGAACTTTAAAGAAACAGAAAATAACATTAGAGAAGTAACAGAAATCAACAATATTATTGATTTTCACGATATAAAAATAAAACATCAGGGCGAAAGAGCATATTATAGTCCCAAAGATGATTTTATAAATATGCCGTTTAAGTCTAATTTTAAAGACAATGAGGGTTATTATTCAACTCTGTTGCACGAAATGACACATTGGACAGGGCATAAAGACAGGTTAAATCGGCTCAATAAGTTTGATATTGAAAATAGAGCCTATGAAGAACTTATTGCAGAAATTGGAGCAAGTTTTTTATGTGCTGAATTTGGCATAACTCCAAATATAGAAAATAACACAAGTTATATAGCAAGTTGGCTTAAAGCATTATCAGATGATAAAAATTTCATTTTCAAAGCCTCACATGATGCTACAAAAGCAAGCAATTTTATTTTAAATGCACAAAATAACTATGTTTCAGAGAAATTATCAGCATAAAACAAAAGGAATAAATCGACAAAATTATGTCTATACGCAAACGAAAAAATAAAAATGGCTATACTTGGCAAATTGACTGCCGTAATGCTTTTGGTGAAAGAATCCGTCAAGCAGGATTTAAAACAAAAGCAGATGCAGAAAGAGAACTTGCAAAAATTCGTTTGCAAATTGAAAACGGAAGTAATACTAATAAGAGCAAAAAAATTTATTTTGTTGATATTTGCGACATCTTTATAAAAGAACGTACGGAAGTTTACTCAAAACGTTCGACATTAGACGGTTATAACAGTTACTTGAATTATCATATTAAACCATTTTTTAAGCATTTTAAGTTATCAGAAATAACCCCTGCAATGATTAGCAAGTTTGTTAAAAAGAAACAGGCTGACGATTACGCACCAAGAACAATAAACGATTTATTAACTCTGATTAAAACAATTATGAACTTTGCAGTTGAGAATGGTTACTTGGCAAAAAATCCTATTGAAAAAGTTAAGAAACTAAAATTACCAAATAAAGAAATGAAATTTTTAAATACGGAAGAAATTGAAAAAGTCTTAAAAACAGCAGAAAATTTTTATCCGAAGTTTTATCCGCTATTACTAACGGCAATAATGACAGGAATGAGGCGAGGCGAATTATTGGCTTTACAATGGAAAGATATTGATTTTGAAAACAAGAAAATTACAGTCAATAAATCATTATATAAAGGCGAGATACAAAACCCCAAAACCAAAAGGTCTAACCGAAAAATAAATATGTCTGATAATCTTGCAAAAGTATTATTAGAATTAAGAAAAAATGACAATGATATTGTCTTTCAAAGTGCAACAGGTACTTACAAAGACGGTAAAAATATGGTTGCAAGAGAATTTAACCCTTGTCTTGAAAAAGCAGGAGTAAAAAAGATAAGATTCCATGATTTACGACATACTTTTGCAAGTTTTCTTATTGCTCAAAATATGCCGTTAAAATATATACAGGCACAAATGGGGCATGAATCGATACAAACCACGTCCGATAGATACGGACACTTAATGCCCGAAGTTGAACAAGTCGGTAGAAAAGCTTTTGATAAGATAAAAATTTAGTGCGTCATCATCTGACGCACTATTTTTTTACAATGAAAATAAAAAGGAGCAAATTATGACAAACACAATTTTAAAATCTTATGATGAAAATTTAAGACATTCTCTTGTGGGACACAAGCACATTTCTGACAAGTATGATTTTAGCAACATAAAATCAGAGCAATTAAGTGAATTGGCAGAAAATGTCTATAAACTTACGATAAAAGCAAAAGTACAAATGGCAGAATTTTATAAAAAGAAAACGAATTTTTGCCATATTGACCGTATTAAAGGTGAGATAAGGTTTATAAGACCATATATAATTGCACAAGTAATAATGTTGCAGAATAACATAAAATATGACGATACTTTACCACCGGACTTTTTTGTAAAAAATAAAACTTTGTATATGGTTAATACTATTGCTTTCAATGTTCCTTACGGTTCAAATTCAAGACGTGGAATTTTGACGGATTTTGAAAGAGTATTATACGCATTAACAATTTTTGAAAGTTTGGAACTTGATAATCTCATACTTTTAAAATCAAAAGATTATGAATTTAGCCCTGAATGTATCAAGTTTATTGAAGAATTGAACAAAAATTTTGATAATGAAGTTATATCAATTCAAGATATAGGGTTGTCCGAAAAAGATTTTGATAATTGTATGAATAACTTGATAGAATCTGCAAATCCCGAATGGAAATCAGGCAGTATAAAAACCATGGAACATGCAAATATCAATTTAAGAGATAACTTCAATATTTTCAGTAATTTGGAAATATAAAATCGGTGCCATAAATGTGCCATAATTTACTCATGAATAATGCAGAAATTTTATAAAATGACTAAAATTTACAATTTTGTAAGAGTAAAAATAAGTGTCTTATGAATGTTAAGAAAAATTGTGCCACAAGAGTTTCAGCGATTTTTCAGCTTAACAATTTAAGAAAAAATATTGACATTTAGAAAATGCTAAAAAGCCTTGAATATAGCTACGAACCAGGAGGTCGGGGGTTCGAATCCCTCAGGGCGCGTTTTAACTCCCAAAAGGGAGTTTTTGTTTTTTTGAGGGGATACACACCCAAAAGTTCTCACTTCAGTTGCCTCATTCTATATTCATCTGTTTTCATTGATGTATTTATCGAATTGGTGCGGTTCATAGAATTTGATGTTTTATTTTTATAAAGTCCGCTTTTCGTAGCGGGTTTGCCATTCGGAAGCGCAACTTTACCCCAAAAATCCATTTACTCATATTTACTGAATATTTACTCTTACCGGTCGCTTACTTTCCAATAATCGACTTTTTTATTTAGATTGACAATAATAAGCCAACATTTTTTTTGACGGATTAACACATCTTGCCTAATGCTAAATTTGTTTTAAGATTTTATGGTATAAAATAAAAAAAGTAAACAAAAGTAACAAAAAAAATATATATTACTTAAATATGTTATAAAACAATAAAATTGGTGAACATAGTATACATATAAGTGTGTTTAGTCAAGGTGTCTATATGTCAATACAAAATATTACCCCAAATTATTCTTTTAGCTACGCACCAATGGTGTCATCTGTTGATGCGGAAGAAAAACTAATAATGGAAAGACTACTATCATACGGGGTCACACCTACAGGGGACAAAACGACAGACAAGAGCAGACTTAGAAGAATAGAAGAAAAAAAAGCGAAACAAGATAATTTTGTTTCAAACAATTATCTCACTGTTTCGCAAAAAGAATGTGAACAAATTCAAGCTCAAAAAAAAGAACGGAAAAAAGAATCAGTAAAAGATTTAACTCCTAACAAACCACAAAAGCAAATAGGGGCAAAACTTCTGGGAGAACAACTTTTTTTGGCAATTAAAATGAAATCAGTTAAGGATAACTATAAAATCACTAATTATGATGAATACGACAAGATAAAAAACATTTCATAAACTTACTTGAGAATTGTATTTATGTAAAACCTATGTAAAAATTTGTTTACATAGGTTGTTTGTTTTTATATTTATGGTACACTTTAAACATAAAGGTTAAAGTGACCCCAAAACGAAACGGAGAAATTATGAAATATATCAACTATAAGAAAAGCGAACTCGAAAGCATAAGCATAGAAAAATTCAAAACCTCATTACCGGAGTTAAAAAACGTAAATAAGACGGAAGTTTTATCGAAATGGTTAATGAAAGCAATCGATACAGGATTAAATAACAATACTTTCACTTATGGTCAACTTTTACCTAAAAAAGCAGAGTTTGCATACGCATTAGGTGTTAGCCTTGGCACAATTCAAAATGTTTTAAGAATACTTGAAGACAATGATTATATATACTCTAAACAATGTATAGGTTCTATTTTAAAAGACAGGACAGACAAAGAATTAAACATAAGAAAACAAACCTCAAAAAAAGATTTTGCCGAAGAAAAAATCAAACAATATATAAAAACGAATAACTTACTTATTGGGGATAAGTTACCAGCATCAAGACAACTTTCACGGGAGCTTGATATTACATTGAATACTCTTAGAAGTGCATCTTCATCTCTTATTTCTGACGGGATATTGGAATACAATAAAAATAAAGAATTGATTATTAAAACATTGAATTTTGACACCAATAATAAAACAGATGAAACAACCCTTGTTTTAAAAGTAAAAGAAGATTTAAAAAACCACATTTCAAAAAATTATAACATTGGGGATAAATTAGAATCACACAGCAAATTGGCAAAAATGTTCAACGTTAGTATGAAAACAATCCATAATGCACTCCAAATATTGGCAAAAGAAAACATACTCCTTCCGCGCCGAGGTGCGTACGGAACAACTGTTATAAACACTTCAGAAAAATCAGCATTTGAGCCAAAGCGAGAGATGTCAATTTTTGCTCCTGCAAAAGAAACCGCATATTATCATTATCAAAGGATACAAACAAAAATTAAAAATATAATTGCGCAGGAATATGATATCGGTTCAAAATTGCCATCAATTAATGAATTATCGCAAATGCTTGATGTTAGCCCTAATATCATAAGAAAAGCCTTAAACAACCTTTCAAAAAGCGGTATTGTACGCTTTACAAGAGGTCGATACGGCGGAACTTATGTTATTGATATTCCAGAATCAAAAGAACAAACTTTTAGATGGCTGGCGGTAAATCCTCAGTATTCAGAAATAATGAAATAGCAAAAATAATATTTAGCTGTTTTTATTAAATATGATAATCAACAATTCAATCGGCAATATTTATGTTAACAAATCATTCTGTTCTAACAAGCAGAATGTGTGTTGCATAGATATATTTAACCCGCTTGACAACTGCTATTACAGCCACGTAGACAGATTTGATTTAAATAAGCCAAAAACCTTTATAATGGGTCAAATGAGCAGCGGGGAAACCTTTAATGCGGAATATAATCCGGATTTAAATGGAGAATTGATAGATAAAACTACAAACAAAAAATTTCCTGTAAATATTTTAACTTGCACAACAGACAAAGAACCGGGAAATATAATCTATCAGTTCATGTCAAAGGATTTGAACAGAAATTATGGCTATGTTTGGTTTACGACTCCGGAGCGCAAGGGAGGAGTGCCTAAAATATTAGCAAAAGATTATGCAGAAGAACAAATTATCGGAGACAGACTGATTGTAGAATATTTAAAGAATTTTGATGATGTAAATATTGGCGGGGTGGGGCGGCTCGCAGATAAATTAGAAGTTAAATACTGTCTTGACAACAATATCCCATTAAACATTGTTTCTCAAGCAAAAACAGGCTCTCATATTGCACATTTCAAAAGAGGAAAACGATTTATTAGTCCTGAAGTCGGGACAGTTGACTATAACCACTTAATGCTGAGATATAATAATTCTAACCCTAATGAGGTATTGGAAAATATTATTAATAATTCTGATATCGAAACCTCTAATATAGATTTAGGGTATATAACAATGTATTTACCAAAAGAGATTTGTGAAAAATATGCAAATGAATTACGACAACCCCAAAAGAAATAAAGCTAAAAAATCCTTAATAATCCCTTGTAAAATAGCTTTATATATTATAAAATAAATTCATAGTTTAGATTTGGCAGAGCAGAGGTATATTATGAAAACAATTGAGGGGTTATTAACAACAAGCGGTGAAAAGTTCTGTATTATCTTATCAAGATTCAATGATTTCATTGGGGGGAAATTATTAGAAGGAGCTATTGACGAATTACAAAGACATGGTGTAGATAATGAGGATATAGATATTGTAAGAGTTCCCGGAGCTTTTGAAATCCCGATTGTTGCAAAAAGATGCGCAAAATCAGGTCAATATGCAGCAATTATAACATTAGGAGCTGTAATAAAAGGTTCTACTTCTCATTATGATTATGTTTGTGCAGAAGTCAGTAAAGGGGTTGCAGCTGTGGCATTAGAAACAGAAGTTCCTGTTATCTTCGGTGTACTTACAACAGACAATATCGAACAAGCAATTGAAAGAGCGGGGACAAAAGCCGGCAACAAGGGTGCTGATGCCGCAAAATCTGCTATTGAAATGGCTAACTTGATGAAAAATATATAATTAAGGAGTTTTCTGTGTCCGAAATAATTACCGAATATCGTAATGATAATACAAAAGATATTGATTTATTACCGACAATTGATATTGTTCATAAGATGAACGAAGAAGACAAGATTGTTGCACGCGCTGTTGAGTATGAAGCTGAAAAAATCGCAAAAGCTATTGATATAATATCCAAACAGTTTTTGCTTGGAGGGCATCTGATATACTTTGGGGCAGGAACGTCAGGAAGGCTTGGAATTTTAGATGCCTCAGAATGTCCACCGACATTCAGCGTAGAACCGGATATGGTACAGGGAGTTATTGCCGGTGGTTATGATGCGATGAGATTTGCCGTAGAAGGTGCTGAAGATAACTATGAGGCAGGTTACGAAGATGCCAAAATATTAACGGATAAAGATGTTGCTGTTGTGATATCCGCTAGCGGAAATCCAAAATACTTGCTTGGCGTTCTTGCCTATGCTGAAGAAGTCGGATGTAAAACAATAGGTATAACTTGTAACTCTGAAGGCAAAATCGTTGATGAAGTAGGAACACTGATATGCGTTGAAGTCGGACCGGAGGTTATAGCTGGGTCAAGCAGACTAAAAGCCGGAACGGCTCAAAAAATGATACTAAATATGCTTTCTACAGGTTCTATGATAAAAATAGGTAAAACCTATGAAAACTTTATGATAGATTTAAAAGCGACTAACGAAAAATTAAAAGACAGATCTATAAGAATTGTATCAGAGATTGCCGGAGTAAATATATCAACTGCGTTTAAGACTCTTAGGAATTGTAATTGGAAAATAAAACCCGCAATCGTTTCAATTGTAAAAAACATTTCAATTGAAGAAGCTGAGGTGGAATTAAGACGATGCTGTGGAGTATTGAGGAGAGTTTTGGGAGATAATAAATAATGAAATTAACAGTTTTAGGCCCAGGATGCTGGGGATTAACACTTGCTTGGCTACTAACAGATAATTTTGATGAGGTTTGTATTTGGGGAAGAACGTCAGATTTATCAGATGATTTAATTAAAAATAAACATTGTTCTAAACCATTAGAGGTTCAGCTAAAAGATACAGTTAAAATAACTGACGACTTAAGATCTGCAATAAAAGATGCAGATATAATTCTATCAGTTGTTGCAACAGGCGGAGTCAGACCTGTTTGTGAACAATTAAAACAAGCAGGGGTAAATAAAGAACAGATAATTGTCAATGCCTCTAAAGGAATTGAATTAGGCACTTTAAAGCGAATGTCTGAAGTTATCTCTGAAGTCTTACCTGAACAAAAAATAGCAATACTTTCAGGACCGACCCTTGCAAGAGAAGTATTGGCAGGAAAACCAACGGCGGCTTCTGTTGCAAGTAAAGACGAAGAAACAGCAAAATATGTCCAAAATGCGCTTAATGTTCCAAATAAATTCAGACTTTATACAAACCCTGACGTTATAGGAGTCGAGCTAGGCGGAAGTCTGAAAAACGTTATTGCAATTGCTTCAGGTTTCGCACACGCTATGGATTTAGGTGATAATTGTATGGGGACTCTTTTAACAAGAGGAATGGCAGAAATTGTCAGGGTAAGTGTTAAACTTGGAGCTAATCCGTCAACGTTGTACGGACTTTCAGGAATGGGTGATTTAATTGCAACCTGTTCAAGTCCGCTATCCAGAAATTATACTGTAGGTTCTATGCTTGGGAAAGGAAAGAAGATTGATGATATTTTAGCGGAACTCGGTTCTGTCGCAGAAGGGGTTAAAACCTCAAAAGCTGTATGCGATTTAGCTAAGAAACTCGGAGAAGAAGTCCCTGTATCCTCCGCAATTTATGAAGCAGTTTACACTGATATAACTCCGCAAGAAGTATTATATAAATTAATGAACAGAAAATTAAAAAGTGAAGATGTTTATTAGTGTGAAATCAAAGGAAAAATATTTTATTATTCTGATATAATTATTAATGATGAAGTACGCAGTATATTATTTAAAAAATTGTTTTAATCCGTTAAACGTGCCTGAGAATATCAAACTAGAGCATGGTCAGATGGTTTTGGTAAGAACAGAAAAGGGTGAAGAAGCTCTAAAAGTTGTTCTTGTTAATGACGAAATATCAAAAGTTTGGGAAAACTCAAAAGTAAGACCAACTCCGTTTGATTTTGTAAGAGTTATGTCGCAAAGAGATTTACAGACTTTAGAGGATATAAAAAAAGAAGAAGTTGAATCATTCTTTAAATGTAAAGCACTTGTTGAAAAACATAAACTCAATATGAATCTTACACAATGCCGACTGACTTTTGACAAAAGGAAAATAACTTTTTATTATACAGCTCCTGAAAGAGTTGACTTTAGAGAATTATTAAAAGACTTGACCCAAACCTTCAAACGTGTACGTATTGACTTACGACACATTGGTGTTCGCGATGAAACCTCAATTATGGAAGGGGCTGGACCCTGCGGGCAACCATTTTGTTGCAATACATTTAAGCGTAAGTTTGAACCAATAAACGTAAAGTTGGCAAGAGATCAGGGAATGCCAATTTCCCCTACTAAGATTTCAGGAACCTGCGGAAGATTATTGTGTTGCCTAACTTACGAATATTCAACCTACATCAATGCCGCAAAGGGCATGCCGCCAATTGGCTCATCGGTAATGACTCCTGACGGATTAGGAAAAGTTTTTCTTATCAATTTCTTAAAAGGTACCGTATCAGTAAAACTGGAAGACGGAAAAACCCATGAATATACAAAATCTGATGTAGATATGGTCGATGCTGATGTAAATGTTGATATTGATGTTTCAATAAACAACATGAACAGTTACTCACAGGACGAAAAAGTTGATATTAAACAACTTAAACAACTTGAAGACGACAGGAACTCGTCAACAGGCAATGTATAATAATAAAAATATTAAAAAATCCTAAATTTGTGCACTAAAGTGCACACTACAAATTTTATTCATAAAATCAATCAATTAAAGCAATGTATAATGCATAATTGATTAAGTAAGTAGATTCTATTGTAAAAGTCAAGTATTAGAAAAAGTAGAATATAATACAACAAAACACAATCAAAAGCAGCCAAAAGAACTAATTAAGGGTTCTTTTGGAGCTTCTAAAGTGTTTATAAAGCTTGGAAGTAGTTGTTTAAGTGTGCACCATGTAGCGAGCAGTATGCTGCACGAATAATTATTTATCAATTTCGTGCTTACTGCCCCGCAAAAAGTCGATAATGTGGGGTTCTATAACAG